>CAZBAK010000031.1:0-19934 GCA_964489715.1 uncultured Tissierella sp. | reverse complement strand
AAGAACCAGAAGAACCAGAAGAACCAGAAGAGCCAGAAGAACCAGAAGAACCAGAGGAACCAGAAGAACCAGAGAAGCCAAAAGAAGAAGAACAACCAGTTAAACCAGAAGAACCAGACAAAAAAGATCCTCCAAGAAGAACACAAAGTATAGTGGGAAGATTGGTACAAACTGGGGCAACTCCAGATATCTTCTTCTATAGTATAGGTGGATTGTTCTTAGCACTTGGTTTAGGAGTTTATAGGAAGAAAAAATAAAATATAAATAAAGTATTAACAAATAATAAGGCTAATCTATAATCTAATTGTAGGTTAGCTTTATTGTTAAAGAAAATTAGATTTTATAATATTAAAGAAACAGGTGGTGATCTGGTGAAAAAAGATAATTATAAAAACAGAAAAGAGAGATTGAGCTACTTTAAATTAAACTATGATGTATTAGAAGGTATGGCTGATTGGGTAAGAGTGATAGATAAAAAAGGAATAGTTATCTATGCAAATAAATCTATGAAAGATGATCTAGATCCAGAGATTATAGCCAATAAATTTATTGCTTTAAATAGTAGGACAAGAAAAGGTGTAGTACAAAGGGAAATCATTATAGATGGTGAAATCTATTCTGTTAAAAGCTCTCCTGTCCAGGATGATGAAAATTCTATAATAGGTCATGTAGAAGTATTTAGAAATGTGACAAGGGAAAAAAGACTAGAGATAGAACTTATAAATAAGAATATGAAAATGTTATATGATCTAGAATTTTCCAGAAGAATTCAGGAAAAGATACTTCCCAAAAAACAAAGAATAGAAAATTTAAATATTGACTATATCTATAAGCCTTCAGAGATACTCGGTGGGAATATATTTGATATATATAGAATAGATGAAGAAAATATAGGCTTTTATATGAGTAAGCTATTGAGCAATGGTGTTTCCACTGCTCTTATGACTATGTTTATTCGTCAAACTATGAGATTTATTAAAGATTTTACTGGGCCTAGGGATGTATTAAAACATTTAAATAAAAATCTGGAAATATTAAATATAGGGGGAAAATATTATTTTAATATCTTCTTTGCTATCTTTAATACTAAAACAAATAAATTTAAATATGTAAACACAGGTTACCAATGTAGAGCTATAAGATATAATTCTAGAGAGAAATTTATTAAAAATATAGAAATCAAAGGATTATCAACTTCTCCTAGGATCGATGAGTATAGATTGGCAGAAAGGGAAATACAATTAAGGCCAGGTGATAAGATTGTTTTTTATACAGATACTCCTGGAGAGGATAGAGAGAAAGTTCTTGAAAGATTTGACACAAATAAATTGGAAGATTTAATAAGGCGAGAATCTAAGGATCTTTTAAAAATAGTTAATGATGAAATATTAAAAAAAGATCCTAGAAAAATAGACCATAGAGATGTGATTTTATTGATAGAAGTATTGGATTAATCTAAAAATCTGATACTTCTAATAAAATTTAAAGCTTATATGCTTTACTTTTTCTGTAAAAATGGTATAATAATAGAGGAAGAGACAAATATGTACACTATATAGTGTGTACTAGTAATAGATTTAAACAATATAAGCTTTATAAGAAAGTTTATTTTTTTGCTTTTGAAAGACAAAGATAGTCAAAGTCAAAGAGGTGGTTTCCCTATGGGATTAAGTGGCATTATAGAAAGATTTATTAGACAGCTTTTACAAGAATCAGATACGGGTATAATAGAAATACAGAGAAATGAGATGGCAGAACAATTTGAATGCTCTCCTTCTCAGATAAATTATGTGCTTTCCACACGCTTTACTCCATATAAAGGTTATTATATTGAGAGTAAAAGAGGTGGAGGAGGGTATATAAAGATAATAAAGGTCAGTATAGAAAAGTATGCTGATTTAAATGAAATTATCATAGAAACTATTGGAGACTCTATAACTAAGTCAAAAGCCTATCACATAGTGGAAGGTTTAAGAGAAGAGGACTTTATAGAAAAAAGAGAAGAAGATATAATAAAAGCCGCCATAAGCGATAGATCCATATCAGAAGGGGTAGAAGATACAAACAAACTCAGAGCTGAAATATTAAGAAATATTCTTCTTATTTTAGCTAAGTAGGAGGGACAAAGATGAAATGTGAATCTTGTGGTGAAAATGAAGCGAAATTTCATTATACAAAGATATTTAATGGACATATAGAGAAGAAACATTTATGTAGTCAGTGTGCAGCAAATGATTATGATCTTGACATAGATCTTGAAAATAATTTTTCTATGAATAAATTTTTTGCAGGTTTAATAGAAGATTCAGTTATAAGCTTTGAAAAGAAGGATTCTTTAAAGTGTGAAAAATGTGGGCAAACTTACGATGAGTTTAGAAGTGAAGGAAAGTTTGGCTGTGATGAATGTTATGTTGCCTTTAAGGATAAATTGGACCCCTTAATAAAAGGAATTCATGGACATAACCATCATAAGGGCAAGATACCAAAGAGCTCCAGCAGAGATATATTTTTAAAGAGAGAAAAAGATGATCTTAAAAAAGCCCTAGATGAGTCTATAAAAAAAGAAAGATTTGAAGAAGCTGCTATTTTAAGAGACAAATTAAAGGCTATAGATATAAAATTAGAGGATATAAAGGAGTGAGCTTTATGGCTCGATGGTTAGATGGGGTTGGGGAAGATCAAGATATAGTTATCTCTACTAGAGTTAGAGTGGCTAGAAACCTATCCAAGTATAAATTTCCAGAATATATGACTATAGAAGAATCAGATAGTTTGACGAAGGATATTTTGAATATATTTAAAGATGATGAAAGTCAAGAGTATAAATTTATAAAGCTTGATACTTTATCTAAACTTGAACAAAAGGTATTTGTAGAGGATCATTTAATAAGTCCTAGCATATTAAAAAACGAAGAAATAGCAAGTTTCTTGTTGAGGGAAGATGAAAGAGCTACTATTATGATAAATGAAGAAGACCATTTGAGAATCCAAACACTTCTTCCAGGTTTAAATCTAGAAAGAGGGTGGGAGATTTGCTCTTCCATAGATGATAGATTAGAAGAAGAACTAAAGTATGCCTATGACTTTAATTTAGGTTATTTAACAGCCTGTCCTACCAATGTAGGTACAGGTCTTAGGGCTTCTGTCATGCTTCATCTTCCCTGTGTTTCAATGACGGGAAGTTTAGAAGTTATACTAGAGAGTCTTAGAAAGGTAGGACTAACTGCTAGGGGCCTCTATGGAGAAGGTTCAGAAGCTCTGGGATCTTTATATCAGATATCAAATCAAGTGACTCTAGGTGATACAGAGGAAGAAATAATAAGTAAGCTAAATAAAGTAATTCATCAAATATTAAGTAGGGAAAGAAACACTAGAAAATATTTAACTAGTAAGAGATTGATAGATATGGAAGATAAGGTGTATAGATCTCTTGGAATTTTAAGGCACAGCAGAATATTAAGTTCAAGAGAGGCTATGGAACATCTTTCCAATATAAGAATGGGTGAAACCATGGATATATTAGAAAAAAAAGAGTCTTTCAATGTAGTGAAATTGATGATAGATATACAAAGTGCAAACATTCAAAAAAGACTAAAGAGAGAAATGAGCAATAGAGAAAGAGACGTTGAAAGAGCAAGTATAATAAGAGAACTTATAATAGGAACGGAGGAATAAGATGGCAATGTTCGGTAGATTTACAGAAAGAGCCCAAAAGGCTATTTTATTAGCGCAAGAGGAAGCAAAGAGAATGAAGCATAACTATGTGGGAACAGAACACTTATTATTAGGACTTATAGCAGAAAAAAATGGTGTAGCTGCAGTTTCCTTAAAGGAATTATCAGTTGAAATAGAAAACACTAGGAAAGAAGTTTTAAAGGCTATAGGAACTGGAAGTGAAGAAGAAGATATATTAGGATTTACTCCTAGAACCAAGAGAATATTTGAACTTAGTTTTCTACAAGCCAGAAATTTAGGACACAGCTATGTGGGAACAGAACACCTACTACTAGGACTTTTAGCTGAAGGAGAAGGAGTTGCTGTAGTAGTTCTTAAAAGATTAGGTGTAGATATAAAGGAATTAAGAGAAAAGGTTGTAAGCATGGTAAGCTCTGATGCTAACAATAAAGCCTCTCAAGCAGGAGAAGCACAAAGCCAAAAACAGACTAGTTTAGACAAGTATAGTATAGATTTAAACAAAATGGCTGAAGATGGAAGAATAGATCCGGTTATAGGAAGAGATAAAGAAGTAGAAAGATTGATTCAGGTTTTAAGTAGAAGAACAAAAAACAATCCAGTATTGATTGGGGAACCAGGTGTGGGTAAAACTGCCATAGCTGAAGGACTTGCCCAAAGAATATATGAAGGGAATGCACCAGAGATAATAAAGGATAAGAGAATTGTTTCCTTGGATTTACCTGGTATGATAGCAGGAGCTAAATATAGAGGTGAGTTTGAAGAAAGACTTAAAAAAGTAATGGAAGAACTCACAGCTTCTAAGGATACTATTCTTTTTATAGATGAACTTCATACTATAATAGGAGCAGGTGCAGCAGAAGGTTCAGTAGATGCATCAAATATATTAAAGCCTGTATTAGCAAGAGGAGAGCTTCGAATGATAGGGGCTACAACTATAGAAGAATATAGAAAACACATAGAAAAAGACGCAGCCTTTGAAAGAAGATTGCAGCCTATAGTGGTAGATCAACCTAATGAAGAAGATACTATAAAGATACTTGAAGGATTAAGAGATAAGTATGAAGCCCATCACAGGGTAAAGATTACTGATGATGCTATTAGAGCTGCAACAGAACTATCATCTAGATATATAACAGATAGATTTTTACCTGATAAGGCAATAGATCTAATAGATGAAGCAGCTTCTATGATAAGAATTAGAAACTATGTAGCTCCAGATGAATTAAAAAACTTAGAAACTAAGTTAGAAGAGCTTCAACAAGAAAAAGAAGAAGCAATAAACACCCAAAACTATGAAAAAGCTGCAAGTGTTAGAGATAAGGAAAAAGAAACCAAGGCAGAACTTGAAAAATATAAGTCAAATTGGCAGCGAAAAAAACAAAATTCCAGTATGGAAGTAGGATATGAAGAAATTGCAAAGATTGTATCTGATTGGACTGGGGTTCCTGTTCAAAGAATGACAACTGAAGAATCAGAAAGCTTATTAAATCTAGAAGAAACACTTCATAAAAAGGTAGTAGGACAAGCCCAAGCAGTAAGTGCTGTTTCAAACTCAGTGAGACGAGCTAGGGTAGGTCTTAAGGACCCTAACAAGCCAATAGGTAGCTTTATATTCGTAGGACCAACAGGAGTGGGTAAAACCTATCTGGCTAAGTCACTTTCTGAGACACTTTTTGGTGATGAAGATGCTATGATAAGAATAGACATGAGTGAGTATATGGAGAAACATACTGTTTCTAGATTGGTTGGATCACCTCCAGGATATGTAGGTTATGATGAAGGTGGACAGCTTACAGAAGCTGTTAGAAGTAAACCATATTCAGTTATCCTATTTGATGAGATAGAAAAAGCACATCCTGATGTATTTAACATACTTCTTCAGATATTAGACGATGGAAGACTTACAGATTCTAAGGGAAGAACAGTAGATTTCAAAAATACAGTTATAATTATGACATCAAATGTTGGAGCAAATTCCATTAGAAAACAAAATGTACTTGGATTTGCAACAGTTGTAGATGAGGATAAGGAAGAATATGAAAAGATGAAAGAAACTATAACTGAGGAACTTCGTAAGACCTTTAGGCCAGAGTTCTTGAATAGACTTGATGAAGTTATAGTATTCCATTCTCTACAAGAAGATCAAGTAAAGGAAATCGTAGATATAATGGTAGATGACCTTGAGAAGAGAATGAAAAACTTAGATATAGATGTAAATGTAAGTGAAGAAACTAGGGAAGAAATAAGCAAGGTTGGATTTGACCCAATATATGGAGCAAGACCACTTGAAAGAACAATAAGAAGAATGATAGAAGATCAATTGGCAGAAGAGATTTTAAAGGGAACACTGTCAAAAGATGATAAGATCTTGATAAAAAATGATGAAGAAGGAAAATTAAAATTTGAAAAAGGCCTGTAAAGGCCTTTTTTCACAGTAAGGGGACTTAAGGATGAAAAGAAAGACTATATATGTATGTAATAAATGTAATTATGAGTCTGTTGGATATATGGGAAAGTGTCCTGAATGTAATAGCTGGAATAGCCTAGAGGAAACAGAAGTAGTTACAAAAAAGGGCAGCGGATCCTCTGCTTCTAGTAAAAAGAGAATTATAAATAAGGACTCCATAAAAAGACTAAAAGAAATAGAAACCTCCAATAGTGAGAGAATTGTAACTGGAATAGGAGAATTTAATAGAGTTATGGGTGGGGGAATAATAAAGGACTCCGTAACTATACTTTCAGCAAAGCCAGGAGCGGGAAAGTCCACTTTGCTTCTTCAAGTAACAGATGAACTGGCAAAATTAGGCTTTAAGGTCTTATATGCTTCAGGAGAAGAATCAGAATCTCAAATAAAATCTCGTGCAGATAGAATACTTAAAAATATACATAAAAATGTATGGGTAGTTTCTGACAATAGTTTAGACAATATATTGGATATAGTGGATAAGATTGACCCAGATATTATTATTGTAGACAGTATTCAAACCTTTACTCTGGATGAATTTCCAGGTTCCCGTGCAGGATCTCCTACTCAAACTATGGAGTGTGCCTATGAACTGGTTAAAATAGCAAAGAATGTAGATAGGCCTAGGGCAGTGTTTTTAGTAGGTCAGATGACTAAGGCTGATGAACTGGCAGGTGTTAGAGCTTTAGAACACTTGGTAGACACTGTACTTATAATAGATGGAGAAAGTGGAGAGGAACTTAGGACCCTTTTAACTACAAAGAACAGATATGGATCTACAGGAGAGATGGGATTTTTTAATATGGGGGAAGAAGGAATGATCTCTATAGACAATCCTTCAGAATACTTTATGACACAAAGAAATGATGAAAGTTCAATCTCAGGAAGTACATTGACTGTTGTAAGAGAAGGAACAAGGCCTATTATCCTTGAAATAGAATCTTTAGTTTCCCCTTCCTTTACACCCTATCCATCTAGAATAGGTGAGGCAATGAGAAAGGACCAACTAAATACCTTGATCTCGATATTAGAACAAAGAGGGGATACAAAGTTATATGATAAGAATGTAGTTATAAAAACTACAGGAGGAATTGCACTTAAGGAGCAAGCCTCAAACTTGGCAGTTATAATGAGTATAGCTTCCTCTATATTTCAAAAAAGCATAGGAAATGATACTGTCTTTATAGCAGACGTAGGCCTTACTGGAGAGCTGAAAAGAGTGCCATCCCTGCAAGTTCGACTCAAGGAAATTGATAGGATGGGCTTTAAAAAAGCATATATAGCTAAGGGCAGTAGTAAAATAGGAGATTATAAAAATTTAGAGATAGTAGAATGCAATGTCTTAAGAGAAGTTATTGGAGATTGCTTTAAAAAAAGATAAGCTAAAGAATTTTCTTTAGCTTATCTTAGATTAAAGAGACCTAGTGTCTTGTTTCTGTCATGTTCATGCTTTATGATATCGCTTAAATTTAGTCCCAATGTATCACAAAGAGCTGTAATATAGAAGATATAGTTACCAATCTCTAAGTCTAAAACTTCTCTACATTGTTCGCAAATTTCACCTCTTACATGATCATCTAATGTATCTGGAAGATCCTTATAAGACTCACCAGTGAATTCTTGTTTTTTAGCATCAATAGATATACAACCACAGTTAGTTACCGATTTTACTACGGCTCTATTTATACGAGCATTATACTCATCTTTTTTTGACATTATATCTAAAATGCTTTTGTGTCTAACTAAAACTTTGGATATGTTATTTTGGAAATTTTCACAAACATTTTCTTCGTTAAGTGTTTCAATTTTCTTATCCATAATATCCTCCTCTAGTAGCTTGTATTATAATATCATTATACTTTTAAGCTCTCCTAGTTGTCAAATGAATTTCAGTCTATTATAGAAAAAAATAAGTTGACATTCTAAATAGCTTTATGATAGAATGATAGCTTTACAAAAAACCTAAAATAGGATATAATTAAAGAGACTATTTTATAGGGAGGTAGTAAAATGTTTGAAATTGGAGATAAAATTGTATATCCAATGCATGGAGCTGGAACCATAGAAAGTATAGAAACTAAGGAAATATTAGGTGAGAAGAGAAAATATTTTATCATGACAATGCCTATAGGTGATATGAAGGTTATGATCCCAATTGACAATATGGCAGAAGTTGGAGTTAGAGAGATTATAAGCAAGGAAGAGATGGAAGAAGTAATAACAATTTTAAAGGGCGATAAGGGTAAAATGCCACAAAATTGGAACAGAAGATTTAGACTCAATATGGACAAGATAAAATCAGGAGATATATATGAAATAGGAGCTGTAGTTAGAAATCTTATGCTCTTAGATAAGGAAAAGGGTCTTTCCACAGGAGAGAGAAAGATGCTAAACGATGCTAAGCAAATGCTTATTTCAGAGATGGTTTTAACTTGCGAACTTACATTGGAAGAAACAGAAGAATTGGTAGCAGAATCAGTTGAATTTAACTCAGAAGAAGAACTAGAAGAAATAGAATAGATAATGATATGAAGAAAAAAATAAATAATGCTAGGAAAAATAAAAATATGTAACTCTTAGTTATATATTTTTATTTAATGGGCATAAATACTATATAGGAGGTGAGTGAGATGATTGAAAAAATAATAAAATTTTCTATAGGTGTTTTAGGGGCGCTCTTAGGATATGGAATACTAGTCTTAGTTAAATCAATTGAAATTGTAAGACCTATTACAGGTTTACTAGGATTAATAATAAATCTGGGAGTCGCTTTATTTTTTGGTGTTTTATTCTTTTTATTGGCGCCACTTATTATAAAACGTGGTAAAAAAACTATTCAGAGAATAGAAAATGAGGTTCAGAATATTCCTGGATATGAAATGGCGCTTGGATCATTTGGACTTATAATTGGACTTATAATTGCATTCTTTTTAAGTAGACCCTTAGAAAATTTAGGAATTCCCTATTTAGGATTTGTAGTATCAGTAATTTTATTTGCAGTGTTTGGAACTCTGGGAGTTAGGATAGCCACTAGAAAAAAAGATGATATTTCCAATGTGATGAAGAGCATTGATTTTTCTAAAAAAACTCTAAAGGAAAAACCACTGGGGGAATATAATTCTTCACCTAAGATACTTGACACCAGTGTAATAATAGATGGAAGAATTGCAGACATATGTAATACAGGTTTTGTAGAAGGGCCTCTTGTAATACCGGTATTTGTCTTAGAGGAGTTACAGCATATAGCTGATTCTTCTGATGGCCTAAAAAGAAATAGAGGAAGACGTGGCCTTGATATCTTAAATAAAATGCAAAAAGAGATAGATATAGAAATTATAATTCATGAAAAGAAATTTGAAGATACTAAGGAAGTAGATTCTAAACTTTTGAAATTGACTCAACTTATGAATGGAAAGATAATTACCAATGATTATAATTTAAACAAGGTAGCTGAAGTTCAAGGCATAGAAGTTTTAAACATAAATGAGCTTGCAAACGCAGTTAAACCAGTAGTTCTACCTGGAGAAGAGATGGTAATCAACGTAGTAAAAGTTGGCAAGGAACTACAACAGGGACTGGCATACTTAGATGATGGTACTATGATAGTAGTTGAATCAGGAAAAAAATATATAGGTAAAACTATAGAGGTAATAGTGACATCAGTGCTTCAAACTTCTGCAGGCAAGATGATATTTGCTAAACCCAAGGAATTAGAAAAAAACAGTTAAAACAAGGCCTCTATGAGGCCTTATTCTATTTAAAGTTGTATTTACTAAAAGTCCTGTGATATAATTAGAAAGAAAATAAATATATACAATAATTGAGGTGTATAAAATGTATAAAAATTATTATGTATCTGTTATAGTAGCAGCTGCAGGAATGAGCAATAGAATGGGAAGTAAAATAAATAAACAATTTATAGATATAGATAACAAGCCTATACTGGTGCATACTTTAAATAAATTTGAAGAATCTCCATTTATAGATGAAATAATATTGATTGCAAAAGAAGAAGAAGTAGAATATTGCAGAAAAGAAATAGTTAAAAAATATAATTTTAAAAAGATAAAAAAAATCATAAAAGGTGGCAGGGAGAGACAGGATTCTATATATAATGGAATACTAGCTTTAGATGAAAGATGCAATATAGTTTTAACCCATGATGGGGCAAGACCCTTTGTGAGAAAAGAAAATATAGAAGATGGTATAAAGGGTGTAATAGAATATGGTTCCTGTGTTGTAGGGGTTCCAGTAAAAGATACCATAAAGGTAGTAGACCAGAGTGACAATGTTCATCATACTCCTAAAAGAAGTATGCTCTGGGCTGCACAAACTCCACAATGCTTTTGGAAAACTATTCTTCAAAAGGGCTATGAATATGCAATTGATGAAGGAATAGTAGCCACAGATGATAGCTCCCTGGTGGAAAAAGCTGGTTACAAGGTAAAGATGATAATGGGCAACTATGACAATATAAAGATCACCACACCTGAAGATTTGATAATTGCAGAATCCCTATTACAGGTTGATAATAACCTAAAGATTCAAGAAAAAGTTTCTTCTGAGACAAGGTAGGTGAAAATATGAGAATTGGATTTGGATATGATGTTCATAAACTAGTTGAAGAAAGAAAACTTATAATTGGTGGAGTGGATATTCCCCATGAAAAGGGATTGCTAGGTCATTCTGATGCTGATGTATTGATTCATGCAATCATGGATAGTATTCTTGGAGCTCTGGCTCTTGGAGATATAGGTAGACACTTCCCTGATACAGATGAAAAATATAAGGATATCTCTAGTATGGACTTACTTGAAAAGGTTAAAGAGATCATGGATCAGGAAGGATATATAATTGGAAACATTGATGCAACAGTGGCAGCGCAAAGGCCTAAACTTGCTGGCTTTATAGAAGATATGAAGAGAAATATAGCAGAAATCTTAGACTGTAGTTTAGGAGATATAAATGTCAAGGCCACTACAACGGAAGAATTAGGATTTGTAGGAAGAGAAGAAGGTATATCCTCCTATAGTGTTTGTATGCTTAAAGAAAAGATTGACAAATAGACCTTATTAAAGTAAAATTATATATAAATTTATAGGCTAAGAGAGAGAATAGTATTTATTAATGGATAAAGAGAGGAAACTGTTGGTGAGATGTTTCTACCCTCTTAATAGAGAACCAGCTCTAGAGCTTTTAGAAGAGAATTCTAAACGTATAGCATGCGTTATAAGCTTTAAAAGTGGATCCAATGGATCTACTAGAGTGGTACCGCGGAAGATTAAGCCTTTCGTCTCTAGATTGAGACGAGGGGCTCTATTTATTTTAAGGAGGTTTTTGTAAATGAGAATGTCAAAAATGTATATGCCTACATTAAAGGAAGATCCATCGGAAGCAGAAATTGTAAGTCACAAGCTTCTTTTAAGGGCAGGTATGATAAGAAGACTTGTAAGTGGTATATATTCCTATCTACCATTGGGATATAGAGTTATTAGAAAGGTTGAACAAATAGTAAGAGAGGAAATGGATGCTGCAGGCTCTCAAGAATTACTAATGAGTGCTATGCAACCTAAAGAGCTTTGGGAAGCTACAGGAAGATGGGAGAACTTTGGACCTGAGATGTATACTCTAGTAGATAGAAACTCTAGAGAACTTTGCCTTGGACCTACAGCTGAGGAATATGTTACAGATCTAATAAAAAATGAAATCAAGTCATATAAGCAACTTCCCTTAAATCTTTATCAAATACAGACCAAGTATCGTGATGAAAAAAGACCACGCTTTGGACTTATGAGAGGTAGAGAATTTATAATGAAGGATGCCTATAGTTTTGATACGGATAAGGAAGCTTTGGAAGAATCTTATGACATAATGTGGAAGGCCTATGATAAGGTGTTTGATCGTTTAAAACTAAGTTACAAGGTTGTAGAAGGAGACACAGGGGCTATGGGTGGGGATGTATCCCATGAGTTTATGGCAACAAGTGAAGCAGGTGAGGGACTTATGGCCTATTGTGAAAGTTGTGATTATGCAGCTACAGATGAAAAGGCTAGAGTTGTCTACAATGTAGAAGAAAAGGATGAGGAAGAAAAGCCCCTTGAAAAAGTAGTAACAGAAAATGTTACTACTATAGAAGGGCTAGAAGAATTCTTTAAAATGGATAAATCTAAATTTGCAAAAGCCTTAGTTTATTCTGCGCAAGCTGAGCCAGTTGTAGTTGTAGTGCCTGGAGATAGAGAATTAAATGAAAGAAAACTAGAAAATTACTTGGGAATCTCTTCTCATGATATGGAAATGGCAGATGAAGAAATGATCTATGATATAACAGGAGCCAGTGTAGGTTTTACAGGTCCAGTAGGCTTAAAAGAAGGAACAAGACTCCTAGTGGATTCTAGAATAACCAAGATGAAAAACCTCATAGTTGGAGGAAATGAAACAGATATCCATCTTAAAAATGTAAATTATGATAGGGATTTTAAAGGTGAAGTAATAGATGATCTTTTAATGATAAGAGAGGGAGATAAGTGTCCTGGATGTTCAGAAATACTTAAAATTGAAAGAGGAATCGAAATAGGAAATATATTCCAACTTGGAACAAAGTATTCTGAGGGAATTGATGCTAAGTTCCTAGATGAAAATGGAAAAGAAAAACCTTTTGTTATGGGATCCTATGGTATAGGTATAACTAGAACTGTAGCAGCTATAATAGAACAATCTCATGATGAAAATGGTATAATATGGCCATTAAATGTAGCTCCTTATCAGTTGATTATAACTGTGATAAATACTAAAAATCAAGATCAAATAGATCTAGCTGAAAAACTTTATGAGGAATTTACTAAAAGAGGAGTAGAGGTTCTTTTAGATGATAGAAAGGAAAGAGCTGGAGTTAAGTTTAACGATAGGGACCTAATAGGTATACCTATTAGAGTAGTTGTAGGGAAGGCTGCTGGAGATGGAATTGTAGAATATTCACTTAGGGAAGATGGAGAAAAAGAAGATGTAGATCTAGAGGAATTAATTGAAAAAGTTCAAGAGAGATTTAAAAAAGATGCTTTAAGCTTTAGAAATTAAGAGGCTTGTTGAAATATAGAAATATATAATATATAATGATGTTAATATAGTAAATCAAATGAGATACCTTGTGCTTAGCAACACTTTCACTTATCCAGCTTCACAAGGTAGATAGATTTTAAAAGGATAAGAAATTTATGGAGGTGTAATTGTGGGAGAATTTAGACTAAGGTTTGCTCCTAGTCCTACAGGTTATTTGCATATTGGTGGCTTAAGAACGGCGCTGTATAATCATCTTTTTACAAAGAGTAATAATGGTACATTTATATTGAGAATAGAAGATACAGATCAAACCAGGCTTGTAGAAGGTGCAATTGAAAATCTTATAGAGGCCTTAAATTGGTCAGGAATTGAATATGACGAAGGCGTATTTATAGAAGATGGTAAAATAGTAGAAAAAGGTGAATATGGACCTTATATACAATCTAAGAGATTACCTATTTATAGAAAGTATGTTAGTGAACTTATAGAAAAGGGTCATGCCTACCATTGTTTTTGTTCTAAAGAAAGACTTGATAGTATAAGAGAAGAACAAAAAATCAAGGGGCTTGTTCCTAAATATGATGGATTTTGTAGAAATGTATCCTTAGAAGAAGCTCAAGAGAGAATTGCAAAAGGTGAAGATTATGTTGTAAGATTAAAACTTCCAAGAGATCATGATATAAAATTCAATGATATTGTAAGAGGAGAAATAGTTATAAACTCAGATGACACTGACGATCAAGTTCTTTTAAAGTCAGATGGTTATCCAACATATCATATGGCTGTAGTAGTAGACGATCATCTTATGAAGATCACTCATATTGTTAGAGGAGAGGAATGGCTTCCTTCTACTCCAAAGCATGTATACCTGTATGAGGCCTTTGGCTGGGAAAAACCAATATATGTGCATCTGCCAACAGTTTTAAATAAGGATAGAAAAAAACTTAGTAAAAGACAGGGTGACGTAGCTGTTGAAGACTTTAGGGAAAAGGGATATCTTCCAGAAGGACTGGTAAATTATTTGGCCCTAGTTGGTTGGAGCCCTGAAGACAATGAAGAAATACTTTCTATGGATGATATGATAGAGAAGTTTAGCTTTGAAAGAGTTTCCAATGCAGGTGGTATATTTGATAAGGATAAACTAGACTGGGTAAATGGTCATTATATAAGAGACGAATCTATAGAGAGAATTACAGACCTTGCTATTCCATATATGAAGGAAGCTGGATTGATAGATGATAGCTTTATAAAAGATAATAGGCAGTGGCTGGAAACATTGGTAGATATAGTAAGAGAAGGTATGCACCATATGGATGAAATAGTTGAAAGAGTAAGATTTATGTTTGATAATGAATTCCAAGTAGAAGAAGAAGCCTTGGAAACTTTAAAGGGAGAGGGAACTCTTACTATTATAGAGGCTCTAAGAGAAGAGCTGGCTATGGTAGATGAAATAGATGAAGAATATGCTAACTCTCTTATGAAGAAAGTTCAAAAGAGATCTGGTATAAAGGGGAAGAATCTATTTATGCCTACAAGAGTGGCCTTATCTGGAAGTTTACATGGACCAGAATTTGCGAAGATAATCTATCTCTTAGGTAAGGATAATATATTGGTTAGATTAGATCATATAGAAAATAAGTATCTTAAATAAAAAGTGATGATAAGGAAAGTAGTTTTATTAAAACTTTTAGAGAGGGACTCCCAGGGGCTGAAAAGAGTTCTAAGTATTTAATAGATCGAAGTGCACCTTTGAAATTTTCTTTCGATATGTAGAGGGAAACGCCAGGCTAGCGTTAAAAGCTGAATTAGAATAGATCATTAGGGTCTATTAGAGTGGATAAACGAAACCTTTCGTCTCTATATAGAGACGAAAGGTTTTTTAAAAATGTTTGGAGGGATAGATATGAAACTTTATAATACTTTAACTAGGAAAAAGGAAGAATTTATACCCCTAGTAGAGGGGCAAGTAAAGATGTATAACTGTGGTCCTACAGTGTATAACTATATACATGTGGGAAATGCCAGACCCCTAGTTATATTTGATACACTTCGTAGGTTTTTTATATATAGGGGCTTGGATGTTAAATTCGTAGTTAATTTTACTGATATAGACGATAAAATGATAGTAAAGGCAAATCAGGAAGGGACTACAGTAGAAAAGATAGCAGATAGATATATAGAAGCCTTTATGGAAGATGCTAATGGCTTAAATCTATATGAGTATGAAACTATAAATCCTAGAGCCACAGATCATATATATGAAATGATGGATTTTATAGAAGAATTAATAGAAATAGGTGCGGCTTATAATGTAGATGGAAATGTATATTTCAATATAGATAAGGCCAAGGACTATGGAAAGCTTTCTAAAAAGCATTTAGATGAGCTTATAAGTGGAGCTAGAATTGAGGTAAATCAAGAGAAGAAGAATCCTATAGATTTTGCACTTTGGAAAAAGGCAAAAGAAGGGGAACCTTATTGGGAAAGTCCTTGGGGGAAGGGTAGACCAGGCTGGCATATAGAATGTTCTGTTATGGCTAGAACTCTACTGGGAGATAGTATAGATATACATTCTGGAGGAGAAGATCTTCAATTTCCTCACCATGAAAATGAAATAGCTCAATCGGAGACTTTGACTAAAAAACCCTTTGCAAACTACTGGCTACACAATGGAATGATAACAGTTGACAATAAGAAGATGTCTAAATCTGAGGGAAATTTCTTTACTATAAAAGATGTAGCTAAAGAATATGACCTAGAGGTATTGAGATTCTTCCTGCTTTCATCCCAGTATAGGTCTCCTATAAACTTTAGTCGTGAAGTAATGGACCATATGAAGCATGGCTTAGAGAGAATATATAATGGTAAGAAGAATTTGGAATATATCTTAGAGTCTGCCTTAGAGAAATCTTCTGAAGAAGATCATTATAAATTAGAGGCTGTAGAAAACTATAAAAAAGATTTTATAAAGGCTATGGAAGACGACTTAAATACTGCTGATGCAATAGCTAGTATATTTGAAATTGTTAAATATACCAATACTAATTTTGATAGTAGTACAGATAAATCAGTAGTGAAAAAAAGCTTAGATATCCTGTTGGAGTTAACTAATGTACTTGGAATAATGAAGAGGGAAGATGAGATCTTAGAAGATGAGATTCTAGACTTAATAGAAAAAAGAAATCAGGCTCGTGAAAACAAGGACTATGAATTATCAGATGAAATTAGAGATAATTTAAAAGAAAAGGGCATTGTCTTGGAAGATTCAAAAGATGGGGTCAAATGGAAGAGAGTGTAGATATGGAAGAAAATATATTTAGAAGAATCAATACTGGGCTTAGCAAAGAGGATATAATGATGATGAGTCCTCTCCAGCTGGCCTATCTTGGAGATGCTTGTTATGAGCTTATGGTAAGGACATTTTTACTCCATAAAGATCTTTCTGTAAATAGGCTTCATAGAGAAACTATAAAGTTTGTTAAGGCAGATGCTCAAGCCCACTATGTTCATAAATTAGATGAAATCTTAAATGAAAAAGAAAAAAGCATAGTGAGAAAAGGTAGAAACACTAAGACAAAGACCAATCCTAAAAATGCAGATTTAATAGACTATAAATATGCTACTGGATTTGAAGCTTTGATGGGTTATCTTTATCTTACCAATCAAGATAAAAGGCTTGAAGAGATATTTAACTTTATTATAGAAAACAAAGATCGATAAATAAAAGGAGGAGAATTTATGTTGAAGGTTCAACTGCTAAGATATACTCCTGAAGGAGAAAAACTTATAGCTTCAGCGGCAAAACTTTGCTATTCAGCTGTAGGTATAGAAGAAATAGAAGAAGAATTAACAGAGGAGTCTACAGAGAAGTTTTTAGATATGCTAGTAGATTTAGGACACGAAAGTCCTATAGAACACATTAGCTTTACATTTGGGGTAGAAGGAGTATCTAGAACGCTGAGTCACCAACTTGTAAGACACAGAATTGCAAGTTATTCCCAGCAGTCCCAAAGATATGTAAAGCTTGATAATTTTGAATATATAATTCCTCCTTCAATAGAAGAGGACCTGGAAGCTAAGAAAATATTTATAGAAGCCATGGAAAAAGACACAGAGTACTATAGTAAATTAGTAGAAATATTATATAAAAAGCATCTCAATAGATATTTAAGAGATGGAATAGCAGAAAAAAAAGCAAAATCTAAAGCCGAAAAAGAAGCTATAGAAGATGCCAGATATGTATTTCCCAATGCATGTGAAACTAAAATTGTATTTACTATGAATGCAAGGGTGCTTTTAAACTTCTTTAAGCTTAGAACTTGTAATAGGGCACAATGGGAAATAAGAGAACTTGCCATAGAGATGCTTAGACTAGTTCAAGAGATATATCCAAATTTATTTAAAAATGCAGGACCAGGATGTGTTAGAGGGGCTTGTCCAGAGGGTAGCATGACATGTGGAGACATTGTAAATGTAAGGAAGAGATTTAAAGGAGGCTTAAGCTAAGATGGAAGAACTATATGTAGTGGGTAGAAATCCAGTTTTAGAACTTATGAAAACTGATAAAAATATAGATAAGATATATGTTTTAAAGGGAGATCTAAAAGGATCTATAAAAAAAATACTAGGTGCTGCCAAGGATAAGGGAATAATTATTCAAGAGATAGATAAGAAAAGATTGGATGAACTTAGCGGAGGAGAAGTCCACCAGGGAGTAGCTGCTTTAGTGACTGGCTTCCAATACTCAAATATAGATGATATATTTAATAGGGCCCAGGAAAGAGGAGAAAGTCCATTTATAGTAATATTAGATGGAATCGAAGATCCTCACAATCTAGGAGCTATAATAAGAACCTGTGAATGTGCTGGAGTTCACGGAGTTATAATACCCAAGAGAAGGGCAGCAAGAGTAACTCAAACCGTATACAAGGCCTCTGCAGGAGCTGTAAACCATATGCTGGTTAGCGATGTTACAAACATTTCTGATACTATTGAGATCTTAAAAGAGAAAGGACTTTGGATATATGGGGCAGACTTAAAAGGTGAAAACTACTATTACCATGAGTCTTTAAAAGGTGCTATATGTTTAGTTATAGGTAATGAAGGAAAGGGCATGTCTAGAATAGTAAGGGAAAAATGTGATGTGCTTGTAAAGATACCTATGTTTGGAAATATATCATCTCTTAATGCTTCTACTTCTGCTGCTATATTAATATACGAAGTAATAAGGCAAAAAGATGAAAAGAAAAAATCGTAAACAAAAAGAATATTTATTTGTAGATGGATACAATATAATAAATTCTTGGGAAATATTAAAGAAGAAAATGGAAATAAGTTTAGAAGAAGCTAGAGATGAACTAATGGAAATTCTGGCTGAATATCACCACTATTCTGGAATAATGATAGTATTAGTATTTGATGCTCACTTTGTCAAAAAAAGCCTGGGAGAAGAAATTGACTATAAGGGAATAAAGGTCATATTTACTAAGGAAAGAGAAAGTGCAGATCACTATATTGAGAATATATTAGACAAGCTAGGTAGAATAAGAAGAATAAGAGTTGCCACCTCTGATTGGCTAGAACAACAAATGATCCTAGCTCGTGGTGGAACTCGTATATCTGCAAGAGAGTTGGAGCTAGAAATACTTGATAAGATGAATTTGGTAAAAAAGAAGACGAAAAATTCAAACCAAAAAAATAATAGCTCTTTTGGGAGATTAAACGAAGAGTCCTTAAAGAAATTAGAAAATTGGGAAAATAAGCTAAAATAGCTTGACCTTTGGATAGCAATTATTTATAATTAAGTTACTTATTCATAATAGGAGAGATGCTTGTGATACCTAAACTATCTGATGACTATCTAATGACATATAAATATATGAATGATAAGGACATAGTAAAGTTATTTAGAAGAGGAGACTCCCTAGCACTGGATTATTTACTTAATAAGTACAAGTA
Source organism: uncultured Tissierella sp. (assembly GCA_964489715.1). Lineage (GTDB taxonomy): Bacteria > Bacillota > Clostridia > Tissierellales > Tissierellaceae > Tissierella_A. The sequence continues at coordinate 760 of CAZBAK010000031.1, read as the reverse complement.
CTTTGTAGTTTCCAAGTCTAAAAGATACTTTATTGTAGGTGGAGATAGAGATGATATTATTCAAGAGGGTATGATAGGACTCTTTAAGGCTATTAAAGATTATGATGAAAATAGAAATACTTCATTTATTTATTTTGTAGAGATATGCATAAAAAGGCAAATAATTACTGCTATAAAGACAGCTACGAGACAAAAACACCTGCCTTTAAACTGTTATATATCATTAAATAAAACCATCTGTGAAGAAGGTTCTGATAGGACTCTCATAGATGTTATTGAAGGATACCAGGCCTTAGATCCTATGGAGATCTATATAAGTGAAGAAGAGAATATAAAGATGGAAAAAAGCATGAATAAGCTATTAAGTGATTTAGAATTTCAGGTAATTACAAGATATTTAATAGGAAAAAGCTATGAAGAGATTGCAGAGGAAATAGGAAGAGATGAAAAGTGTATAGATAATGCCATTCAAAGGGTAAAGAAAAAGCTTAGTAGAAGTATTACAATTTAATTATATAAAGCCTATTGACAAAGCATAGCTTTGATAGTAAAATACTTAACATCTGGCCCACGTAGCTCAGCAGGTAGAGCACTTGCATGGTAAGCAAGAGGTCACCGGTTCAAATCCGGTCGTGGGCTCCATGGCATAATAAGAAACACTCGGAGCAGTTTACTTAAAATCATTATAACACTAGGAGGAAAAGAAAAAATGGGTAAAGCTAAATTTGAAAGAACAAAACCACATGTTAATGTGGGAACA
>CAZBAK010000030.1:0-20252 GCA_964489715.1 uncultured Tissierella sp. | reverse complement strand
ACTTAGGATCTAGTGTCATTGACGTGGGGGTTCAAGTCCTCTTTCCCGCACCAAAATTTAAATTGGCTTTTAGCCAATTTTTTTTTATGCACCCGTAGCTCAATTGGATAGAGTTCTTGACTTCGAATCAAGCCGTTGGGGGTTCAAATCCCTCCGGGTGTGCCAGTAATAAAGCTTATAATTCTAAATTTTATAAACTTTGTTTTTTAGTTGATTTTCTTTTATTAGCTCAACTGATAATAATCGATCTTAAGAAGATCTAGTTATTATCAGTTGAAGATGGGTATATTATATTTAATATGTAAAATAATATATAGTAAATCTAATAGAATAATACTAATAAAAAGGGGGATCAACATGGAAGAAGAAAAAAGAGTGAAAAAACCATTTTATAAGAGATGGTGGTTTATAGCAATATTAGTATTTGTTATAGCTGCTGCTATTTTAGGAAGTGGAGAAGATGAAGGTGAAAATCAAGAAAAGGATGAAATAGTTGATGTAGATGAGAGTGAAGAAAATCTACCAGCTGAAGAAGAAGCAGAAATTGAAGATGAAAAAGTAAAAGAGGAATCAGAAGAAGCAGAAATTGAAGATGAAAAAGTAGAAGAAGAAACTGAAATAACTAAATACAAATCTGGAAATTATAAGGTTGGAGAAGATATTCCGGCAGGTGAATACAAGATAAGTACTGATACTATGGGCTATGTAGAGGTTAGTAAAGATTCATCTGGAGAGTTTGACTCTATAATAACCAATGATAACTTTTCGACTTTTATTTATTTAACAGTAGAGGATGGACAATATTTAAAATTGCAATTATCAGAAGCTGTTTTAGCTGAAGATGCTCCTCCTTACGATGCCGAAGAAGGATATGGTCCTGGTGAATATAAAGTAGGTTATGATATACCAGCAGGTGAATATAATATACAAGCAGAAGAAGATGCACCTATGGCCTATGTGGAAGTATCTAAAGACTCTAAGGGTGGTTTGGATAGCATAATAACAAATGATAATTTTGAGGGAAATAAATATATAACTGTTAAAGATGGTCAGTATTTAAAACTGCAAATGGCATATATAGAAAAGTAAAATAGAATAGAAATAGTAATTTATATGTAAAAGCTTATAAAGCAAAGGGATCTTCCTTTGCTTTATTTTTTAATCTAGTTCATCTATTTCAGGATTTATTATCTCTTCGATCCTCATAGATATCTTTTCTAGATCAAGTTTAGCTTCCTTTTTTATACTCTTTTTCAGCATAGGACCTATTTGGGTTATATCATCTAATATATCTTGCAGGAGTTCTATGGCTGAGGCAGCTTCTATATGTTCTTTAGGAGTTTCTACCATACTGGCTAATATTGAGTTTTCGGTTCTGGAGGCTACCATGGGTTTATCTATACTTTCTACATAGACATAGGTTCTTTTTCCTGGACCTCTATCGTCCTCTATAGGTTCAAGGCCTATTATCTTATCAGAGCGAATAAACTTACCATAGCCTAAGGGAACAATTACTTGTTTTCTAATTTCCATATCTGTCATCCTTTCATAAGTTTTATATTTTTAATAATAAATACCTTAATTATACCTATACCCAAATAAGCTATAATAATAATTCTTGTTTTCATTTATAAATATAATTTGATATAATTGACTTATCTAGAAAGAAGAGGTGGTAATATGTCTTACTTAAGATTTATACAATATAAGATGCAGACACTTGCTGAAACTGTAGCGCTTGCCTTAAATGTAGAAGTGGCTATTGCAGATAAAAATTTAATTAGAATAGTAGGAACAGGTGGCTTTTATTCTAAAATAGATGATGTATGTGCAGATGACTCTCTTTTTGCTAAAGTTTTAAAGACAGGTCAACCTATTATAAACCTTTATAGAGAAGAAGAATGTAAGGATTGTTCAAATAAAATAGGCTGTCGTGAATATGCAAATATGATATATCCCATAAAGGATAGAGATAAAATCATAGGTGTATTGTGTTTTGCAAGTTTTGATAAATTCCAAGCAGATATGATGAGAGTAAAGCAAGAGGAATATTATAATATGCTAAAAGAAACAGCTTTAATAGTAGAAAGAGAAATAAAAAGGGTCAATGTAACAAATAAACTTAAAAAAAATACTACTGAAGTAAATGAAATTATAAATCGTTTAAGTGAAGGTATAATTATATTGAACTCAGATAGTGAGATCATACATATAAATAGTAAGGCACTTAAGATATTAAATATAAATATTTCAAATGAAAAGATACTAGAGAAAAAGATTGATAAATTTATAAAAAACATAAAATTGATTGATAGTGGTAGTCAAGAAGTAGTAGATCTATGGTCTGTTAATGGTAAAGATATGAGGGTTTTATATACTATAAATAAGATCATGCTTAAGGATGATGAGTTTTCAATAATGATAAGTTTTGATTCTATTAGTGATATTATAAATATTGCTAAAACTTATGAAAATAAAGAAAAGATATATTTTAGAGATATAATAGGAACAAGTAGGCCTATATTAAAAGCCATAAATAAGGCAAAGACTGTTGCCTCTTATGATTCTACCATATTGATTCAAGGCGCTAGTGGTACAGGCAAGGAGCTCTTTGCAAAATCAATTCATAATGAAAGCCCTAGAAGTGATGGTCCCTTTGTAGCTATAAATTGCTCTAGCATACCAGAAAACTTAATAGAATCAGAATTGTTTGGCTATGAAAAAGGTGCATTTACAGGAGCTAGCAATAGTGGTAAAAAGGGTAAGATCGAGCTGGCCAACAATGGAACCTTGTTTTTAGATGAGATAGGAGATTTGCCTATTTTCCTTCAAACAAAACTCTTAAGAGTTCTTCAAGAAAGAACCATTGATAGGTTGGGTGGGGAAAAACCTATCCATGTAAATATTAGGATAATTTCCGCTACCAATAAAGATTTAAAAGAATTAGTAGAAAAAAATGAATTTAGACTTGATCTCTACTATAGATTAAATGTTATACCCATAAATCTACCTTCTTTAAAGGAAAGAGAAAGAGATGTAATAGTTATTTCAAATTATATACTTGATAAACTCTGTCAAAAGATGAATAAAGAGAAGATGTATCTATCAAAAGAGGTTGAAGAAATCTTCTATAAATATCCATTTCCTGGAAATATAAGGGAACTTGAAAACATTTTGGAACATGGAGTTTGTTTTTCCAAGGATAAATTTATAAAGCTTGAGGACTTACCTGAGTACATACAGGAAGAAAAAGAAGAAGAAATAAAAGAAGTAAATATAGAAAAGCTAAAGGGTAAGAGTTTAGAAAAGATGACTGGAGAGTTTGAAAAAACTATTATAGATAACTTTCTAAAGGCTTACGGAAATACTGTAGAGGGTAAAAAACAAATAGCTGAAAAATTAGATATAGGTTTAACAACATTGTATAGGAAAATAAATGAAGCTTAGTTTTTCATATGTGAAAATTATTTTCCACTTATGGAAACCATACTATGGAAATAAGATTTAATATAATAGTATTATTTATTTTTATAATTTTCTGTATCTATTACAAGTCACTACATTAGAGTGTTAAAAGAAAATCTCATGGCAGATATTGATATATTTTAATATTTGGCATGAGATTTGCATTAATAATATGTATGGTCTAAATAAATCAAGATATTAAAAGTTATAAAAAGAGGTGAATATATTTGGAAAAGAAGATAAACTATGATGAAAAGCTATTGGATACCTTAGTAAATGGAGTAAAGCCTGCCCTAGGATGTACTGAACCTGTAGCTGTAGGACTAGCTACTGCTAAAGCTGTTGAAACTATTAAGGGTGATATTAAATCCATAAATGTAAAAGTAAGTCCTAATATCTATAAAAATGGTATGGGAGTAGGAATTCCTGGAACTAGTGAAATAGGCCTTAGATATGCAGCTGCTTTAGGAGTAACTTGCGGTGATCCAAGTCTTGGCTTTCAAGTTTTTGAAAATGTAGATGAAAAAACCAAGTTAGAAGCTGAAAAACTAATAAAACTAAATCTTGTAAATATCGTTTTAGAAGAAGAAAAAGGAAATTTTTTCATAGAAGCTATTGTGGAAACGGATAAGGGCAAGGGAGTATGTATTATAAAAGAAACCCATATAAATATTGTATATGTGGAAGCAAATGGCAGGGTCTTATTCCAAAATAATGAAAAAGAGGATCAGATAAAGCCTAATGAATACTTAAAAGATATAAAACTACAGGATATAAAGACCTTTGTAGAAACAGTAGATTTTAAGGATATAGAGTTCTTACTTGAAGGTGTAAAGTTAAATATGGATATAGCCAAGGTGGGGCTTGAGGAAAAATCAGGACCAGGACTTGGAGCTGCTTTAGACTTACTTATGTCTCAAGGAGTTATTCAAAGGGACATGGTAACTAGGGCCAGAGTTTTAACATCAGCTGCATGTGATGCCCGGATGGCGGGAATAAATATGCCAGTTATGAGTAGTGCTGGTAGTGGAAACCATGGGCTTACGGCTATTATTCCTCCAGCTGTTATTTGTCAAGCTATGGAATGTAGTGATGAAAAGCTTGCAAGAACTTTAGCCTTTAGTCACTTGCTCACTGCCTACATAAAAATATTTACAGGAGGACTATCTCCAGTTTGCGGATGTGCTGTAGCTGCTGGTATAGGAGCATCTGCATCTATTGCTTGGTTATTGGGAGGAAGCATAGAACAAATAGGAGGAGCCATTAAAAACATGGTAGGAACTCTTACAGGTATGGTCTGTGATGGAGCTAAGGGAGGATGTGCTTTTAAGTTGTCTACAGCATCTTCAGAAGCTATTATACAAGCAAAATTATCTATGGCAAATGTAGTTATAGGAGACCTAGATGGCATAATAAGCTTGGAAGTGGAAGATACTATTAAAAATCTTGGAAAGTTTTGCGAAGTGGGAATGAAAGATGCAGACGCTGAGATAATCCACATAATGTTAAGATAGTATAGGTTTATAAAATAAATTTTGAAGGAGAATATTACTATGAAGGCTACAAAATGGATGAAAGAAATGAGTTCGCAAGAATTTGAAGAAATTAGTAAAACTTGTGATACTGTCATTATACCTGGAGGTGCCATAGAAGTTTATGGACCACATATGCCCTTAGCTTCTGATTCAATAGTTTCTAAGGCCGTTAGTGAATTGGTAGCAGAGAAAACCAATGCAATAATTGGTCCTATGATAGAAGTTGGAGAGTCAGCAGCTTTGGATATGTTTCCAGGAACTATAACTATCAAGCCAGAAACATATTCTGCTATGATGAAAGATATCATAGATTCTATGATCAAGTGGGGATATAAAAACTTTATGTTTTTAAATATGCATGCAGGAAATACGCCTATGATTTCACAAATAGCTAGAGACTATCAAAGAGAGAAGAATATCAAGTGTGCCCAGATAGACTGGTGGCGTTTTGTCCAACCAAACACTGTAGATATATGTGAAAACCAAGGTTGGATGGCACATGGACATGCCAGTGAGTGTGGTACATCAATTATGCTGCATCTTCACCCAGAATATGTGGATAAAAGTAAAATAGAATTTGTAGAGCTAGATCCTAAATATACTAAATATCCAGATATAATAACATACCATGAATTTAGTCATAAGACACCTAATGGTATACTAGGAGACCCAACTATTGCAAGTGCAGAAAAAGGCAAGGCTATTATAGAAAAAACTGTAGATAGAATAGTTGAGTTTATGAAGGAAGAATTTAATTGTTGATATTAAGGCTATAAAATCACTATTTAGATTTTTTAGTTTAATATAAAGTAATCTTAAATTATAGGAGGAGAGTAAAGATGAGAAAAAAGTATATGGGTATAATATTGATGCTTTTAGTTGTATCAATATTTGCAGTAGGTTGCGGCAATAATGGAGCTGACAATGGTGCTGCAACAGAAGATTCAAATGGAGAAAAGATAACAAAGGATACATTGACCATAGGAGTATGGGAAGATTTGGCTACTATGGATCCACAGTCACAAAACAGAGCTAGCAACTGGATGGTTCAAAGAATGATATCTGATAAATTAGTACATGAAAATGCTGATGGATCTGTTGAACCTAGACTTGCTACAGAGTGGGAGTTTCTAGATGATTTAACACTAGAGATGAAGTTAAGAGATGATGTTAAATTTACAAATGGTGCACAATTTACAGCAGAAGATGTATTGTTTACAATTCAACGTGGTTTAGATGATCCAATTTCAGCATCAACATTTAAATTTTTTGATCCTGAGAATTCAAAGATCGTAGACGATTATACTGTTCAAATTAAATTTACTGAACCTTATGCACCTGTTTTCAACACATTATCTGGTGGTAGGGGAGGAATTGTATCTAAAGAGGCTGTTGAAGAAATGGGAGTTGCAGAACATGCTAGAAATCCTGTAGGTTCTGGACCATATAAGCTTGAAGAGTGGTCATCAGGTTCTGAAATAAGATTAGTAAGAAATGAAGATTACTGGGGAGAGCCTGCAAAGACAGAAAATCTAGTATTTAAAATTATTCCTGAAGGAGCTAATAGAGTAATAGAATTAGAAACTGGTGGAGTAGATATAATTTATGATGTGGATGGTATTGATGTAGAGAGAGTTGAAGAACTAGAAAATGCTAGTATAGTAATGGGTGAATCAAATAGATACATGCTAGCTACTTTTAGCATGCAAGATGAAGCCTTAGCTGATGAAGATGTTAGATATGCTTTATCCTATGCATTAGATAAAGAAGCTATAGTTGAAGCTATATACTCTGGAACAGCAAAGCCTGCTACTGGTATGTATCCTTCAAATGTATTTGGCTTTAAGGAACTTGGAGTTATGCCATATGATTTAGATAAGGCTAAGGAGCTTATGAAAAAAGCAGGATATGAAGATGGACTAAAGTTAAAGTTCAACTATGAAGACAGAGAAATTGATAGAAATATAGCTGAGATCATTCAAAATATGTGGGGAGAAATAGGTGTTGAATTAGAATTCTTCCAAATGGATTCATCAACATATACAGCACAAGGAAATGAATTCCAAGCTGGTCTTAGAGCTGGTAATGCAAATGAACCTTCAAATATTTTAATAATATATGATTCTGAATTTGGTGATAAAATCGCATCAAATGATGACAAGCTTGACGCTATGTTAAGTGAAGCAATGACTATATATGACAATGAAAAAAGAGCAGAAGCTTATGAAGAAATACAAGAATATTTATATGAAATTAGATATACTATTCCTTTAGCTTATACTCCTGTTATATTTGGAGTAAGTGATAAGGTAGAAGGATTTGAAATTGATCCACTTTATCAAATGGATTTACAAGACATAGTAGTTTACGAATAATTTTATAAAATGACAAAAGGAATAAAATTATTTTATTCCTTTTGTTACATAATTAGGAGGGATGAACTTTGATTAGATATATTCGAAAAAGAATTTTAACTATGATCCCGGTTCTTATAGGAGTAACTTTTATTATATTTACTATGATGTATTTTTCACCAGGAGAACCAGCTGATATGGTCTTAGGTGATATGGCTACAGAGAGTGATAAACAGATATTTAATGAAGAACATGGTTTAGATAAGCCGTTTTTCACTCAGTATGTAAATTATATGAAAAAAGTAGTGACTAAGGGAGATTTAGGAACGTCTTATGTTACAAAAAGGCCAGTTACAATAGAAATATTAGATAGGTTTCCTACAACTTTTCAACTAGCCTTAATGTCTATTATATTTGCTACAATTGTTGGTATAGGAGTGGGAATAATATCTGCTATTAAACCCTATTCATGGTTTGATACAATTGTCACCCCCTTGTCTTTGGTTGGTATAGCAACGCCCGCCTTCTGGCTAGGGATGATCTTAATTATTATATTTTCAGTAAATCTCAAATGGCTACCACCATCTGGTTTTAGTACACCAGCTCACTGGGTACTTCCTACAATAGCCCTAGGATTTAATGCTGCAGCTAGAATAATGAGAATAACCAGATCTAGTATGCTAGAGGTAATAAGACAAGACTATATTCGTACTGCAAGAGCAAAGGGTACTAAGGAATCTGTAGTAATCTTGCATCATGCATTGAGAAATGCTCTTATTCCAATTATTACTACTATAGGACTTGTATTTGGTCGTCAATTAGGTGGAGCTGTATTAACTGAAACTATATTTTCAATTCCTGGTTTAGGAAAACTGATGGTTGATGCAATAAAGATAAAAAATTATCCTATGGTTCAAGGTGGAATATTATTTATAGCTTTTGTAATGATAGTAGTTAATCTTATAATTGATATATTATATGCCTTTATTGACCCAAGAATAAGATCACAGTATTCATCAGTTGCAAAAAAAGTTACAACTGAGGAGGTATCATAAATGGAAGTAGGAGTTCAAACAAAAACAAGAAGAAAAAATAGTAAGTTTAAAGATGTTTTTAGAAGATTTATAAAAAATAAAAATGCTGTAGTAGGCTTAATTTTCATACTATTATTGATAATTTGTGCAATTATACCTTCTGTTATTGCACCTTATGGAATAGACGAGCAGGATTTAGCCAATAGATTGGTGGCACCTTCAAGTGACCATTTATTTGGAACTGATGACTATGGTAGAGATATTTTTAGTCGAGTAATCTATGGAGCACGTATTTCTTTGATTATTGGAATTGTATCTGTTTCCATTTCATCTATAGTAGGTACTACGCTAGGTTCTATATCTGGATTTTATGGAGGACGGATTGACAACTTTATAATGAGATTTATTGATATAATGCTGGCTATACCAAATATCCTATTGGCTATGTCAATAGTTGCCATGCTTGGAAATAGTTTTATAAATCTAATTATAGCCATAGGTATCGGAACCATACCAGAGTTTGCCAGAATAGTAAGGGCCTCTATACTTTCTGAAAAAGAAGAAGAATATGTAGAGGCTGCTAGGTCAATTGGTGCAAGCGATTTTAGAATTATTACAAGGCATATACTACCAAACTGTATGGCACCTATTATTGTACAGGCAACTTTAAGTATAGCCATATCTATTTTATCAGCTGCATCACTTAGCTTTATAGGATTAGGAGTAGCACCTCCTACACCTGAATGGGGATCTATGCTTTCAGCAGGTAGACCATATATAAGAGACTATTGGTTTGTGGTAACCTTCCCTGGACTTGGAATAGTTTTATCAGTACTTTCATTTAATTTGTTTGGTGATGGACTAAGAGATGCTCTGGATCCAAAACTTAAAAATTAGTACTTATAGAAAGGAGAAGATATAGTAAAATAAGAATTTATTATATCGTGTGAGAGATATGGAAAATATTGGTAATGACAATATATTAGAAATAAAAGATCTATCTGTTCACTATGTAACAGATGATGAAGTAGTTAAAGCTGTTAATGATATTACATTGAGCATTGAAAGAGGAGAGTCCATAGCCTTAGTAGGTGAAACAGGAGCTGGAAAAACAACAACAGCTCTAGGTATTATGCAATTAATACCTGATCCACCAGGAGAAATTGTCAATGGAGAAATAATATTTAATGGAACAAATCTAAATGACCTAAGCGAAAGAGAAAAAAGGGATATAAGAGGAAATAAGATTTCTATGATATTTCAAGACCCCATGACATCTTTAAATCCTGTATTTACAGTAGGAGAACAGATATCAGAAGTTATAATGATACATCAAAAGCTTGATAAAAAAGAGGCTAGAGCCAAGGCTCAAGAGATGTTAGAGCTAGTGGGAATTTCTTATCAAAGATTCAATGACTATCCTATACAGTTCTCTGGAGGAATGAAACAAAGAGTGGTTATAGCTATTGCCTTGGCTTGTAATCCAGATTTATTAATAGCTGATGAGCCTACTACTGCCCTAGATGTTACAATTCAAAGGCAGGTTTTAAAGCTTATAGGAAATTTAAGGGAAGATTTCAATACTTCACTTTTACTTATAACCCATGATTTGGGAATTGTAACTGAAATATGTGAAAAAGCAGCAATTATGTATGCTGGTGAAATAGTGGAATATGGAACATTAGAACATATCTATAATTCAACTAAGCATCCCTATACTGTAGGTCTATTTGATTCTATCCCAAAAATAAATGAAGAAATAGAAAGACTAAATCCAATACGAGGACTAATGCCTGACCCTTCTGATCTGCCTGTAGGCTGTTACTTTGAACCAAGATGTCCAAAAGCTATGGAGAAATGTAAAAAAGGTAAAATACCTTTGATTGAAGTAGAAGAAGGACACTTTGTGAGATGTATACTTTATGAATAAAATTATTTGATAGGAGGATGTTATGGAAAGCTTATTGGAAATAAAAAATCTTAAAAAACACTTTAGTACATCAAAGGGAATCTTGCATGCTGTTGATGGTGTATCCTTTAATATAGATAAAGGTAAGACTCTAGGAGTAGTGGGAGAGTCTGGATGTGGTAAATCCACACTGGGTAGAGCTATACTTAGACTACACCAACCTACTTCAGGGCAAATACTCTTTGAAGGCAAGGATATAACAAATGTAAATAAAAGAGAAATGAAGAAATATAAAAAAGATATGCAGATGATATTTCAGGATCCGTATTCATCTATAAATCCTCGTATGACAGTAAGTGAAATTATTGGTGAACCTTTAAAGATCTATAAAGAAGTTAAAAATGGAGAAGAATATAGAAAAAAAATAGCTAAGATGATGGATACTGTTGGCTTAGCCGATAGATTATATAACTCTTATCCTCATGAATTAGATGGTGGTAGAAGGCAGAGAATTGGAATCGGAAGAGCTCTAATGTTAGAGCCAAAATTTATAGTATGTGATGAGCCAGTATCTGCACTTGATGTATCTATCCAAGCACAGATACTAAATTTAATGCAAGACTTGCAAGAAGAGATGGGATTAACATATATCTTTATAACCCATGATATGTCTGTAGTAAAGCATATATCTGATGATATACTAGTTATGTATGTAGGGGTTATGATTGAAAAGGCAAGTTCTAGTGATATATTTAAATATAGACTTCATCCTTATACCAAGGCATTATTGGCTGCTGTACCTGTACCAACATTGGATAAAAAAATCGAAGAGGTTCCCCTAAAGGGAGAGATATCTTCTCCAATTAATGTTACTCCTGGATGCAGGTTTGCTACTAGATGTGAATATGTTCAAGGAATATGTTTAGAAGAAGACCCACCACTAATTGAGGCCAGAGAAGATCATTTTGTAGCCTGTCATTTTGTGAAAGAGATCAACAACTTATAAAATAGGAGGTTTAAAGAATGAGAAAATTTAATGTAGCATTGATACAATTAGATACTCAAAATAATAAAAAAGAAAATTTAGATACAATTGGAAAATATATTGATATTGCAGCTGAAAAAGGTGCAAAGATTATTTCTCTACCAGAAGTAATGAATATTGTAGGAGATAATATTGGTGAAGGTGGAAATGCTGAAGAAATACCAGGCTACTCTACTGAATTTTTAATGGAGAAGGCAAAGGAACATGATATATATATTCATGGAGGTAGTATGCCGGAAATTATAGAGGGGGATGAAAAGTTTTATAACACTACTGTTATGATTGACAATAAGGGTAAGATCATAGCAAGTTATAGAAAACTACATACCTTTGATGTAACTCTTCCAGATGGTACAATTACTGCTGAGTCTGACAGAATAAAACCTGGATCTGACATAGTTAATATTGATACAGAATATGGTAATCTAGGCTTTACAATATGCTATGATATTAGATTCCCAGAGCTATTTAGACTACTAGCTTTAAATGGAGCAGAAATAATATTCACTCCTGCCAGCTTTACAGTGCCTACTGGAAAAGATCACTGGGAGCCAATACTTAGAACACGTGCCATAGAAAACGGCTGCTATATAGTAGCTGCGGGACAAATTGGAGAGAAGACTAAGTTTACAGCTTTTGGTAACAGTATGGTAGTGGATCCATGGGGAACGGTAATTGCTAAGTCCAAGGATGAACCTGGAGTAACAATAGCAGAGATTGATTTAGATTATCTAGATAAGATTAGATCGAAAATTCCATCACTAAAAAATAGAAGATCAGATATCTATGACGTTATTGCTAAATAGGCTGAACTTTTAAATAGGAGAGATAAATATGGATGAAAAGATGATAAAAAGATTTAAAAAGGTTGATCCTGCTACTATAGGACACTATATAGAAGGTGGATTTATGAGCCCTAAGATGAAACCCTTGAATAAATACTCTAAAATGGTTGGACCCGCCTATCCGGTTAGGCTCATAGGCAAAGACTCGGCAGCCTTATATCAAGCGCTTAAAACTGCTCCTAAAGGCTCTGTCATAGTAATAGATAGAGGGGGAGACGAGACTTTTGCATGTGTAGGAGAGATGGTGGCCTTATTGGCACAATCTCAAGGATACAATGGTATAGTTATAGATGGGCCAGCAACTGACTCACTAGCCATAGAAGAGTTAGATATTCCTGTATTTGCTACAGGCATATCAGCAGTTACTACAAATGTCCTAGGAGTGTCAGGATCTCATGGTTCTCCAATTAACTGTTCAGGAGTACATGTAAGACAGGGAGATATAGTATTTGGAGATGCTGATGGAGTAATAGTTTTTCCTGAGGAATTAGCAGAAGAACTTCTATCAAAGGCGGAAGTTTCTGTAAATAGAGAAGTTGAGTTAAGAGAGCATTTTAAAAATGGTGGGTTTGCAAAGATCAATATTGATAATCTAATAGATTCTAATGTTATTGACTATATAAATGAATTAAAAAAATTTAAATAAAAGTTGGAAAGAGATATAGGCAGGACAAGTTTAGAGGATAAACTTGTCCTGCCTATATTTAAGCCAATTTATTCTATATATAAATTTAAAATTTTGATATTTTCCCTATATGGACTATAATAGATAGAGAGAATAAAGTTATAATAGGCATAAAAACTTTAGATTTATGGCTTAAGTTAAAAATTCTATTAGCTTATATTGTCTTATATGCCTTATAATTAAAGCTTTTGAAGATATAAGATTTTAAATTAGGGTATAGGTTAACTAGGGTGACTAGAGAGTTATAGCTTTAATATCTAAAAAAGATATAAACATAATAATTATTATGAAAGGGTGGCAAAATATAATGAATGCATTATTTATTGTACTAAATAGGCCAGATTACTTAGAGGATTTGTTAGATAAATTTATAGAAATAGGAGTAAAAGGTGCAACTATTTTAGATAGCCAGGGAATGGGATATGCAGTTACTCATGGTGGAGATGGAAATGGTCCATTCTTTGGAAAAATAAGATCTATTATAGATAATTCAAGACCTTATAATAAAACTGTATTTACAGTTATAGAAGACGAAGAAACCCTTGCAAAAGCAGTAGCTGCTGCAAAAGAAGTTTTTGGAGATGTATATGAACCAGGTATAGGGATGATGTTTACAATGCCAGTTGGAAATGTATATGGATTAAAATAATAAGCTAATATTTATATATCTATTAAATATGCCATTTGTATCCCTAGGGTTATAAATGGCGATTTTAATATAATTTTGTAATAAAATAGGCTTTAAAGTCCCTAAATTTGCACATTCTTCCTATATATACTATAATGTATAGGATATGACAAAATATATAATATAAAGGAATGGTTTTATTGGATTTATTATTTAAGTTAAGTATAATCATATTCACAGGAATTATAGGAGGAAGACTTGCTAAGAAATTTAAACTACCTAATGTATCAGGATATATTGTAGGTGGTTTATTAATAGGACCCTCTTTTATTAAACTAGTAGCTTCTGGTGAAGCCGCTCAATTTAATATTATAAATGAAGTGGCCTTAGCAGCCATAGCATTTAGTATAGGAAGCGAATTTTTATGGAGTGATATTAAGAAAACAGGTAAAAATATTTTAATTATCACCGTAGCAGAAGTTTTTGGAGCTATAGCTCTAGTATTTATAGTTACATATTTCATATTTAATCAAGCATTTGAGTTTTCTTTAGTTATTGCCAGTATGTCTGCTGCTACGGCACCAGCAGGAATAGTTATGGTAATAAGACAATTAAAAGCACAGGGCCCCCTAGTAAGGACAATACTTCCTGTGGTAGCTATAGATGATGCCTTGGGAATAATGATGTTTGGTATTTCTTTATCCATTGCCAAGATCACATCCAGTTCAGAGAGCTTTTCATTGTTTAAGATAATATCCACACCTTTGTTTGAAATACTAGGATCCCTATTACTAGGACTAGTCCTAGGTATTGCTTTGAGCTATTTTGCACCAAAGGCAAAGGGAAGAGACGAACTTTTGACTATGGTATTGGGCTTTATCCTCATGTCAACAGGAGCGGCAAACTTTTTAGGAGTTTCATCTCTATTGACATGTATGATGCTAGGAGCAGTTCTTATTAATTTAATGAAAAACTCTCATAGGGTATTTAATCTTATAAGTGACTTTACACCACCGATTTACTTGCTCTTCTTTACTATAGCAGGTGCAAGCTTAGACCTGGCTGTCTTAAGTAAGGTTGGTCTATTGGGAGTAGGATATATAATAGCAAGAGCAGCTGGAAAGATTATAGGTGCTAGAATAGGAGCTAAGTATGTGGGAGCAGAAGAAACTGTAGTTAAATATTTAGGTATGAGTTTACTTACTCAGGGTGGTATATCCATAGGTTTATCTATGATTGTAGCCGCACAGTTGCCACAGTTTAGTGAGTCTATAATAACCATTATATTATTTAGTGTACTAGTCTATGAAATTGCTGGACCAATACTTGCAAAAATAGCAATACAAAAGGCTGGAGAAGAAGATGGAGATTTAAAGGAAGCGAATAAAAAATTTAAATCAGTTAATTAGATGAAGGGATAGTGTTAAGATGGATGCATTGTTTATAGTATTAAATGAAGAGGAATATTTAGATGATATATTAGATAGCTTTGTTAAGGTTGGTGTAAAAGGAGCTACTATATTGGATAGTCAGGGGATGGGTTCAGCAATGACAAATAGTGGGAGAGGTAAGGAGCCTTTCTTTGGCGGTATAAGGACTTTTGTAGAAAATGCTAGACCCTATAATAAGACAATATTTGCAGTTATAAAGGATAAGGATCTATTAGAGAAAACTGTATCAGCTGTTGAAGAAATTCTAGGAGATATAGATGACCCAGGAGTTGGCATGATATTTACAATACCAGTTGGAGATACCTATGGTATGTAAATGCTAGTTGATTTTTAAATTTATTTATTAAACATTAGTGGAAAGTTTCCCTAGTGTAAAGTTGAAGTTTATTATGTGGAGGAATGATTTGTTTGGATTTGATTTTCAAATTAAGTATTATTGTTTTTATAGGATTGGCAGGTGCTAGAGTCGCAAGTTATTTTAAATTACCTAATATTTCAGGATATGTAATAGGAGGGCTATTAATAGGGCCTTCTATTTTAAATCTTATAGAAGTAACTGATATCAATAATTTAACACTATTAAATGAAATAGCATTAGGTGCTATAGCCTTTAGTATAGGAAATGAATTTTTATGGGAAGATATGAAAAAGGTAGGTAAAAAAATCATGACTATAACCTTATTTCAATTTTTCAGCACTCTTATAGTTGTATTTTTTGTTATGTTTGTAATCTTCAATCAAGAATTTACATTTTCTTTGGTTATAGCGAGTATAGCAACAGCAACAGCACCAGCAGGAATACTATTAGTTATAAGAGAATTAAGAGCAAAGGGGCCTTTAGTAAATACTATATTGCCAGTTGTTGCAATAGATGATGCCCTTGGAATAATGTTGTTTGGAGTATGTGTATCTATAGCAAAGATATTTTCTGGTGTAGGAGATATTTCTATACTAAAGCTTATAGCTGCACCCTTAATTGAGATAGGTGGATCTATAATTATAGGATTTCTATTAGGAGTTGTCTTAAGCTACTTATCAACTCACAGTAAATCAGAGGATAGGCTTTTATCTGTAGTAACTGGATTTATATTTGTTGGGGTAGGATTTGCAAACTTATTTAATCTTTCACCACTTCTTACCTGCATGATGATGAGTGCAACTCTAGTAAATGTATTACCAAAATCTCAAAGGATATTTAATCTAGTTTCTCGTATAACACCACCTGTTTATTTGATGTTCTTTACCTTGGCAGGTGCTAGTTTAGATCTAGGTGTTCTTTCAAGTGTTGGACTACTAGGAGTAGGATATATATTAGCCAGAGCAGCTGGAAAACTTATAGGATCAAATATGGGAGCTAAATATGTTAAGGCAGAAGAAAATATAGTTAAATATTTAGGAATGAGTCTACTACCTATAGGTGGTGTTTCCATAGGTCTTGCAGCTATCGTAAAAGCTGAATTAGGAGAAATGGGAGCTAAGATTTCTACACTTGTCTTATTTAGCGTACTTGTCTTTGAAATAATAGGACCAATAGCTACTAAAATAGCAATTGAAAAAGCAGGGGAATCAAATAAGGGGAAAAAAGAAGTAAAAGCTTAAAGAGAAAAATATTAAGTCCTTATATTTGCACCTAGAAAATATTAGGTGTATAATAAATTAGTATAGTAATTAAATAAATGTAAGGGATGATATTTTTGAATTTACTTTTTAAATTAAGTATTATAGTCTTTATAGGACTTGCAGGAGGACATCTTGCAGGATATTTAAAATTACCAAATATTTCAGGATATGTAGTAGGAGGTCTTATAATAGGACCATCCCTATTAAATCTTGTTAATGTTTCTGATATAAATAATCTTTCTATTCTAAATGAGATTGCATTAGCAGCCATAGCCTTTAGTATAGGAAGTGAATTTATAGTAAAAGATATGAAAAAAATAGGCAAGAAAATCTTAACTATAACTTTATTTCAATTTTTAACAACTATGGTAGTTGTTTTTTTGTGTATATTTTTAATTTTCAGACAAGATCTTGGCTTTAGTCTTGTTGTAGCAAGCATAGCTACAGCAACGGCTCCAGCAGGAATACTACTTGTTGTAAGAGAGTTAAAAGCCAAGGGACCCTTGGTAAATACTATATTGCCAGTAGTTGCAATAGATGATGCTTTTGGAATCATGTTGTTTGGTATATGCCTATCTGTAGCTAAGCTCCTTGCAGGTGTAGGAGAGATATCTATAGTAAAGCTCATAGCTGCACCATTGTTTGAAATTGCTGGTTCTCTAGTTTTAGGTTTAATTTTAGGTATTATTCTAAGCTATTTATCAAAAAATAGTAAGACAGAAGACATACTTATATCAGTGGTTGTAGGCTTTATATTTGCGGCGACAGGACTTGCAACTATATTTAATCTTTCGCCACTTCTTACCTGCATGATGATGAGCGCAACTCTTGTAAATATATTTCCAAAATCTCAAAGGATCTTCACTTTGTTGACCTATATGACACCAGCTATTTATTTAATGTTTTTTACACTGGCAGGTGCAAGTTTAGACTTAAGTGTATTAACAAGTGTAGGTATCATAGGAGTAGGATATATACTATCTAGGGTGCTTGGTAAAGTTTTAGGAGGCTACTTAGGAGCTCGAGTAACAAGGTCTGACAAGAATATAAGAAAGTATTTAGGTATGAGCCTACTACCTATTGGTGGTGTTTCCATAGGACTTGCTGCTATTGTAAAAACAGAGCTTGTAAATATAGGAGATCAGGTATCTACTATTGTCTTATTTAGTGTGCTGGTTTTTGAAATAGTAGGTCCAATATTTACCAAGATAGCCATTGTAAAATCTGGTGAGGCAGATGCAACTAGTAAAATAAAAGCATAATAAGATAAAAAAAAAGAAGCTAAGGCTTCTTTTTTTATTTTCAAATGATATAATATTTTAAAGGAGTGGGATTATGGATAAAAAGATAGGCTTTATAGGTTGTGGAAATATGGCTAAAGCTATGATAAGGGGAATAATAGACTCTAATCTATTAGACAAGAAAAATATATATGTATCAGCTAAGACAGAAGCAAGTTTAGAAAATATAAGGAAAGAATTTGGAATTAATACTAGTCTAGAAAATAAAAAGATAGCAGAACTTGCAGATTTTTTAATTATAGCTGTGAAGCCATATTTATATGAAAAAGTTTTAAAAGAAGTAAAGGAAAGTATAAGAAGTGAGACCCTAGTTATATCTATTGGAGCAGGCATTAGCTTGAATTTTTTAAGAGAAAATCTAAGGGATAATAGTAAGTTTGCTAAAACTATGCCAAATACACCGGCCCTTGTAGGCCAAGCTATGACAGCTATCTCATTAGGAGATAATCTAGCTAAAGAAGAAATAGATGATCTAGTAAGTATTTTCAAAAGTTTTGGTAAGGTTGAAATAATAGATGAGGAAGATATGGATGCATTTACTTCCATAGCAGGATCTTCTCCCGCCTATATATATATATTGATTGAAGCTATGGCAGATGCTGGAGTAAGAGAGGGATTAGCTAGGGATAAGGCTTATAGTATGGCAGCACAAGCAGTTTTAGGAGCAGCTAAGATGGTATTGGAAACAGGGGAACATCCAGGAAAGTTAAAAGATAATGTATGTTCACCAGGAGGTACCACCATAGAAGCAGTGACATCTTTAGAAGCTAGTGGCTTTAGATCCTCTATAATAGAAGCTATAAGAGTATGTACTGAGAAAAGCAAGTCCATGAAAAAATAATAAGAATATATAAGCCTCCTAGTAAGATGAATTTTACTAGGAGGCTTTTTTAAAAAGTCTTGACAGCAATAATATATTAGTGTACTATATAATTAATACACCAATACATAACAGGAGGTGAAAAAATGAAGTTCAAAGATAATCTACCCATATATATACAGATAATGAATTATATAAAGAAAGAAATTGTCTTAAAAAAAATAAGGGAGGGAGAAAAATTACCATCTGTGCGAGAACTGTCTACGGATTTAACAGTAAATCCAAACACTATTCAAAGAGCGTATACAGAATTAGAAAGAGAAGGACTTGTTTTCACTCAAAGGGGAATGGGTACATTTGCAACAGAAGATATTGAAAAGATAAGGACACTTAAAAATCAGATGGCTAAAAATTTAGTGAAAAATTTTTTAATGGAAATGAAATCCCTTGATTTCAGTGAAGAAGAAATAAAAGCCATAATAGATAATTTTATAGAGGGGGAGTAGAGATGGAAGATATAATAGAAATAAGAGGAGTAAGTAAAAGCTATAGAAATAAGACAGCCCTAGATGATCTAAGTTTAAATATAAAAAAAGGTGGAGTAATAGGTATACTAGGCCCAAATGGTAGTGGTAAAACAACACTTATAAAGATTTTAACAGGATTGCTAATAGCAAATAAGGGAGAGGTTATTATAGATGGTAAAAAGCCTGGAGTTTATACAAAATCCATAGTATCATATCTACCAGATAGAAACTTCCTATATGATTGGATGAGTATAAAAGATGCAATAGGATTCTATAAGGATTTTTTCCAAGACTTTGATGAAAAAAAAGCAATAGATTTAATAGAATTTATGGACTTAAATACAGATATGAAGGTAAAAGAACTTTCAAAGGGTATGCATGAAAAATTAAACCTGAGTCTTGTTTTAGCTAGAAATGCCAAGGTCTATATAATAGATGAACCTATAGCAGGAGTAGATCCTGTAGCAAGAGATCAAATATTAGACGCTATAGTTAAAAATTACAATAAGGAAAGTACTATGATTATAACAACACATTTAGTTCGTGATATGGAAAACTTATTTGACGATGTAGCTTTTTTAAGAGATGGAAGGATAGAATTAATAGGCAATGCAGAAACTTTAAGAGAAGAAAAGGGAATGCAAATAGATGATCTGTATAAAGAAATATTTAGATAGGAGGATAAAAGATGAAAAAATTTATGAAATATGAAATAAGGGGAACTTATAAGTTTATATTAGGTATAATTTTAATAATTATTTTGGCATCAAGTATGATTCAGTTTAATATATTCAATGAAATAAAGAATTTTGAATCACCTGAAACAATTAGTCAATCAATGAATTTATTGAGGTTTATGTTTATAATATCTATATTTGTTATATTTGGAGCCTATATAACATCCTTTTTCTATATAGTTGGTTCTTTTAGAAAAGAGTTATATGAAGATAGAGGATATTTAACATTTACACTTCCTCTTACAGGAAGTCAAATTTTAGGTAGTAAATTATTAGTAGCTTTTATGTGGAATACT
>CAZBAK010000029.1:0-20810 GCA_964489715.1 uncultured Tissierella sp. | reverse complement strand
AAAAAAGCTTAAAATTGACAAAAGACAGATATATAGATATAATGTTTAGATATATAAGCAAATAAGGATAAAACTTAATTATAAAAGATATTGATGGGAAGAGTAGATTCTATTTTATTTTTTAGAGAGCTGAAAACTGGTGAAATTTGGCAAATAGGATAGTTTTGAATATGGTCCCTAAATTCTGTGGTCAAAGAGGCTATGGCGGAGGAGTACCGTTAGAACTAAGGGTTAATAACCTTTTGAGTTCTATTTTGCGAAAAATAGATAAATTAGAGTGGTACCGCGAATGTAAAGGCCTTCGTCTCTATTAGAGATGAAGGCCTATTTTTAATTTATAGGAGGAAGAAAAATGGAAAAAGAAAAATACTATATTACGACACCGATTTATTATCCTAGTGATAATCTTCACATAGGGCACACTTACACAACAGTGGCAGCAGATACACTTAAAAGATACAAGGCTCTACAGGGCTTTGATGCATTTTTCGTAACGGGAACTGATGAACATGGACAAAAGATACAGGACGCAGCAGACAAGGCAGGACTTAGTCCTAAAGCCTATGTAGATAAGATAGTCTCTAGCATAAAGGATCTTTGGAAGATGTTGGACATTGACTATGATAAGTTCATAAGAACTACAGATGAGAGTCATGTTAAAGTGATTCAAAGAATATTTACCAAGCTATATGAAAAAGGTGAAATATATAGATCGGACTATTCTGGCCACTATTGTACACCTTGTGAATCCTTTTGGGCAGAATCTCAACTAGTAGATGGAAATTGTCCAGACTGTGGAAGACCTACCCATCTGGCAGAAGAAGAGGCATATTTCTTTAAGCTTTCAAAATACACTGATAGACTTTTAGAACTCTATAAAGATAAGCCAGGCTTTTTAGAACCAGAGTCTAGAAAAAATGAAATGGTAAATAACTTCCTGAAAAAGGGCTTGGAAGACCTATGTGTATCCAGATCCAGCTTTGACTGGGGTATAAAGGTACCCTTTGATCCTGAGCATGTGGTGTATGTTTGGATAGATGCCCTATCCTGCTATATAACAGCTCTTGGATTTGGAACTGAAGACGATAGCAATTACAAGAAATATTGGCCAGCAGATGTGCATCTAGTTGGTAAGGAAATAGTTAGATTCCATACAATTATTTGGCCTGCTATACTTATGGCCCTAGATCTAGAACTTCCAGAAAAGGTATTTGGCCATGGCTGGATTCTATTTGACGACGATAAGATGAGCAAATCAAAGGGAAATATAATCTATCCAGAGCCAATAATAGAGCTCTATGGAGTAGATAGCTTTAAATACTTCCTCCTAAGAGAATTCCAATTTGGAACTGATGGATCCTTTACCAGAGAAAAATTCCTCCAAAGGGTAAACTCAGACCTGGCAAATGACCTAGGAAATCTAGTAAGTAGAACTGTGACCATGGTAGAAAAATATAACGGAGGGATCATTCCAGAGCCTGCTAAAAAAGAAGAGATAGATGATAGTCTTATAGATCTGGCTAGAGAAACTTCAGGAAAGGTAGAAGGGTATCTAGAGCACCTGGACTTTTCAAGAGGCCTAGAGGAGATCTGGAAACTCATAAGAAGGACTAACAAGTATGTAGATGAAACCATGCCTTGGATCTTGGCTAGGGAAGAAGATGACAAGCCAAGACTAGATGCTGTTCTCTACAACTTAAGTGAAAGCTTAAGAATCGTATCAATTCTTATTAAGCCATTTATGGAAAACACATCCCTTGAAATAAGAAAACAATTAGGTATTCTAGAAGAAGCTAAGTGGGAAGATACAAAAGAATGGGGTATATTAAAAGTAGGAAGCAAGGTAGCCAGGGGAGAGATAATATTCCCAAGGCTTGATATAGAAAAGGAACTGGATAAACTAGTAGAAGCCAATAATGATTTAATAGAAAAAAGAGCCAAGGGCAAAGAAGGAGCTGTTAAAGTGGAAGATAAAAAAGAAGTAGAAGAAAAAGAAGAAGAACTTATAACTATAGATGATTTTGCAAAGATAAAACTAAGACAGGGTAAGATAGTAGAGTGTGAAGACCATCCAAAGGCTGACAAGCTCTTAGTCCTAACCATAGATCTAGGAGACGAAACACGTCAAGTGGTTTCAGGCATAAAAGAATTCTACACTCCAGAAGATCTAGTAGGTAAGGCTGTAATAGTAGTAGTAAACCTAAAGCCTGTTAAACTAAGAGGCATAGAGTCCAAGGGAATGATCCTGGCTGCAGAAGACAGCGAAGGCAAGCTATCCCTTCTAACAACTTTAGAAGAGTTAAAAGTAGGAGCAAACATTTCCTAAAACCACAAACCCGTAGGGGAGATCTGAGATCTCCCGCCAAGGGCCAACGGAAACCACGGGCGACCAAAGATCGCCCCTACGACAAAACAAAGGAAGTTGATCAATATGTTAATAGACAGTCACGCCCATCTAGACAAGGAGCAATTTGATCTGGATAGGGAGTATATAATAGAACACTTGGAAAAAAATGGTATAGAACTAGTTATAAATGTAGGAGCAGATATGGAGTCCAGTAAAAAGTCTGTAGAACTAGCGGAAAAATACCACAATATATATGCAGCAGTAGGAGTTCATCCCCACTCCGCCAAGGAAGTAAGCCAAGAAAGCCTGGAAGAGCTAAGGCTCCTAAGTAAAAATGAAAAGGTCCTAGCTATAGGGGAAATAGGCCTGGACTACCACTATGATAATTCCCCCAGGGATATTCAAAGAAAGTGGTTTAGAGAGCAGATAAAATTGGCCAGGGAATTAGACCTGCCTATAGTGGTTCACTCAAGAGAGGCAGATGAGGACACTTTGGAGATCTTGACAGAAGAGGCCCAGGGCCTAAGGGGAGTTATGCACTGCTTTTCCAGTGATAGAAAGATGATGGAGGCCTATTTAGACCTAGGTTTCTATATATCCCTAGCAGGCCCTGTCACCTTTAAAAAGACAGATGAACTAAAGGAAGTTGCAAAACTAGTTCCCCTAAAAAAGCTATTGATTGAAACAGACGCTCCCTATCTGGCACCTTCACCCTACAGGGGCAAGAGAAATGAGCCTATGTATGTAAAGTACACTGCAGAATTGATTGCCAAGCTTAGGGGCCTAACCCCAGAAGATCTGGCTCTTCAAACAAATTTAAATACTAGAGAAGTATTTGGCATAAATAGACATTAGATTGGGAAGTGGAAGGCTATGATAAAGGAAGTAATAGTAGTAGAAGGAAAAGATGATGTAACAGCTGTAAAGGCTGCCCTAGATGCCCAGGTAATAACTACAAATGGTTACCACTATGGAAAGGGACTTATAAAGACCCTGAGAAAACTAGCCAATAGAAGAGGGCTTATAATATTTACAGATCCAGACTATGTAGGAGAAAGAATAAGGCGAGACATCTCATCTCAGGTAAAGGGATGCAAGCATGCCTTCCTAGCTCAGGACAAGTCCACCAGAGATAAGGATATAGGTATAGAAAATGCAAGCCCAGAAGATATAAGAGAGGCCATTAAAAAAGCCAAGGCCATAAATGTAGAAGTAGAAGAAGTCTACACAAAGGAAGATATGGTTCACTTTGGTCTAGAAGGTGGAAAGGCCTCCAGGGAAAAGAGAGACAAGCTAGGGCAAGAATTGGGCATAGGATACGGCAATGCCAAGCAGTTTTTAAGTAGATTAAACAATTTTGCCATAACAAAGGAAGAATTTATAAGAGCCCTTGAAAGGATAGAAGAAAATGGGAAATAGACTTTATTCAGCAAAGTATTTAAAGGAGTTAGTAGATCTTCATGGCTTTAACTTTTCCAAGAGCCTGGGTCAAAACTTCTTGATAGACGGAAATATAGTTAGAAGGATAGTTGAAGAAGCAGGTATTGGAAAGGATGACTATGTACTAGAAGTAGGACCAGGTATAGGCACTCTTACAGAAGAGTTGTCCCTAAAGGCCAAGAAGGTTGTAGCTGTTGAAATAGATAAAAATCTCCTGCCAATACTAGATGTAACCCTTAGGGACTATGACAATATAGAAATAGTCCATGGAGATATACTAAAGAAGGATATAAGAGCCTTAATAGATGAGAAGATGGCTGGAGGACCTGTTAAGGTAGTGGCAAACCTGCCCTACTATGTTACCACCCCCATTATAGCTAGATTCCTAGAAGAAGATCTAAATGTAGAATCCCTAACTATAATGGTACAAAAAGAAGTGGCAGACAGAATGGTATCCAGGGAAGGAAGCAAGGTATATGGTTCACTTTCTGTATTTGTAAACTTTTATAGCCATCCAGAGATACTCTTAAAGGTTCCAAAGACAGTCTTTATGCCTAGTCCCAAGATAGACTCCTCAGTTATAAAACTCAATATGAAAAAAGATCTTCCAGAAGTGGACAGAGAAAAGTTCTTTAGAGTGGTAAAGGCTTCTTTTTCCAAGAGAAGAAAGACAATCTTAAACGCCCTATCTAGTTTTGACTTCCAGCTTAGCAAGGATGAGATAAGAGAGGCCCTAGAAAAGGCTGAAGTAGATCCTAGATCTAGAGCAGAAGAATTAGACCTAGATACATTTGTCAAAATAACAAAGACACTACCTTCCTTAGACATTTAAATAGTAAATGTATTTTAAGGAAGGTTTTTTTACACTTAAATTGGATAAAGTTTAGGAGGTAGGCTATGAAAAAATCAGATGATAAAATAAGAGAAAAAGAAAGCTGCATAGGACACTTTGCTTCAGATGAACTTTTGTCAAAGGTGAAAAAGAGCCTAGAAGAAGAAAAGGGCTTGGACTTTTTGATTCAAATCTTTAAGGCCCTGGGAGATTCTTCTAGATTGAGAATAATGTATGTCTTATCAGAATCCCCCCTCTGTGTTTGTGATATAGCAGAGGTGCTTGGAATGACTCAGTCCCTGGTCTCCCATCACTTGAAAAAACTTAGAAGCTTAAAGCTGGTAAAATTTCAAAGGCAGGGAAAGCAGGTTATATACTCCCTAGACGACGACCATGTACTGGATTTAATGAAGCAGGGACTAGATCATGCAGGCCATGTAGATTATGATTAAAAAATTTTTATAGGGGTAAAGTCTTAATATATTTTATAGATAGTAAGAATAAGGAGGTAGAAATATGTTTGATATTGTAAAAGAAGTAAAAAAAATAGAAAAAGATATAGTATCCTGGAGAAGAGATCTCCATAGGATTCCAGAGCTGGGACTAGAACTTCCAAAGACCAGCAAGTATATAGGGGAAAGACTTACAGAAATGGGCATAGAATATAAGACCCTAGTAGGTGGAAATGCCATAGTTGGAATAATAAGAGGGGAAGGAGAAGGCAAGA
This sequence comes from uncultured Tissierella sp., assembly GCA_964489715.1. GTDB lineage: Bacteria > Bacillota > Clostridia > Tissierellales > Tissierellaceae > Tissierella_A. Next base: position 15,464 of record CAZBAK010000029.1, on the reverse strand, counting down.
CCATAGCCCTAAGGGGAGACATGGACGGCCTGCCTATAAAAGAAGAAACAGGACTGGACTTTGCCTCAAGCAATGACAATATGCACGCCTGTGGCCATGATGCCCATGCATCTATGCTCCTAGGAGCTGCCAAGGTCCTAAATGACAATAGGGACAAGTTTAAAGGCAATGTTAAGCTCTTTTTCCAGCCAGGAGAAGAATATCCAGGTGGAGCCCTACCTATGATAGAGGAAGGTGCCATGGAAGATCCTAAGGTAGATAGGGTCCTAGGCCTACACTCAGGCTCCATACTAAAGGACATACCCCTGGGAAAAATAGGAGTTTCCTATGGACCTATGATGGCCTCCATGGATAGGATCCTAATAAAGATAAAGGGTAAGGGCTCCCACGGAGCATATCCAGAAGCTTCAGTTGATCCCATATCCACAGCTGCAGAAGTTATATCCGCCCTTCAAAGGCTGGTAAGCAGGGAGATAAAGGCCATAGATCCAGCAGTTCTCTCCATAACCAGAATAAATGGTGGCTTCAATCAAAATATAATACCAGATGAAGTAGAACTAGAGGGAACAGTTAGAACTGTAAACAATGACACCAGGGAATTTATAGCTAGAAGAATAGAAGAAGTAACCAAGGGAATAACAGAGGCCATGAGGGCAGACTATGAAGTTCAATATGACTTTAAGTATCCTCCTCTTATAAACTCCCAAGAAGTAACTGAGGAATTTGTAGAATCTGCTAAAAAGATTCTCCCAGAAGACCATATTTACGAGATGAAGGATCCAGTTATGGGTGGAGAAGATATGGCCTATTTCCTACAGGAGGCCCCTGGAACATTTTTCTTCCTAAGCAATCCTAAGGCCATAGGAGGAGAGATCTATCCACATCATAATTCAAGATTTGATATAGACGAAGATTTCTTTTATCTGGGAACTTCACTATTTGTCCAAGCTGTACTGGACTTCTTAAAATAAGCAAGGAGGTGAGAAGAGGAGAGAGAGAAGAAGATTAAAAGTCAAACCAGCTTTTGTTGAGTCAAAAAAATACAAATGGGGTGAAATTATGAAAAATGTTAAACTGCATTTAATAGCTCTAGGCCTGGTTATAATCTCTGAACTTATAGGGATTATAAGCATACCTGTTGGAATAGGAACCATAGTACTCCTACCCATGCTATTTGCCATGGTGCTGGGAATATTTACCACACCAAAATTTTTAAAGATTGCCAAGGAAAAGGAAATGGATGATGCAGGTTCCCTAATAGGCCTGACACTTATGCTTTTAATGGCTAAGTACGGTACCAATATAGGACCTACGCTTCCAAAGATCCTAGCAGCAAGTCCTGCACTTATACTTCAAGAACTTGGAAACATAGGAACAGTACTTCTAGGAGTACCCCTAGCTGTAATTGTCCTAGGCCTTAAGAGAGAGGCTATTGGTGGAGCTCACTCCATAGCCAGAGAGCCCAATGTTGCACTTATAGGAGATAAATTTGGATTAGACAGTGAAGAAGGACAGGGAGTACTGGGAGTATATATAGTGGGAACTGTAATAGGAACCATATTTATAGGTCTTATGGCCAGCTTCCTAGCTGCAAATACCTTCCTTCATCCCTACTCACTGGCCATGGCCTCAGGAGTAGGTTCTGCCAGTATGATGACTGCAGGAGTAGGTTCCCTAGTGGCCATGTATCCTGAAATGGAAGAGATGCTAACTGCCTTTGGAGCCTCCAGTAATATGCTTTCAGGACTAGATGGACTCTATATGTCACTTTTTATAGCCCTACCATTTTCAGAATGGCTCTATAGAAAGTCATACAAGATAAAGTATAAAAAATATCCAGACCAGCCTGTAAAAAGAGATCAGCCTGTTGGGGAGGAGGAGATATAGATGAAACTAAAAGATTCCATAATAGTACTACTAATAACCGCTGCTATATCAGTTGTAGGTAACTTTGTTGGTTACCAAACTCCTATACTTGAAGCCATACCAGGCATGTTGATCCTGGTGGCCATGGCTGTACTAGGTATAATCCTGGCTAAGTATATGCCAGGCAAGATACCAGCTGTAGCCTATATAGTAACCCTATCTACCCTGCTAACAGTACCAGGAGTTCCAGGTTCTGCCTTTATATCAGAGCAGGTGGCTAAGGTAAACTTCCTAGCCCTGGCAACTCCAATACTTGCCTATGCAGGTATCTATACAGGTAAAAACCTAGACTCTCTTAAGAAGACAGGTTGGAGAATAGTGATCTTAGCCGTATTTGTCATGGTGGGAACCTATATAGGCTCTGCACTTATAGCCCATATAACCCTTAAATTCCTAGGACAAATATAAGAAAAGGGACTTTTATTCCAGGAAAGGAGAGAAAGAAATGAAAAATGTAGTAGTATATTCCAGTAGCACCTGTCCATATTGTACAAGTGTAAAAGAATATCTAGAAGAAAAAGGTGTAGACTATTTAGAGAAAAACGTGCAACAGGATAAGGAAGCCAGAAAGGAACTTATGGCCATGGGACACATGGGAGTGCCTGTAGTTCTAATAGAGGATGAGGAAATAGTTGGCTTTGATAAAAACAAAATCGATCTGGCACTAGATAAGTAAAAGAATAAGGCAAAAAAATAAGAGCCCCTGATCTCAGGGGCTCTATTTCTATCTCTCTATTTGTTTAATGCTTTCATTAACTCTTCTAATTTTAGACCATGAACCATAGCTGCTTCTTCTACACTTTCCATTTGTGAAGCAGGACAGCCTACACAGCCCATGCCAAATTCCATCAAAGTTTCAACAGCTTCTGGCTTCTTTCTAATCAATTCGCCTATAAGCATATCTTTTGTAACTTCCATAATCAAAACCTCCTTTTTATATCCTACCTATATACTAGCATATAAAATCTTTTTTTTCTACAATTATTTTAAAAAAATAAAAAATAATATAAAATTCTAGATTAAATAATCTAGAAAGATGATTTCTCCCAGTTTCTATATATTCTGGACTAAATTTTTTTCCTTGTCTATTTTATATCAATTTGTTTATAAGAATCATAGGGGGGTAATATATAGATATGGGAACAAAAAACAAATAGGAGTGATAGAAAATGATAATTGAAGTAACTGATGAAGCTAAAAAAGAATTAGATGAAATCTTAAAGAGTTCAGATGATAGCAAGCATCTTAGAATCTATGTAGCAGGCCATGGTTGAGGCGGACCTTCATTTGGTATGGCTCTGGAAGAGCCAGCAGAAGACGATCTTAAACTAGAAGTAGACGGATACAAATTCCTAGTAGCTGACGGACTAGAAGAAGCCTATGATAAGTTTCTAGTAAGCTACAGTGACAATCCGCTTAGAAAAGGCTTTACAATTCAACCTCAAAGAGTATAAAACTCAAAAAATAGACTATCCTAGTCTATTTTTTTTGAGTTTTTACAAATATATGTGCTATACTTGTAATATGTGCAGTAAAATATAAAAAAGAAAGAAGCTGATGATTTTGGAATCTGTGCCCTTGTGCGGGTATATTAAAAAATATATTATATATGGAAGTTCCAAGGTCAAGAAAGGCTTAACCTCCATATATAAATAAAAGGAGGAAGATCTATGAATCAAATCGACATCTTACAATTGATTGAACAAAAGAACTATGTAGAATTAAAGAGAGAACTTGTAGACATGAAGCCTGTAGATATAGCTGAAGCCCTAGATGAGATAGATGAAAATACAACTCTATTGGTATTTAGGATGCTTCCTAAGGATATAGCAGTAGAAGTCTTTTCTCACTTTACAAATAGCCAGCAAAGAGAGATCATAAGTGCCACCACAGACAAGGAGTTAAATCATATCCTAGATGAGCTCTTCTTTGACGATATGATAGACATGATAGAAGAGATGCCGGCAAATATTGTAAGCAAGATAATCAAAAACTCTACAGCAGATGAAAGAGTACTTATAAATCAATTCCTAAAGTACCCTCAAGGTTCTTCAGGAAGCATAATGACCATAGAATATGTAGAGCTCAATCAAAATATGACTGTAAAAGAAGCTATGGAACACATAAAGGATGTAGGACTAAACAAGGAAACAGTCTACACCTGCTATGTCATAAATAAAAACAGGATCCTAGAGGGAATAGTTTCCCTAAGGGTACTGGTAACAAGTGAAGAAAATGAAATAATAAAGGATCTTATGGTAGGGGTAGAAGATATAGTCTATGTAAATACCCATGACGATCAAGAGACAGTTGCAAATCTATTTATAAAATATGGCTACCTGGCCCTGCCAGTAGTGGACAATGAAAGAAGACTCACAGGTATAATAACTGTAGATGATATAATGGACGTTATGGAACAGGAAGCTACAGAAGACTTCCAAAAGATGGCTGCTATGGCACCAACTGAAGATGCCTACTTAGATACAAGTGTATTTACCCTGGCAAGACATAGAATACCCTGGCTGCTTATACTTATGGTAGGAGCTGCCTTTACCGGTGGAATTATACAAAAATATGAAGATATCTTGGGAACTGTAGTAGTACTTATGGCCTTTGTGCCTATGCTCATGGACACTGGAGGAAACTCAGGTAGCCAGTCTTCCACCCTTATAATCCGTGGTCTAGCTGTAGGAGATGTTACCCTAAAGGACAAGTGGAAGGTTATCTGGAAGGAATTTAGAGTAGCCATAGTGGTAGGACTATCTCTGGGAGTTATAAACTTTATGAAAAACATCTTTCTAGATGGAGTAGGTATAAAGGTAGCCATAACAGTATCAGTGACCCTGGTTGCAACAGTGGTTATGGCAAAGCTGGCAGGAGGAGTACTTCCCCTAATAGCTAAAAAACTAAAGCTGGATCCAGCCATAATGGCAGGACCCCTTATAACAACCCTGGTGGATTCCCTGGCCCTCTTACTTTACTTTGGTATAGCCACCATGCTGCTGGGAATATAAAAATATAAAATTAAATATAATAAATAATCCTTTGAAAATAGTTGACTTTTATTTATACTAATAGTATAATAGTCGTTTTATTGACATTAAGGATTATTTGTGTTATAATAATGGAGATGGGTGTTCAAACACTCCTTCTTCCTCTTTAGACTATAAGGCTAAAAGAGAGAATCGAATGGAAGGTGGTCTCGTTATTATATGGACAGTGTAACTAAAATTCGTAAAGACTTAGAAGAAAGTATCGGAAAATCAGTTATATTACGAGCAAATAAAGGACGTAAGAGGATCGTAACAAGAGAAGGCGTTTTAGAATCAGTATATCCTAACCTTTTTGTGGTTAAGATATCAAATGAATACGATAGCGTAAGAAGAGTATCTTACACATATTCAGATGTATTGACTTCTACTGTAGAAGTTACTATACGTGAAGAAGATCCAGAGGAAGAAAAAGTAAAAATTTCATAATAGGATATTTATCTATAAAATATGCAATATAGTCTAGACTATATTGCATATACAAGCCAGCTGATCTAAAGCTGAGGTAAATAAGAGGCACTAGAAAAGATTCTAGTGTTTTTTTATGTTTAAAAGCTGTTTTTCCATTAAATCTTATATAAGATACTATTTCTTGTGATATAATAATTTTGACAATCCAGTAAAAAGGAGAGAAGAAATGGAGATAATAGGAAAAATAGATGAAATAGAAGAAATAAGAATAGATTCACCTGGAAAGATAAATCTTAGCTTAGACATACTCTTTAAAAGAGAAGATGGCTACCATGAAATAGAAAGTCTTATGCAGGAAATCAGTTTAAAGGACAGGCTTATATTTAGAAAAAGACCTAGGGGCATAGTTATAGAGTCAAACAGTCCACATATCCCCCTAGATCTCCACAATCTAGTCTACCAGGTATGGGAAAAAATCAACTTATACACAGGAGTCCAGCGGGGCCTCTATGTATATATAGAAAAAAACATACCTGTTGCAGCTGGCCTAGCTGGTGGCAGCTCCAATGCAGCAGCTACTTTTAAAGCCCTTAACCAGCTTTGGAAGCTGGGACTAAAAAAAGAAGAGCTTATGGAAATGGGCAAGAAGCTAGGAGCAGATATACCCTTTTGTATCCTAGGAGGCACTGCCCTGGCTAGGGGCATAGGAGAAGTTTTAACTCCCATAGAGCCTCTCCAGGGCCTGGACATACTCCTGTGCAATCCTGGCTTTGCAATATCCGCCGCCCATGCCTACAGCCTGCTGGAGCTAGATGGAAGAAGAATAGACACAGAGAGTTTGATCCGGGCCATAGAAAAAAGAGATATAGGGGCCCTGGCGAAAAACATAAAAAACAAGATGGAAGAAGCCCTCATAGAGGAAAATCCAGTTATTGGAGAGATAAAAAAGACTATGCTGGAAAATGGAGCCTTAGCCAGCCTTATGAGCGGAAGCGGTCCTACGGTTTTTGGCATATACCAAGACCCTAAGGAGATGGAAAGGGCGAGAGATCTCTTAAGTGAAAAATTCCCCCTGAGCTATTGTGCTAAGACAATATAAAAAAAGGAGAAATTTTACAGGCCAGCTATTAAATATCTTTAATAGAAGACCGATATTAGACCTGATAGATAAAGTAGATTGGATTTACAAAATACATAATAGTTCTGACACAAGTGCTAAGGAGTGGTAGAGTGGATATATTTAATATTGAAACAAAAAAAGATAGGCTTTTAACGGCTGCTAAGCTGAGCAGCCTATATATATTTGCATCTGTAATCTGGATACTGATCTATGAAAAGCTTGTGGAGGTATATTTTCAGGGAAGGATACCTGAAACTCTTATCTATATTGTAGGAGTAGGCTTTGGAGCTCTTGCAATATTTTTCTTTGCTTCCAAGACCCTAAAAAAATTCAATGAAGATAAAAAGACTATAGAAGACAGTATAAGGCAGTTGAAGGCCAAGGAAGAGACCATAAAGCTTGCCAATGAAGGTTTAAAGCAGCAAAATGAACTTATAGAAGAGGTGCTAAAGGGTGCCAATGTCCTGGTTATCAGGCTAGATAAAAACTTTAATATTGTAAGGGCCAGTAAAAACATCTACTGCAGCACTGGCTTTAAGAGTTCAGTCTTAAGAGACCAGCCTCTGTCCAAGATAATAGGAGCAGAATATATAGATGAAATGCTGGAAAATATAGAAGAGGAAGATGCCTCCTGCTTAGAATTGGAAATGCATACAAGGTATGGAGAAAAGAAATATATGAGGGGTATTGTCAGTAGAAGCAGGGTAAAATCACAGTCCAAGATATACTTTAACTTGCTGCTCTGTGATATATCTGAAAGCAAGGACCTTCAAAAGAGGGTCAACTACCTAGACTCCTATGACAGGTTGACAGACCTTCCCAACAGAAATGTCATGGAAAAGACCTTTAACAGGCTCCTACCTGAAATAAAAGAAATAGGCAATCCCATAGCCTTTTTAAATATAGACATAGACGACTTTGCCTATATAAATGAAAACAAGGGCTATCACGCAGGAGACCAGCTCCTAATAGATATGGCAAATGTTCTAAAGGCCCATACAAAAAAGACAGATATAGTCTCTAGAATAAGCCAGGATAGATTTGGACTTATATTTACCAAGGAAGAAAGCTACAAGGCCATAGACAGGAGGGTAAATGAAATCCTAAAGGCCACCAAGCTCCAGTGGAAGTACCAAGATAGAAGCTATATGATCTCCAGCACCATAGGAGTATCCATATATCCAGATTCTGCCCTGGACTTTATGAATCTTATAAAAAACGCCAATATAGCCCTGGAATGTGCCAAGGAAAACTCCAGAAGCAGCTATGAATACTATTCCCCAGACAATAACTGTACCATAAGCAATGACCTGGCCCTGCTTTCTGATATAAAGCTGGCCCTTATAAATAAGAGCTTTTACATGAACTATCAGCCCATAGTAAATTTAAAAACAGGAAGTATAGAAAATGTAGAAAGCCTTATAAGATGGTTTCATCCAGACAAGGGCTATATTTCACCAGCCTACTTTATACAGGTAGCAGAAAGAGCAGGCATAATAGATGAAATAGGAGACTATACCTTGGATGAGGTCTTTAGGCAAAAGGAAAGATGGAACAAGAGCGACTACAAGCTGGAAAAGGTCTCTATAAATATATCTGCCATAAGCTTTAGCAAAAAAGAATTTGCTAGCAAGATAGAAGACAAGCTAAAGAAATACAATCTAGAGGGAGGGGAGATAGTCTTAGAACTTACAGAATCCAGCTTTGCCTACCACCTAGACAAGATCAAGGAAAATATAGACAAGATAAGGGCCCTGGGAATCCAGGTTGCCATGGATGACTTTGGTTCAGGCTACTCTTCCCTAACCAGGCTAAAGGACCTTCCCATAGACTATTTAAAACTAGACAGGGCCTTTATAGTTTCCCTTCTAGATGAAAACGGACAAGAGATCATAAGACCACTTATATCCCTGGCTAATGCCCTAGGGAAAAATGTAATAGCAGAGGGCATAGAGACAAAGGAACAACTAGATATATTAAAGGACATGGGCTGCCAGTATGGACAGGGTTATTTCCTGGCCCGACCAATGAGCTCAGAAGACCTGATAAAGGGATAAAGAGAAGCATAAAAAATAGGCTAAAATATTTTAGTCTATATTTTTATGGTATAATATTACATATTATAAAAAATGAGGTAGACAAATGAAAAATAAAAAAACAATTGGACAGTCAGCTGCTATGATAGCCATATTCACCCTGATAAGCAAGGGTATGGGCTTTTTAAGAGAGATCATGATAGCGTCGAAATACGGTTCAGGAACTCAGACAGATACATACTTTGTAGCCATGACAGCTACAGTTCTTATAATGGCTACTATTGGGGCGGCCCTTAACACCACCCTGATCCCCATCTTCTCAGAGATAAAGACAACAAGAGGATCCAGAGCCCAAAAGAGATACCTAAACAATATGATAAATATTGTCTTTTTTATAACCCTTATAACTGCCCTCTTGGCCTACATATTTTCTCCCCTTATTATAAGAGTCCTGGCCAAGGGCTTCCAGGGAGAGCAATTTCTCTTGGCAGTAAAACTAAATAGAATAGGTATACCTATTATAATACTCCTAGGCCTAACCTATGTGCTTTCTGGCTATCTCCAGAGCAATGAGATATTCGGGCCCCATGCCATAATGGGCATACCCTACAATATAATCTTCCTAGTGGGACTGGGATTTTTTGTAAGCTCTGGTAGAATAGAGACTCTTATGATAATAAGTGTCTTTGCAGCCCTATCCCAGGTCCTTATCCAGGTGCCAGCTGTCCTAAACACCAGATATAGATACTCTCCCAGGATAAATCTCAGGGATCCCTATCTTAGAAAGGCCCTTATACTGGTCCTACCAGTCTTAATAGGTTCAGCTGTAAGTCAAATAAATGTTATCATAGATAAGACCCTGGCCTCAGAGCTGGTGGAGGGAAGTATATCAGCCCTAACCTATGCTTCAAGAATAAATGAAATGATAATATCTGTCTTTGTAGCTGCCATAGCAACTGTTGTATTTCCCATGCTCAGCAAGGCCTTTTCCAATGGAAATACAAGAGAGATCAAGACTATCTTTAGAAAGGGAGTAAGCATAATCCTGATCATAACAGTTCCAGCTACTGTAGGCATTATGCTCCTAGGAGAAGACCTTATTAGGATCTTCTTTCAGAGAAATGCCTTCCTGGCGGAGGATACTATTATGACCAGTGGAGCCCTCTTCTACTATTCCATAGGCCTGGTGGCAAGTGCCCTTAGGCTGATGCTCAACAAGATGTTCTATAGCTTTCAAGATACAAAGACTCCCATGATAAATGGAGCCATAGCTGTTATAGTAAACCTGATCTTAAATATCTTTCTGGTTAGAAGTATGGGGCACAGGGGATTGGCTCTTGCAACCAGTCTCTCTGCCCTGGTTACAACCCTGCTTCTCTTTATAGACCTAAGATCCAGGCTGGGAAAGTTGGGCCTTAAGACCATATTGGTTACCTTTATCAAAGTAGCCCTAGCCTCAGTTCTTATGGCCCTTAGCATCTACCTGGTCTACTTTAAATTAGGAGCTGGCATAAGCTCTAGCAAGCTCTTAGAGCTGGTAAAGCTATTAGCCACTATATTGATAGCTATGCTGGTTTATTTCTCCAGCTGCCTGCTTTTAAGGGTCAAGGAACTGACAAATATACTAAAGTTAGGATAAATTGGTCTAGATCAAAAGATTTCTCTTGTAAATCTTTCTAAATATGGTATGATTGTATAAGAGAAAAATTTATTAGAGTAAAAATAAAACCCTTTTTTACTTGCCCAAACATGTCAAAAGTGTTTGGGCATTTTGTTATTTATAGGGATCTTTCCTATTGACTATAAACAAATGTTCTGATAATATATAGGAACTAGAACAATTGTTCAAAAATAGGAGGGAGATTTATGGAAAGAGTTTTAAAAGAGACTTTAGATGCCTTGGTTCCAATCTATACAGAGGAAGGTTCCAACTCAACCTGTATCAAGCACCAGGGAGGGGACCTGGTAGTCCAAAAGAGCATAAAGACAGTTTTAAAAAAGCTGTGCAGCTACTATCACTATGATTTAAAGACTTCAAACAAGGACTATGGGACCCGGGTAAATCTCAAAAAGACCATACCCATTCCCCTAAGGAGGGACATGATCTTTATAGGAGTAAAGACCAGATCACCTCTGGGAAAAGATGACGGAGCCTTTTCCTATATAAATATAGAAAGCATAAGAGGGGTAAAAAAACAAAAAATATACTTTAAAAGCGGTGACTCTCTAGAGACCCAGTGGAAGGACGCCACCATAGAAAAACACATAAAGCTAGCCAGGCTCCTTAAGGATTCCAGCTTAGAGAAAAGTAGCCTAGTAAGGGAAGTAGGGCCTGACTACAGAATAGACTCTCTAGAGCTTAAGGAAGACCTGCTCCTTATATATAAAAAATTAGAAAAAATAGAGGAAAGACTTTCTCACTATTAGATTTTTTATTTTAAGATTTGTGGTATACTGAGAGTATTGTTTTTTACTAATGCGAAAAAGGAGTAAATTCATGAAAAAAACAGCTATACTTTTAATGTTTCTAACCATAATATCTAAGATAATGGGCTTTGCCAGAGAGATGACACTTTCCTTCTTTTACGGAGCTACAAATGTCTCCGATGCCTATATCATATCCATAACCATACCCAGTGTTATATTTGCCCTGGTAGGTGCTGGTATCTCCACAGGTTTTATACCTATGTTTTCCAGCATAGAAAGAGATTATGGAGAAAAAGAAGCTAAGAGATATACCAACAATCTTATAAATATAATCCTAGTTCTCTGTACCCTTATAGTGAGCTTTGTCTTGGTCTTTACAGCACCAGTTGTCAAGCTCTTTGCAGCAGGCTTTGAAGGAGAAACCCTGGCCACTGCCATAAGATTTACCAGGATCAGTATACTGGGTATCTACTTTACAGGAGTTATATCAGTATTCTCAGGATTTCTGCAGATAAAGAACAACTTTGCAGTACCAGCCCTAATAGGTATTCCTATGAATATAATAGTTATCCTATCTCTCTTTATCAGTTCCAAGACAGATATAATAGTTTTATCCATAGGAACAGTTTTAGCCAGTGTATCCCAGCTTATATTTTTAATCCCCTACATAAAGAGACAGGGATATAAGTATAAGTTTTTAATAGACCTAAAGGACAAGCACATAATAAATATGGCCCGTATAGCCATACCTGTAATAATAGGAGTATCAGTAAATCAAATAAATGTACTGGTAGATAGGAGCCTGGCTTCAAATGTAGCCGTAGGTGGTATATCTGCCCTAAACTATGCCAATAGGCTAAATGGCTTTGTTCAAGGCCTCTTTGTAATGAGTATATCCACAGTAATGTATCCTATGATCTCCAAGATGGCAGCCAAGGAAGATATGGAGGGTCTGGAAAAATCCATTATAGAGGCCATAAATACCATAAGCATCCTGGTTATACCAGCCACAGTAGGAGCCATGGTATTTAATGTGCCCATAGTAAAGCTCCTCTTTGGAAGAGGAGCCTTTGATCCCAAGGCCCTGGCCATGACCTCCAATGCCCTCTTCTTCTACGCAGTAGGTATGATAGGCTTTGGACTTCGAGAGATACTCTCCAGAGGATTTTACTCTCTTAAGGACAGCAAGACACCTATGATAAATGGAGTAATAGCAGTTTCTACAAATATAATCTTAAATATAATCCTATCTAGATTCCTAGGCATAGGAGGATTGGCCCTAGCTACAAGTATATCAGCCATACTAGGTTCAACCCTTCTTATGATAAGTTTGAGAAAAAAGCTAAATGGCTTTAGCTTTGGCAAGATCTTTTTCTCCTGGATAAAGATCCTAGGAGCAGCCCTGGTAATGGGCCTGGTGGCAAAACTAGCCTTTAACTGGCTCTATACAGCCCTAGGAGAAAACCTAGCCCTGCTTCTATCCATAGGAGTAGGAGGCCTGGTCTACCTGGCCCTACTACCCTTCCTAAAGCTGGAAGAAGTAGAAAACATGATAGAGATGGCAAAGAATAAGTTAAAGAGACAGTAAAAAAGAAAAGAAAAATAAAAAAACTTCTGAGAAGACTCTCAGAAGTTTTTTATTTTTATCATCTAGATAGATTTATTTTACATTAAAGGAATAGGTATATAGTTCATCACCTAGGGCTTCTTTTTTAACCAGCTTATAGTCTCCACCTACTAGCCAATCCTTAATAGATTCATCTTCCCCTATTAAAAAGACTGCAAGATTGGTATTTGAATTCCTTGGCCTATGATTGTGAGATCCTACAATAGTCAACTTAGAATCGTCATAAAACTTTATTTCGCCGCTGGAAGAGTCATAGTAGTCATTGCTCAGCTGTATACCTATAGCAAAGCCATCACTTATAGTAGTTATATCTTCAGCTTTAACTTCTGAAGAAAAGATAGCTATATTTGTAGAAGAAGCATCTCTCACCCTAAGATCCTTCAAGAGGGCATTCTTAACCCTGTGAAAGAGTAGGTTTTGCTCTACTCTTGATTCTATATTTAAATTCTTTAGGGTCACATTGTTGGAAACAACTGTCAAAAGACCCTTTAAATAATCATCATCAGAATCGTAAAGGCTCTTTTGGCCTGTGGTGATCTTCTTATTGTTTCCCTCTAGAGTCACACTTCTATCTAGGACAAGTGCCTCTCTAAGCTTTATATCCTTTAAGAGAACTATCTCTTCAATAGCTTTATCCCCTAAGGCAGCCCTTAGTTGGCCTTCATTTTCCACGCCTCGGGAGACAATATCCCTAACTTCTAATCCAAAATCTACTGGACTAGCTGTGAGACCACTTAAGCCTATGTCATAGCTTCCAACTTCTAAGCCCCTATCCATCTTTATTCTTATCCCTGTAGAGTTGTCTATAGAAGAGATCTTGCCCTCTATAGCCTGAGAGTCCACTTGGATATCTACACTTAACTTGGAAAAGTCTATCTCTCTATCAAACTTTAAAAATATACTATCTTCATCCGTTAAGGCATGTTTCTCCATAATATTTAAAGAGTCTACCACTATGGAGTTACCGCTTGAAGCTGCAAGCCTTGTCATAACTCCTGGATCTACAGCAGTGGATCCACCTAGGACAAATATATCCCTTGGATTTCTCTCTACATAGTTTAAAACATCATCACTTACTCTGGTTGTATTAGTAAGGAGCAGGACTCCTTCACTTTTAGCTGCAAAGTATCCACCAGCTACAGCATCTGCAAAGTTCCATCCATTGGCAACTACTATTTTTTCAGGATCTCTATTAAACTCCTGGGCTATGGCTATGGCTGTCAGTTCTCTAGAATCACCCCTGATCCTATTTATCCTGATTCCCAGGGCCTTTAATTCTTCTTCAATAGCCTCTGGAACAGCCACCTTACCACCTATTATATCCACCTTTTTAACACCCATACTCACTAGGGCTTCTTTAGTGGCCCTTGGAAGAGCTTTCTTTCCTGTTAAAAGGAGGGGCTTGCCTTGATCTGCAGCTACAGGGCCTATAGCTAAAGCATCAGCATATACATCTAGTCCCAGGGCTAAAAAGGCCTCATCTGAAGTCTCTCCTATAGCTTCCTTGGCTATGCTTACCCCAGTTTCAAATCTGTTGTTTCCATTTATTCTAGTTGGATTATAAGCCTTAAACTCCTCTAAGAGCTTCTTAGAGAAGACACTTTCTCCACCTAGTACATAGACCTTCTTAGTGTTTAAGCTCTCTAGGGTTTTCTTTATATCCCCTAGAAAATTCTCATGGGCAAAGATCACTGGTGCATCCTTAGCTCTTGCAAAAAGGGAACCAGTAAGGGCATCTACCTCACCATTATAGCCTACTAAGACCACAGTCTCTGCCTGGTCATAGGCCTCCTTGCTTATCTCTAGGGAAGTGTGAACCCTAGATCCACCAAAGAGCCTCTTTATCTCTCCAGCCTCTGCAGCACTTGCGGCTGAAGTAAAGAAGACTCCCACCAAGAGAAATATGGTCAATGTCTTTATAATTCTTTTCATAATAAACCTCCTACTATATTAAGGAACAAATCTAACACCCTAAGAATAGTTAAAAAACCCTCCCATGTCAAGAAAAAAATAAATAATTTCTAGGATAGAGCCTCATTCTTCCCATAAAAGAGAAGAAAGATATAAGAATGAGCTCCATTCCCCCTAAAAGTATCTCCATGAAGTTCATTCCCATGGAGAATGACCTCCATTCTAAGATTCCCATATCTTTTAAAAGCCTATATATTTAAGCTACCTAGGAATAAGGAGAAGTGCTTCTCAAAAGGAAGAAAGATATGTACGAAGAATGGAAGACTTTAATAAGAGATTCAAAAGAGGGAGATAGGGAGGCAAAAGAAGAAGTAGTAGGGAGACTTTTACCCCTAGTAATATCCAGTATAAAAAGCTACTATAATAGAAGGAACATTTATGAAGAGTTAATTCAAGAGGGAAATCTATGTATTTTAGAGGCCATAGAAAGCTTCAGGGAAGATAGAAATGTATACTTCCTAGGCTATGTAAAAACCCAGCTGAGATATCTCTACCTAAACAAGAACACAGAAAAGATCCACCTATCCCTAAACACCAAGATAGGAGAGGATGAAGAAGATGAGATCCTAAACACCCTGGCAGATAATAGCCTAGAGCTAGATGAAGTACTAGTAAGGGAAGAGATGAGGGTGGATCTCATGGAGGCCCTAAACTGCCTAACCCCCAGACAAAAACAGATAGTCATCCACTTCTATGTAAATAGGATGAGTATAGGAGAAATAGCCCATAAACTAGATATCAGCTACAGAACAGTAGTAAACACAAAAAAGAGGGCCCTGGATAAACTTAGGGAAAGGCTAGAGGAAAGCTCCATATAATGGAAGGGAGAATTTATATCTTGTATAAGTCCGGGCTTTATTATATAATAAGGCTCGGAAGACAAGTAAAGGGAGGCA
>CAZBAK010000028.1:4690-21234 GCA_964489715.1 uncultured Tissierella sp. | reverse complement strand
AGATATATGATTCCACAGTATTTAAAATCATTTTTCTCCAAAAGTTTTTTCATGGCCATATTTTTCCTATGGGTATCTATCCTAATAGAAAATATATCCTTCTCTCTAGCTATATCCTCTATCCTATCTAACATAATACTTGCCAAGCCCTTGTTTTTTAAGTCTCTATCTACTACTATTCTATGTATAACTCCGTAGGCTCCATCACCAAGCCACTTTCCCTCATATATCCTGCCATAGGTAACTTCTCCCCTAAAACTAAGGGCCGTGCTGGCAACTATATCTCCACCATCTATTAGGACATAGGACTCTCCCTTATCTATATCCTTTTTTATAGTTTTACTATTTGGATATCCATTTTGCCATTGGTCAATTCCTTGATCTTTAAGCCCTTCTTGTGCAGACCTGACCATTTCCATTATTCTTTCTATATCCTCTACTTCTGATTTTCTAAAATTCAAATTTCCCACCTCTACTTAAAATATATAAGTCCCTTATAAAAACTCTTTTCATCTATCCACTTATCTAAACTAAATACTTCCCTTCTAGCCCAATTTGAAGTTACTATAAAGTTTCTACCCTGCCTGTCTCTATAATATCCTGTTATGGTTATCCAGTGATATCTAAGATGCCTTTCCCTTGTATTCCAAGTCAGCATCATTATAGGATAATCATCTTTTAGGCCCCTCTTTATAAACTCAACAATCATCTTTTTAGAGCTATTAGCTTTTATTGTCTCAGCTCTTAGGTCTACATTCTTGGACCTAGCAAATCTTAAAAAACCCCTCTTCATACTATAGATACTAGCTATTCCATAGGGTCTTGGTCTTATATAGCTATATATCTTGTTTAAAAACAAGCTAAAATTTCTCCTATTTACACTCTCATAATCATATAGATTCTTATGGTGATTCTTATCTAAATAATAGGCTACATTTCCAGCAGCTGCAACTCCACAAGATCTATCAGACCAAAACTTCTTCTTGAATTTCTCCGTAAAAAGCCAGCCCTGATAGGCCCCGTAGCTTCCCTCTATATCTACAAAATTTTCATGGTTTTTTAAATTTATCTTTTCCATCTTAATTTTATCTCCTAAATAAAATCACTCTATCTTATTGATCATGATTGGGATTCTTCTCTACCCTTTCAATAGCAGCCATTATTTGAAAGATAACATCTGTTCTAAATTGAGTGTTTAGTTCATTTAATTTATTATAAACAATTCCCTTATCCCCAACAACATACCTAGGCTCTACATTATTTAAAGTAATGGCCTTTATATCTTTGATACACCTATCACAGTTACATTTTATTTCTTTTTTACTTAAAATATCCTCTAATATATCATCTACTATAATTTCCATATAATTTTTTATCATAAATAATTCCTCCTATTGATCCATATTTTTATCTCTATACTATGTATTATATCCTTTATTCTAGATATAGCTATAGCTTTACAGAGGATTTTTCACAATAATAAGTAAATATTCACATAAAAATACTTCCCCTGGTCCCAGATTATAATCTAAGATTAAGGGAAGCCTTCTCATAAAACTTCCTCTCGTATACTCTCTATGCCTTTTTTACAACCTCTGACTTTAGCTTCATAGGTCCAAATCCATCTACTCTACAATCTATGTCATGTCCATCACTGGAACCATCTACAAGTCTTATAGCCTTTACCTTGGTACCTTGCTTTATAGGATTGGAACTTCCCTTTACCTTTAAATCTCTTATAACTATTACATCATCCCCATCAACTAAAGGGTTGCCATTGGCATCTTTAACAATATTTTCCTTTACTTCTTCTTTTTCTTCTTCAACAGCTTCTGCCCACTCATGAAAACATTCTGGACAAACATATAAATGCATATCCTCATATGTATATTGGGAATTGCATTTTGGACAATTTGGTAAGTTTGACATTTTATCACCCCTTAACAACTATAGTCTATATATAAAGATAAAATTTGTCAAGATTATAGCTATAATAATAAATATCCTCTATATAAGGAGTATCATATGATTGATCCATAAGTTATATCTCTTTTTAATTTGTGAATTATACTATTTCTTGCTATAATTGGCAAGTATGCTTTGATTTATTTTATAAAATCATATGCAAATAAAAAATTAAGGAGAATATTATGGATAACAAAACTGGACAAGAAAAACTTTATGCTAGGAACTTTAGGAAGTTTGGACTAGACATGAATATTTTTGTTACTCTGGTCTCAGCTTTTTTAGTACTCGGATTTATAACTTTTACTATACTTAGACCCGATCAAGCTTCTTCAACTTTTGAGGGTATGAATAATTATTTAAACAAAAACTTTAACTGGCTATATGTGGCAACTATAAACGGTTCACTTATCTTTCTTCTATTTATAGGTCTTTCTAAATATGGAAAGATAAGATTGGGCGGATATACAGCTACTCCAGAATATAACAATATAGCTTGGTATGCAATGATGTTTAGTGCTGGAATTGGTATTGGAATTTTTTTCTATGGTGTAGCAGAGCCAATCTACCATTTAAATATTCCTTCAGCCCTACAGACTGGATCTGATTTTGATAACTTTAAATCTATGTATCTTCACTGGGGTGCCCATGCCTGGGCTGTTTATGGTCTGCTTGCTATAGGACTTGGTTATTTTTCCTATAATAAAGGCCTACCCTTTGCAATAAGGAGCCTTTTTTACCCTATATTAAAAGAAAAGATCTATGGAATATGGGGAGATATAATAGATACTGTAGCAACACTTTCTGTCCTCTTCGGACTTGCAACTTCTCTTGGACTAGGAGCCAAGCAGATAAACTCAGGACTTAATTATGTCTTTGGAATAAGTGATACTTCAAATATACAAGTTATAATTATAAAAGGGAAGAACCATTAGACAGATTGCAGTGGGAGTATTAGTAGTTCCTACAATGGCTATAACATTTGCCATGACAGTTCTTGGTGCAAGTGGAATATATATAAATCAAGCTTTTGATGGAGTAATAGAAAAAGCAATTGAAGCAAATGTAGCTACAGCAATGTTTGAGATGTTTAATTATCTTACTAGCTCAGCCCTACTTCAAGGTATTTTATCTATAATAGCGGTTATAGCTATTATGATCTTCTTTGTTACAAGTAGTGACTCAGGTTCACTGGTAGTAAGTAGTCTTACAAGTAGTGGAATGGCTACTCCTCCAAAGAGACAGAGAATATTTTGGGCTGTAATGGAAGGAACCATAGCTATAGCAGTTCTTCTTATAGGAGGAGAGCGAGCTTTAAATACCTTACAGGCAGCTGTAGTAATACTGGGCTTCCCATTTTCAATAATATTTATAATGATAATCCTATCATTTGGTAAGGAACTTCAGGAAAGTTATAAGACCTATAATTTAAACTCAAATATAAGGCTTAAAAGAAGACTTAGAAAAATTGATGCCGATCAAAAATATAAATAAATTAAATAGTTGAGTATATAAAAAAGTGATTGAAAAGATTAAATTCTTTTCAATCACTTTTATTTTATGTTTTAGAATATTTCTCTATTCTATTAGTTTTCCTTTTTCCTCTATCTTTGGAATACCAAACCTAACTGCCACTGGTAGATCAGAAGGTTTGCAGCCTTGACATATTTCAAAGGATCCTGCTGCAGACATATAAAGATAAGCATCTGTCTTGTCCCATCCATAGGTCTTAACAATTAGATCTTGTATCTGCTTAGATGCAAAATGTAGAGCCTTTGTAAACTCTTCATGGCTTCCTATGGCATACCACATATCCTTAGTCTCAAGTACTGGCCACTCTATATGAAAATCTTTTATTATATCTAGCTTAACCTTTACAGTTCCTGGTATCTCAACTCCAGAACCTGAAATTTCTCCATCACCCATTTTAGCATGAAGATCTCCAAGTTGGAAAAGTGCTCCATCTACATTTACTGGAAAGAAAAGTCTACTTCCCTTAACTATCTTATTGCAGTCCATATTTCCACCATGAGCACCTGGAAATCCACAAGGAACTTCTCCACTCTTTGGTGCTACACCTATTACTCCAACCATTGGGTCTATAGGAAGTCTTACATCATTAAATACAATATGGCCATCTTCTATAGGAATTTCCTTTGTCCTAAGTTCCTCATATAGAGGACCTGTATCCGGTAAAGTAGCTATAAAACCCTTATCTTCAATCTCTATATCTATTAAATCCACAACAAGTACATCTCCTACCTTAGCTTCTTCAACAAAGACAGGTCCTGTTGCAGGATTAACCCTATTAAAGTCAAGAGAAGTAACAAGTTGATCTTGGGAACAAACTTGATTGCTAAAACAATCTAAAGTTTTAAAGGTTACAGTTTCACCTTTTTTAACTTTTTTAACAGGTTCATTTTTTGCTGAAAAATTATATACATAGTCTTTTATCACATTAAATTCCCCCTTATTATATTTATAAGCTTTCTAGTAATTCTATTTGAAAAGCCCCCTATTGTCAAATAGCACTGCTGAACACTTAAGATCAAAATCAAGCATATATTGGCTTAAATTTATATGATATCCTGCTTCTCTAATATTAAAACGGGCGACCAAAGGTAGCCCTCTACTAAAAATTCATGCTTCATCCATAGTATAATATATTTTAATATGTTTTTGTCCAATATGTTTTTGTCTAATATGTTTTTGAATGAGTAGTAGGGGTTAACTTTGTTAGCCCGCCTTTCTAGCTATTAAAAAGCGGAGGCGACCATAGGTACGCCCCTACACTTTATCTTAATTTTTAGAGAAATGGGCGACCACAGGTAGGCCCCTACAGTACTATTAATATAGTTATTTAATAACTATTTGCCTTGCCCTTCTCTCCTTAAAAGATGTTATCTCTTCATAGCCTAGGGACTTTAAATTGTCTATTTCTTCTAGAATACCTTTATAGTAGTCCTGGTTAAAGTGTGTGTCTGAGCCTAGGGTTATGATCCTTCCACCTAGCTGTCTATATCTTTTTAGAACTTCCTGGCTGGGATAAGTTGTCTCTAGTTCTCCTCTTAGGCCTGAGGTATTTACTTCTATTCCCTTTGATTTTTCTATTATAGTTTTTAAAATCTTGTCTAAGATCTCCTGGTAATCTTCATAAGCATAAGTCTTATCTTTGTAGTCCCCATATCTAATAATATGATCTAAGTGTCCTACTACATCAAAGTTGCTAAAGTTTTCTACCATCTCAAGTAGGATTTCAAAATATCTCATATAAGCTTCTCTTTGACTTTTCCCCTCATAGAAATCTCCCAGATAAAAGTCCTTTCCATCTCCATAGTGAATTGAAGCTATTACAAAGTCAAAGGGATACTTATCCAGCAAGTCATTTATCTGATCCTTATGGCTTTTCTCATAGCCTATCTCTATGCCAAGCTTTATATCTATTTCATATTCTTCTTCATATCTTTTCATCAAAGACATATAGTCTCCATAGTCAATATGCTTTTGAAATTCAACTTCAATAGCACCCATATCTGTATGATCTGTAAATATTACAGACTCAAGTCCAAGTTCTTTAGCCCTTACTAGGTATTTTTCTATACTAGCCTGGCTATCTGGAGAAAAAGATGTGTGCACATGATGATCTGTATATTTCAATTCTTTCACTCCTATTTCATTCTTTTAGTCAATTCTTCATATATATCTCCCAGTGATACTCCTTGATTTACAAGTAGCACAAGTAGGTGATATATTAAATCACTGGATTCATAGACCAGTTCTTCCTTATTGTTTTTAGCTCCTATAATAACCTCAGCTGATTCTTCTCCTACTTTTTTAAGTATCTTATCTATACCCTCATCAAAGAGATAGTTTGTATAGGATCCTTCAGTTGGATTTTCCTTTCTATCCATTATAACCTTATATAACTCTCCCATGGTATTAGTCTTGTCCTTTGAAGCTACAACTTCATTTGTAAAGCAGCTATATGTTCCTAAATGACAGGCTACTCCCTTTTGATCCACCTTTAGTAGGACAGTATCTCCATCACAATCATAGTAAAAACCCTTTACTTTTTGAATATTTCCAGAAGTTTCCCCTTTTTTCCATAGCTTCTGTCTAGATCTGGAATAGTAGTGTGCTATCTTTGTCTCCATAGTAAGTTTTACAGACTCTTCATTCATATAGGCTAGCATTAGAACCTGTCCTGTAGCCGCATCCTGAACTATAGCAGGAACCAATCCATCTTTATCATATTTTATATCCATTATAAACTCACCTCTATCCCTTTTGACTTCATATATTTTTTTAATTCCCCTATTTCTATTTCCTTATAGTGAAAAACACTGGCAGCCAATACTCCTGAAGCCCTTCCCTCTCTTGCTCCTTGAACAAAGTCTTCCATCTTTCCTGCTCCTCCTGAGGCAACAACCGGAACATCTACCAGCTCTGTAATAGCTTTTAAAAGCTCTATATCATATCCCTGCTTCATACCATCTGTATCTATGCTGTTGACTACCAGCTCTCCTGCTCCTAGTTCTACAACCTTCTGAGCCCACTCCAATGCATCTATACCTGTATCTAACTGTCCACCATTTGTAAAGATATTCCACTTGCCTTCTTCCATCTTTTTAACATCCATACCTACTACTAGGGCCTTTGAGCCAAATGCTTCTGCAGTTTCTTTTATAAGTTCAGGTCTTTTAACTCCTCCAGAGTTTATGGAGACCTTATTGGCTCCCCTATCTATTATCTCTTTAACATCTTCTACACTTTTAATTCCTCCTCCTACACAGAGGGGTATATCTATTTTTTCTACTACTCTTTCTATAAATCCCAGTGAGACCTTTCTATCTTCATTGCTAGCTGTTATATCGTAAAATACCAGTTCATCTGCACCTGCCTTAGAATAATATTCAGCTAAGACTACTGGATCATCCACATCCTTTATATCTTGAAACTTCTTACCCTTAACAACTCTACCGTCTCTAACATCTAAACAAGGTATAATTCTAACTAGCATTTTAAAACCTCCTCCAAGTCTAACTTTCCATCGTAAAGAGCCTTACCTACAATAGCTCCATAGAGATCCATTTCCTTTAATCTTTTAACATCTTCTAAAGTGGTTACTCCACCAGAAGCTATGATTTCTATGGAAGACTCTTTAGATAGCTCTTCATATATTTCAAAGTTTGGTCCACTTAACATTCCATCCTTTGCAATATCCGTATAGACTATACGATTTAAACCATAGGACTCTAGCTCCCTTATATAGTCTATAGCCTTTGTGTTTGAAACTTCTTCCCAGCCATCAGTAGCTAAAAATCCCTTGCTTGCATCTATGGAAACAATAATCTTTTTCCCATACTTTTCTATCATAGCCTTTATCCAAGCAGGATTTTTAACAGCTGCGGTTCCTACTATAACTTCAGAAACTCCAAGTTCTAAAATCTTCTCTATGCCCTCTTGGTCCCTTATACCTCCACCTAGTTCTACAGGTATATTTATATTTTCAACTATTTTCTTTACCACATCTTCATTTATTCTTTCTCCGTCCCTAGCTCCATCTAGATCTACTAAATGAAGTGCTTGGGCTCCCATAGCTTCCCATCTTTTAGCAACCTTTACAGGATCCTTTTCATAGACAGTCATCTTTTCATAAACACCTTGTTCAAGCCTTACACAGGATTTATCTTTTAAGTCTATAGCTGGATAAATTATCATGTTTTCAACTCCCAAATTTTAAATTTTACAAGACACCCTTAGTGCTAACAACTTCACTTCCAACCACAATAATAGCCTCTCTTATGGCCCTTCCTAGGGCTTTGAATACGGCCTCTATCTTGTGGTGATCATTTTCCCCTCTCATTACATCTATATGAATGGTTATTCCAGCTGCCATGGCAAAACCATGAAAAAACTCTCTAAAAGACTGAGTTTCCATGTCTCCCAATCTTTCAGCCCTAAAGGTCATATTCTCAAGTAAAAAAGGTCTATTGGAAATATCAATAGCCACTAAGACAAGACTTTCATCCATAGGTATAATTGGTGAAGCAAATCTTGTAATGCCCTTCTTGTCTCCTAGGGCTTCCTTAAATGCTGCTCCCAAGCTCAAACCTATATCTTCTACAGTGTGGTGAGTGTCAACCTCCAAATCCCCCTGGCATTTTACAGTCAGATCAAATCTAGCATAAAAGGCCATGGCCTTTAGCATGTGATCAAAGAAGCCAATACCTGAATCTATATCTGTCTTTCCTGAACCATCAATATTTAAATCTAATTGAATCTTTGTCTCTAATGTATCTCTAGTAATCTTAGCTTGTCGCATTTTTTGCCTCCTCTATAACACTTTTTACAATATCATTTTCTTCAGGGCTAGAAATAGTCAGCCTGTAATATCCTTCCAGCTCTCCCCCAAATTTTCTTATAAGTATATCTTCCCTGTCTAAGGCCTCAAACAATTCTTCTGAAGCAGGGAAAAACAGGAAATTTGCTTGAGAATCTAGTGGTCTTATACCCCTTTCTCTTAAAAACTCCTTCATCTTTTCTCTTTCATCTTTAATCAATCTAATATTTTTCTCAGTTAAGCTATCATCTTCCAGGGCCTTTATACCCATATCCTGGGTCAATATATTTACATTATAGGGTGATCTTATTCTATTTATATAGCCTATGGTCTCCTTGTTTGCAATCATATATCCAAGTCTTATACCAGCAAGGCCCCTGGCCTTGGAAAAAGTTCTTAAAACTATAAGATTTTCAAACTCCCTGGTCTGATCTCCCTGAGGATAGTCAGAGAATTCTATATAGGCTTCATCTAAAATCACCATGGCATCTACACTTTTAACTATCTTTAATATGTCTTCCTTAGGAATAAGAGAACCTGTAGGATTGTTGGGATTGCTTATTATTACTATCTTTGCCTTTTTTTCATTTACAAAATCTATAAATCCCTCTATATTTAATTTTTCCATATTTTCCAGAGGATAGCAATCATACTTTCCCTTATGGATAATAGTAAAGATCTCATACATGGAAAAACAAGGTGAGAAACTCACAACAGTTTCCCCAGCTTCTAAATAGGCCTTCATGACCAATTCTATAAGCTCACTGGAACCATTACCCAGTAGGATTTCATCTGGATCTTTATCAAGTTTTTCTGCCAACATACCTCTTAATATATCGCTCTTATCATTGGGATATCGGTTTAATCCTTCCATCCACTCTATACCTTCATTGGCATCTAGCTTTAATCTAAAGTCTCTTTCAATAACTTCATAGGCCTGAAGTTTCTTTATTTCTTCTCTTAAATACTTTTCCATATTTCAATTCCTCCATTAAAAGTTCTTTTTACACCCTTAGCATCTTTTCTATTTTTTGTATTTCATCATATTTGAATCTATAACTAACCTTGTTTACAATAAGTCTTGCACTTATTGGATCTAGTTCTTCTAGGATAACAAGTCCATTTTCCTTTAAAGTAGTTCCAGTTTCTACTATATCTACTACAACCTCACTAAGTCCAACTAGGGGAGCCAATTCTACTGACCCACCTAGCTCTATTATCTCTATTTTTTGACCTCTATCTGCAAAAATAGACTTTACATAGGAGGGATAGTTTGTAGCTATTCTCAGTATATCATTTTTCTTTATTAGATTTTGATCTTCAAATCCTGCTATGGCAAATCTACACTTTCCATAATCCAGATCCAAAATCTCATAGACATCCTTATCATCTTCTAGTATAGTATCTTTTCCAACTATACCTAGGTCTGCAACGCCTTTTTCCACATAGGTTACTACATCAGAGGGCTTTACAAATATATAGTTCACCTTTCCATCTTCATTGCTAAAGACCAGCTTTCTAGAATCTTCTTCCATGACTATTTGGTACTCTGTATCATTAAAGAGTTCAAGTCCTCTTTTTCCAAGTCTTCCCTTGGCTATAGCTATTGTAAGTGTATCCATTATTTCTCCTCCTTAATTCTAATCCTGGTGACCAAGTCCATATCAATCATAAAGCCTATGGCAGCAACCTTTAAGCCCATATTTTTTGTAGATTTATCATAGCGGCCACCACTGAGAAGCTTTTTTGGCACACCTTGACAGTATCCCTTAAATATAATTCCATCATAATAGTCTAGATCTGCTATCATAGATAGATCCAATTGTATCTTTTTATTTATATCCTTTGAAAGAAAATCTTCATTTAATTCTTCTAAAAAACATATGGCAGTTTCCATCTCCTTGTTCATAGGATAAGTTTTGGCCATTCCTATAACCTTATCCATACTTCCCTGCATCTTTAAGATCTGGCTCAAGATAGAATCTGTCAAGTCTAAGGATTCTAGCTTTATATCCAAGGCATCCTTATTCTTCTTACTTATATAATCCCTTATTTCTAGCTCATCTTCTAAACCCAAATCCAGTTCCCTAAAAAATCCATCTAAGTACTTGCTAGAACCAAGTTCTATTATATAGGGTTTTCCCAGGGTTGACATAAGCTCTACTGCCATCTCTAGGATTTCCTTATCAGCCTTTAAAATATCATCTCCTAGAGATTCAACTCCCATTTGATAGTTGGCTGATATATCTCCTCCAACTTCATTTTTATAGACCTTAGAATTGTAGTAAACCTTAAGAGGTGGTTCCCCTTCCCACTTGGAAAAGATCTGATTTAATATATTTGTAGTTATATCAGGTCTCAATACATAGATCTTTGAGTCTCCTCCTACTACCTTTACTGTCTTAGATGTATCCTGCCTAATATTTGATTTTACAAAACTATCATAGGCTTGAAACATATTAGGTTCAATAAAGGAATAGTTCATCTCTTCAAAATAAGATTCTATGTCCCTTTCAATATCTTTTTTAAACTTTGTTATCTCTAACTCCTCTAAAATATTTCTAAATTGCATAATCTCTCTCCCCTTTATAAAGAATAAAAAAACCATATAGGGAGTCCTATATGGTCTTGGTACATTTCCATCATAGATACAGCCCTAGTTATAGCAACACTAAGAAGAGCATGCATCTATGAACTATTTTAAAACTAGTTCATTTTTACAAACTCTTTTATCTATGATGATTATGAAATTCTTTATTTATTTTTTCATTTGTATTTATATTTATATTTGTCTTCATGTCTTCACCCTTTAATTTACTATGCTACTTTAATGAATTATAACATTAGAGAGGGATATGTGCAAGTCTTTTTATAAAAAAACATTAAAACTTCTTCTTTTAAGAGTTTTAATGTTTTTTATCTATTGAAATATATCTAAGAGATCTCCATACCCTTCTTCTTCCATATCCTCATAGGCTATAAATCTAAGTGAAGATCCATTTATACAATATCTCAATCCACCCTTATCCTCTGGTCCATCTTCAAATACATGGCCTAGGTGAGAGTCTCCCTCTTTACTTTTAACTTCCTTCCTAGTCATACCAAGAGTCATATCTATATCTTCTTTTATCCTCTTTGAATCTATAGGCTTAGTAAAACTAGGCCAACCACTTCCTGAATCATATTTATCTTCTGATGAAAATAGAGGCTCTCCAGTAACTACATCTACATATATACCCTTTTCATCTAGATCATTATACTCATGACTAAAGGCTCTTTCAGTTCCGCCCTTTTGAGTTACATTATACTCTTCCTTGGTCAATCTCTTCTTTAAATCTTCTTCTTTAGAAAGCTCTTTTTTAGAAGAATTTCTATTTAAATCTAAGTCTAAAAGACTGTCATCTCGCTGGACTTCTTTTTCTGCTTCCTTTAAGTCCACATGGCAGTAGGCATTTGGATTTTTCTTTATATAATCCTGATGATAATCCTCAGCTATATAATAGTTTTCTAGAGGAAGGACCTCTACTACAATTTCTTTTTCATAGTTCTTTTGTACACTTTCTACTACCCTATCTATTATTTCTTTTTGTGAACTATCCTTATAATATATTCCACTTCTATACTGGCTTCCAACATCATTGCCCTGTTTGTTTAATGTGGTTGGATTTATAGCCTTAAAATAGTAGAGTAGTATGTCTACAAGATCTATTTTTTCACTATCATATTTTACTTCCACAGTTTCTGCATGGCCTGTATCTTTATACATAACATCTTCATAGCTAGGATTTTCTGTCCTACCATTGGCATAGCCTGAACTAGCATCCACTATTCCATCTATTCTTTCCATATACTCTTCCACGCCCCAAAAACATCCTCCTGCCAGATATATTGTATCTACATCTTCTTCCCTATAATCTTTGTTTAAACTTAGGTTAGGAGTCTCTGGCCCCTTATTTGTAGCAACTATATTTCTATAGGTTAAAAAAGCTACTAAAACTACTAGGACTATTATAATATATTTAAATTTCATATTTTAACCTTCTTTCTATTAGGATACTATATTTATACCCAAAATTAGACTTACTAGTTTTATTTATAATAGATTTGATTTCTACCATTTCTTTTTGCGCAATACATAGCATCATCTGCCAGCTTGATAACACTATCAATATCATAATTACCTGAATAGATTGTAGATACACCTATACTTATGGTTATCTCTCTTAATTCATGATCCTGGGACTCATCTATCAGCCTTCTCAGTTTTTCTGCTACCTTTAGGGCGTTTTCCTTGCTTATATGTGAAAGTAGCAAGACAAACTCCTCCCCTCCCCAGCGGGCAAAGATATCTGAATCTCGAATGTTTTCAGATATTTCACTTGACAGCTTCTTCAACACCCTATCTCCCCACTCATGACCATAGCTGTCATTTATATTTTTAAAATAGTCAATGTCAATAAGCATAAGGGCTGAATCATATTCATATCTTTGAGATCTTTTAGCCTCTTTTTTAGCCATTTCATAAAATTTATTTCTATTGTAGGCCTTTGTTAGGTAGTCTAGTTCTGAACTGGTTCTTAACCTAGATTGATAGTAGGTCAATATAAAGCTAAAGATAATTACAAGTATTACCAACAAGCTTACTAAGGCTATCTCATGATACATTTCCTTGGTAAAATAATTATAGGAATTGCTTTCTGATGCTGAAATCAGGTAGGCAATAGGAATGTCCTTAGTATTTTCAAGAGATAAAAACCTTACTACATAATCTTTCCCATTGAATTTTTGAATCACTGAAAAGCTTTCCTTCTTATCTAGTTTTTCCTTATATTTACTTTTAAAATCCTCAAAGGTAAAATCGCTTAGATCTTCTACCATTGTATTGTAAATTGCAGTTACTTGATTGACTTCCCTGTCAAAGTAATAACCAGGAAATTTTTTTGATTCTTGATAGTTTCCTAATTCATCTTGAAATACATTTTCATCTACCACAGACTTATCAATAATAAATTGAAAGTCCCTATGACTGTATAACTGAGAAAGCACCTCTATTATGGAAGCTACTGATATAGAAACTTCTACGGATCCTACATGCTCCTTATTGTATTCTAAGGGATATACATATCTAAAACCATTATATATCTTCCCCTCTTCAAAGCCAGTAACAGGCTCTTTATCTTTATTTACCAATCGAACACTTTCCCTAACATCTGCCAGCTTATCTCCATACTTCTCCCGTGTATGCATTCTAAGAAAACTCTCTGTATCAGCTAGATGAAAATGGAACTGCCTAAACTTATGTTTTTTCATCATTTCATACTTATTATAGAGCTTGCTATAGAGTTCATCCCTAAGCACTTCTTTTTCCCCATCAGAAGCTGAATTTGCACTCTTTAATATGGACATTACTTCTTCATCTTGGCTTAACTCATCATATATAAAATTTGAAAAGGATCCATATGTAATTAAAGTTGATTTAACTTCCCCTTCAAAACGTTTTAATTGAGAATCCAGTATGGACTCCTTGCTCTTATTATAACTGCTTACCATCATAGCTATAACTATTGACCAAACCACTATTATAACAATAGTTACTAGGCCCCATCTCTTAAACTCTATCTCTTTTAACCTTTCTCTCACATATATTACCTCCAAATAATATAGGCTATATTTTATATTTCTCTCCTGCTATTAACTATATGTATCTTGCTTATAAATATCGGCTCTCTAGCTGTCTTTGTTAAGCATTATAACACTAAGTATATATTAAAAGAGAATATTTATATATTCTAATAAAAGTATAGTCTTTATTGCTTCTCTCTTTTTAGAATGGGTATGATAGTAAGTAGAAAGGAGGATAAATTTGAATAATAAAAACTATTTGCATATAGCACATGAAAACTTAAGAGATACCATAAGATATAGGGTTAGCAATATAAAGAGGGGTAGAATATATGAAACAGATGACTTTATGGTCTATTCAATAGGTGTTGATACGGAAGATCCACATTTAAATGGCTGCATATCCTTTAATGATGAAGCCTATAGGGAAATCTTTCAAAAGTCCCAGGAGTTTTTTAAGGATCTAGGTTTTTCCTATTCCTTTTGGATAAGAGATGGGCTTGATAAAAACTTAGAAAAGCTACTCTTAGAAAAATCCTACCAGCCAGTAAGAAAACCTGGCTCATCTATAATGATAATAGATGAAAAGATAGAGGCTCAAAGCCTTCCAGAGGGCTATAGCCTAAGTCCAGCTTCTAGCCAAGAGGATCTAGAGGCATTTTCCAAGGTCATAAAAGATGCCTTTGAAAAGGAGGAAGAAGTGGTTGAAGCCATGTTTTCATCTATTAAAAATATAGACTCTGACCAGGTAAAGTCCTTTATAATCTATGATAAGGATAAGAAGCCTGTTTCAGTTGCCATAACTAGCATATCCAAGGATGCTGGAGGAATATACTATGTGGCAACTCTTGAAAGTCAAAGATCTAAAGGTCTTGGCAAGGCTATAGTAGAAGCCTCTACAAATATAGCCTTTGATATGGGAAAGGACCTGGTGATCCTACAATCCTCTAAGCTGGGAGAAATAGTATACAATAAATTGGGATATAAGAAAATAGGGGAAAATAGGGTCTATCCTATAGAGTAAAGGATAAAAAATAAAGAGTCTAGCTTTTGATTAACTTCAAAAGCTAGACTCTTTTGTAATTGTTGAATTGTAATTATAGGTGCGGGAGATCAGAGATCTCCCCTACGAATCCGAACATATTCATAATGTGCGGGAGACCGCAGGTTTCCCCTACGAATCTGAACATATCCATAGGTGCGGGCGACCAGAGGTTTCCCCTACGAATCAAACATATTCATATGTAGGGGCTAGCTTTGCTGGCCCAATAGCCCAATCATATCCATGCGTAGGGGAGATCTTTGATCTCCCGCACAACTTTAAACCTCTATCTTTAAATCTCCTGGTCTTATCCAATCTTTCTTTTTCATAAATTCATAAATTATTGCAGTTAAAACTAAAGGGGCTAATATGTGGGTTCCAATTATTATCAATATCATCTGCAAGCCACCTCTTCCAAGTCCATTCATGGTTGCATAGGTGGTAAATTGTCCTACTAGGCCACTGGTACCCATACCTGCTCCTATGGCTATGTTCTCCATCTTAAAAACCATAGTAGCTATAGGTCCCATAATGGCAGCTGCTAGAGTTGGTGGAATCCATATCTTCCAGTTTCTCACTATATTTGGAACTTGCAGCATAGAAGTACCTATTCCTACAGATAGGGAGCCTCCTATACCATTGTCCTTGTAGCTCATCCATGCAAAACCTACCATCTGTGCACAACATCCAACTGTAGATGCGCCAGCTGCCAATCCTCCAAGATTAAGCATCAAGCAAATAGCAGCACTGGAAATTGGTAGAGTCAAGATCATCCCTACTATAACCGATATTATTATTCCCATCATAAAGGGTCTTAAATTTGTAGCATACATTATCAAATTTCCTATACCTGTCATAAAAGAATTTATTCCAGGTCCTACCAGGGTTCCAACTAAAACACCTGTAACAATAGTAACTGCAGGAGTAACTAAGAGATCTATCTTTGTTTCCTTAGATACCATCTTACCTAATTCTACCCCAACAACTGTAGCTATTAAGGCACCTACAGGACCTCCCAGAGCCGCCCCACCAGCTCCAGTTATAGTTGCTGAGAATAGTACTAGTGGTGGCCCCTTAAGTCCATAGGCAACAGCTACACCTATGGCAGGACCTGTCATATCTCTAGCCAAGGGCCATATAACATCTACTAAAAAGGGAATATGTAATTGATCTCCTATAGTATTTAAAATAGTACCTATCAGTAATGAGGCGAACAAGCCTAAAGCCATAAAACTCAATGTATCAATCAAGTATCTTTGAACAGAGATTTCAACGTTCTTTCTCCTTAAAAAACTATCCTTCCCTACTTCCTTATCTTCATTAGAATTACTAGACATTTAACTTCCTCCTTGTTTTAAAAGCTCTACTCTCTCCTTATCTTTATTCTACTGGCAAGTAGAATAGAAGTTATTAAGAGTATAAAAGAAACCATATATGCAAAAAAATAACTATTGAAGCTATCATATATTCCTGCTGCTATCATAGGTCCTAATATTCCACCTAGGCCCCAAGCAGTAAACATCAATCCATAGTTTATACCAAAATTCTTTGTACCATATAGATCAGATATGG
>CAZBAK010000028.1:0-4590 GCA_964489715.1 uncultured Tissierella sp. | reverse complement strand
ATCAGATATGGCCCCTCCTGAAATTCGTCCTAGGGTATTGGATATGGAAAAGATTATAACTAGGATGAAGCCTGCCTGCCAGCCTACTTGACTCTTAGATATGCTGGCTATATGACCTATGACCATAAGGCCAACAGAAGCTGAAAAACCAAACATCAGCCAGATCTTATAAAAGTCCCTACTCTTTAACATCTCCTGCCAAGTGTAATCCTTTACATCTGGGCAAGAAATACTCTCTTCTCCCTCTCTATCTACACAAAGTTCTAGGGGCGGATTTTTCAAGCCTAGGGAAAGCAAGCTACCAACAATCAAAGCTCCCCCACCTATAAATATAAAGGTCTTTTCAAGTCCAAATCCAGCTATTAAATAACTGGCCAGGGGAGAATAGTACAGAGAGGCCAATCCTGCTCCTGCTGCAACTAGGCCTGTAACCATACCTTTTTTACTAGGAGGAAACCATTTGACAACTGGAGGTGACGTTGCCACTGTCATCATGCCTACTCCTGATCCTGTTACAATTCCAACTGTAAATACCATGATTTTTGGATCTATAAATAGGCCAGAAAGTATAAGTCCAAGACCCATAGATATAGATCCTAAAGCCGATACCAATCTAGGACCCCTACTGTCCTGGGCCTTGCCGAATACTACCATGGCAAGAACAAAGCTTATGGTAAATAGGGTATAGGGCAGTGATGCTTGACTACTGGTCCAGCCAAATTCTTCTATAAGAGTTCTACTCAAGATGCTCCAAGTATATATAAAGCCAGCCACCAGATTTACCCCTACTGCTGACCCTAAAACACCATATTTACTCCTATATGTATACTTATCTTCCTTTAGCAATGTCTCCATAAGTTCACCTTTTTTTATATTTTATAATTCTTTAAAATAGCTTTAGATATGTAAGTCCTTTACATATCTAAAGCTTATATTCACAATTAATTTTCCACTTTATATATTAATTTTTTTCTTATCTTTATAAGTTACTACTTCACTAGATCCATTTTTCTATTTGCTGGACTACCATTGTTCTTTACCATTAATATTTCACCCATTATACTTACTGCTATTTCTGCTGGTTTTTCTGATGCTATATCTAGTCCTACTGGTGCATATACCTTTTGAAGATTTTCCTGGCTATAGCCCTTCTCCTTTAGACTCTTCATCATTTCAAGGATTTTTTTCTTGCTTCCCATGGATCCTATATACTTGGCATTTGTATTTACTACTTTTTCCAAGGCCTTTTCATCATGTGAGTGTCCTCTGGTTACAATTATAACATAGGTATTGTCATCCACTTTATAGTCTTGAAAGATTTCATCTAGGTCTCCAGTGAAAATCTCATTTGCCTCTGGAAAACGTTCTTTATTTGCAAATTCTTCTCTATCATCAAATATATCTATATCAAAATCTAGCAATAGAGCTTGTTGGTAGATAGCATATCCCACATGTCCTCCACCAAATATCATAAGTTTAGATCTGTTCTTATATACATCTATAAAGACATCTACTGCTCCACCACATATCATCTTTATTTCCTTATCGCTTAAATTAAGACTATGGCTCTTGCTTTCACCTGTTTCTAAAGCCTCTAAAGAAAGATCTATAATATGCTTCTCTAGAGCTCCTCCACCTATTGTTCCTATTATACTCCCATCCTTTAAAACTGCCATCTTGGTTCCAACACCTCTAGGAGCTGAACCTGATGCCTTTGTAATAGTTGCCACAGCAACTTCTTGCCTTTCATTGGCAAGTATCTTCATTGCTTCTTTTAAAACTGAAATATCTCCCATTATATATCTCTCCTCATTCTCATTATAGCTTCTAGTACTGCTCCACCTACTGCCCTTGCCTTATCAGATATTGTAAAGGCATAGTCTACAATGCCCCTAGGATCTATATCCCCTATTTTCATACCTTCCTTAACAAGCAAGCCTTCCTTTAAAAGTCCTCTTATAACTCCATCAATTTTAGCTCTTACCTCAACATCACCATTTTCACATAGAAGGTCTCCTTCCTTAACCAGATCTCCTATTTTTTTATGGTTCTTCATGGTGCCCTTAGCCAGACCTCTTATTATTCTCTTATCTGTAACTCCAGCTATATTCCCAGGAATTCCAGTATCTTCCGCAGCCTTTCCTTCTTCTATAACAGTTCCAAGATAGTGCCCCCTATTTGTCTCTACAACTAAATGAACATCTTCCTT
This sequence comes from uncultured Tissierella sp., assembly GCA_964489715.1. Lineage (GTDB taxonomy): Bacteria > Bacillota > Clostridia > Tissierellales > Tissierellaceae > Tissierella_A. Next base: position 2,381 of record CAZBAK010000028.1, on the reverse strand, counting down.
AGCAGTAAAACCTGGTCCAAGACCTATTGTTATAGGAGCCATATCCATCTTGGTACCCATATTCTTTTTAGCAAGTATACTATCTACCACTGCCATAGGCTTTAAACTATAGGCCAAATCACAGTTTGGATCTATAACTACAGGTATTTTCCCCTCTTCTAAAGCCTTATCTATCTCTTCCTGGCCCTTGCATAGAACTGCCTTTACTCCTTCAACTTCTACTTCACCCTCATATATAGCTTCACAAAATGATACTTTTCTCCTAATTGCAGTGGGCTTTTCTATTTCACTTATAATTATTTTAAAACCTGCCTTGTAAAGTCGATGAGCTACTCCTGTTGCAATATCTCCTCCACCTCTTATAATTACTAAATCCATTTTTTCATCATCTCCAAGTCTTCTTTAGTATCAATATCTATTCCTGGTAATTCCTCTTGAAAATAAACCTTTTCTAAGTCCTCGCTATATTTTTCTAGTAGATCTCGTCCCCCCTTATCTCCCTTAAGCTCTAACAATTCTCGCTTATATTTATGGCCAAATATACTTGGCATACCCTTTATAGAATTATAAAAGGGAATCAACATATTTTTATCAGTCTTTTTAAATTCCTTGATCAATCTATTTAAGATCTTAGAATCTATAAAAGGTTGATCCCCCATAATAAACATATAATCAGATTCTTCCTTTATGTTCTCTACTCCAATCTTTATGGATTGAGACTGTCCCAATTCAGCATTTTCATTTACTATAGATCTTATCTTGTACTGGTCCCCTATTTCTCTTATTTCATCTCTTCTATAGACTATTATAATGTCATCTAAGTCACTATCCTTTGCAGATTTTATAACAGTCTCAATTATTTTTTCCCCATTTAGCTCTAGTAAAAGCTTATCCTTCCCCATTCTAGAAGAAAATCCTGAAGCAAGTATTATGCCTGTTATCATTTTTCCACCTCTACTCTATTTTACTAGAAATGATAGTCAATATCAACTAGATATAGCTTCTTTTAAAAGCTTTTTTCTATAAATCTATAAAAAAAGGGGCCCTACTTTTATGATACTTCTTTAGTAAAAGCCCCTTCTTATTAGAATCTAAATTCTTTTTTTATTTTTTCTTATTCTTGTTCTGCCATTCTCTTGTAACTTTGGTATCTTTGCTTGGAACTCTCTTCAGCTGCAGCAAATAGTTCTTCTGCCACTTCTGGGAACTTCTTTTTAAGCGAAGTATATCTTACTTCAGAGTTAATAAAGTCTTGGAATGATTCTTTTGGTTCCTTGGAATCTAAGATAAATGGATTTTTCCCTTCAACTTTAAGTCTTGGGTCAAATCTATATAGATGCCAGTAACCTGATTCTACTGCTCTCTTTTCCTGTCTAACACTAGTTCCCATTCCAGATCTTATACCATGACTTATACATGGTGAGTAAGCTATTACTAAGGATGGTCCATCATAGCTTTCTGCTTCTGCTACTGCCTTTATTGTTTGATTCATATTTGCTCCCATAGCTATTTGTGCTGTATAAACATAGCCATAAGTTGTCATCATAAGGCCTAGGTCTTTCTTTCTAACATCTTGTCCTGCAGCTGCAAATTTAGCTACTGCTCCTATTGGTGTTGCCTTTGATGTTTGGCCTCCTGTATTTGAATATATCTCTGTGTCAAATACCATTACATTTATATCTTCACCTGATGCCAATACATGGTCTAGACCTCCAAAGCCTATATCATAAGCCCATCCGTCTCCACCAAATATCCAAACAGACTTCTTAACTAGATGATCCTTTCTCTCATTGATTTCTTCCAATAGAGCATTTCCTTTGTCATTGTCTGTCTTATCTTCTAGTCTAGGTATTATCATACCTGCTGCTGCCTTTGATCCCTTAACATCCTGCATATTTTCTATCCAATTTTTAAAGTGATCATTTAGGTCTGATTCTATATTTAAGGATATAAATTCTTCCATTAATTCCTTTACCTTGTTTCTGATTTGTCTTATAGCTATAGCCATACCATAGCCATACTCAGCATTGTCTTCAAATAGCGAGTTTGCCCAAGCTGGTCCCTGTCCCTCTTGATTTATACAATATGGAGTTGCTGGTGCTGATCCTCCCCAAATTGAAGAACATCCTGTTGCATTAGCTATATACATTCTATCTCCAAATAACTGAGTTACAAGTTTTGCATAAGCTGTTTCTCCACAACCTGCACAAGCTCCTGAGAACTCAAGTAGTGGTTGTCTGAATTGACTACCCTTTATAGTTTCTACCTTCATTGGGTCTTCTTTTGTCTTTATTGTCATTGCATATTCCCAGTTTGCAGCTTGTTCTTCGTATTCTTCTTCAAATGGCTTCATTACTAAAGCTTTTTCTTTTGAAGGACAT
>CAZBAK010000027.1:12053-21336 GCA_964489715.1 uncultured Tissierella sp. | reverse complement strand
GCTGCTATAAATATTACAAAAGGATTTAGTTCTATCATGCTTTAGCCACCTCTTTTCCTTTTTCTTTATTTTTTTTGTTTTGAAGTCCATTAGCACCCCATATTATCATAGCTAATAAGAAAAAAGCTGCTGGAGGCATAACCATAATTGTCCAATGTGTAAAGTTCTCTGGTAGTACCTGCATACCAAATAAAGTACCAAATCCTAACAACTCTCTTACAAAGGATATTGCAAGTAGAACAAGAGTATAGCCAAGACCTGATGCAATTCCATCCATCAATGATACAAAAGGCTTATTCTTTTGGGCAAAAGCTTCTGCTCTACCCATTATTATGCAGTTAGTTATTATCAACCCTACATAAGGACCTAATGCCTTGCTCATCTCTGGCAAGTAAGCCTTTAAAAATATATCAACTATAATTACATAGGCTGATATTATAAGTACCTGTATCATCATTCTTATATGTTTTGGAGTAAACTGTCTTATAAGAGAAATTGTAAAAGATGAAAGTCCTGTTACAAATATAAGTCCCAATCCCATAATAAGAGAATTCAGCATTAAATTTGTTACAGCTAGTGCAGAACAAATACCCAATATCTGTCCGAAAACTGGATTATCTTCCCATAGACCCATTCTAAAAATTCCTTTTATTTTTTTCATAGACTAATCCACCTTTCTTTCTTCTTTGATTCTATTTATATCTTCATTTAAAATTTTTCTTACAGCTTGAGAAGTTGAAGTCGCTCCTGTTATAGCATCTACATTAGCTTCTGCAGCTGGTGGATATACTATATACTCCTTATCTCTAGCTTCTAAGTCTATACCTCTAAATTGTTCTTTAAACCACTTTTCATCGATCCTACCACCTAAACCTGGAGTTTCGGAATGGGTTATAAATTCAACTCCTACTAAGGTAGAATAATCTGCGGATACTCCAGCATAAGCTTCTATATTTCCCCAAAGACCTGGCCCTCCTACAGGATAAGCATAAGCTTCAATCGCTCCATCTTTCTCCAATAGGTATACTCTTTCGCCATCTATCTCTTTTGTTTCGATTTGTTCTTCAAATTGTCGATTTATTTCTTCTGGTTCTTCTGATTCCAGTGGAATATCAAATACATAGAGAATCTTTCTTTGAAGATCAGTATTTGCTAAGAACTCAATCTGTTCTGCAGTACTTTGATTTAAAGAAGCCAGTAAAAATACATATATAGCCGTTACTAAAGACATGAAAATAATAGGATAAGCAAAAGATTTTTTCATATTGCTAGCCCCTCTTTCTTCTTTTTATTCTCTTTTCTACGTTTTTTAAATCCCTTTATAGCTTCATCTAAGATAGGTACAAATGTATTAGAAATTAAGATAGCAAACATCATCCCACCTGTAAAAAGTGAGAAAGTTCTTATTATTACTGTAATAAGACCTATCATAATTCCATATATCCACTTTCCCTCTTTTGTTTTAGCTCCTGAAATAGGATCAGTTGCCATAAATACAGTTCCAAATAAAAAACCTCCAGATAAGAGTGCAAACAATGGATTTGCAACTTCAGTACTACCTGTGAAATAAATAATACTAGTTAGGCCTAAAAAGCCTAGTAAAGTTCCTGCCATAATTTGCCAAGATGCTACTTTTTTATAAATCAAATAAATACCTGCTAAAATTATTAAAACAGCACTGGTTTCTCCTATAGAACCTGATACATTACCTATTAATAGACTTTTGTAATCTACCATTCTTCCTGCATTTCTAAATACAAGCATAGGTGTTGCTTCTGAAACCGCTTCTACTCCTTTAGTTATATATGTAGCAAATCCTCCTGGAAAACTTTGAGAAACTTCAGACCACTGTATTGTAAGTGCCGCTGGGAAACTTACATAAACAAAGGCTCTAGCAACTAATGCTGGATTAAAAACATTTCTTCCAAAACCTCCAAATACTTCTTTAGCAAACATTACCCCAAATACAATACCTACAACTGCTATCCAATAAGGAGTAGCTGGCGGCAGTATCATAGTATATAAGATACATGTTACAAATATAGCTTCAGAGATCTTTTTATTATTTCTCTTTTCAAAGATATATTCAGTTGCTACACCAAATATAGTAACTACAAGAAGTAATAATAAAGTTCTCCAGCCAAAAAAGTATACGGATGCTATGATGATGGGAATCAAAGAAGTTATAACTGTCCTCATCATCTTTTGATTCATAAAATATTTAGAAAACCATTCCTTTAACAAAAAACCACCTCCAAGATTTAATTAAATTAATAAATTATTTCATCTTATAGATACCTAATTATTGTAAAAATATTCACAAAAGTATCTTATTTCTATTATATCATTTATTTACCTATATTTGAATATAAAAAAAGAGATATGATCTATAGCTATAGACCACATCTCTTGAAAGATCCTTAATCAAATTTTTCGACTTTATATGTTTCCTTAAGTTTTTCTATTTTATCTAAATATACTTCTTGTTGTTGAATTCTAGCTACTACTTGATTTATTTCATCCTTGGCTTCTTCAAAAGTTCTTGTTCCTTCTTCATTCTTTTCTTCAAGTCTAATTATGTGGTAACCAAATTGACTTTTAACAGGCTCTGATATTTCCCCTTTTTCCATAGAAAAAGCATGATTTTCAAATTCAGGGATCATTTGACCTTTACCAAACTCTCCTAGACTTCCACCCTTATCTTTTGAAGGACATGTTGAGTATTTAGCAGCCGCATCTTCAAATTTTAAACCGTCTTGTATCTCTTTATAAACTTCGTTTGCTTTTTCTTCAGATCCAACTAAAATATGACTTGCAACTCTAGTTTCTGGCTTCTTAAAATGTTCTTGACTTTCATTGTAATATTCTTTTAATTCTTCTTCGCTAGGATTTACTTCTGCTATAAGTTTATTTAAAGCATAGCTCTTTAAGAGTGCCTTTTTACTTTCTTCTAATAGATCTTTATATTCTTTTTCTTCATCTATTTTATTCTCCTTAGCATCTAAATAAATTAATTCTTGATTAATTAATTCATCTATTATCTTTTGTACTCCCTCAGGATTATTAAATTGACTAGCAACTTGAGGATCTATCTCATTTAAAAATTTAAATACATCTGCTTGATTGATTTCTTTACCATTTACTTTTGCAACTGTTTTATTTTCCACTATTTCTATCTCCCTTTTTAAAAAAATTAATAAAAAACCTCTTAAAGATTAGCTCTAAAAGAGGTTATTATTTTTTATTACATAGTTTCTATATTTTCAGCTTGTAGACCTTTTTCACCTTGAACAACATCAAACGTAACTTCTTGGCCTTCTTCTAATGTTTTGAATCCTTCTTTATTGATTTGTGAAAAGTGAGCAAATACATCATTGCCTTCTTCAGTAGTAATAAATCCGTAACCTTTTTCTGCGTTAAACCACTTTACTGTACCCTTCATTCATATACCTCCGAAAAATTTATTTCTTTAATTAGTTGTAAAATTTCACAAATAAAAATTCCCTACTATACTTATTAAAAGACACTGCAGAAATTATTGTGTTACTTTCTTTTACCACTGAATTAAAGTTCTATTTTAATAATAGCATCAGTTTAAGAATAATGCAAGTAATTTATAGTTAAAAGCAAGCTTTTTAAAGATTGAGCTTTGATAATTTGACCTTATAAAAAAGTTTTTCTTCTTTCTTTTACAAAATTCTCATAATCTATTATATGCCTTTTATAATCCTTACTCATAAAAGGTGAGGATAGTATAAAGTCTGCACTTGCTCTATTATTTGCAACAGGTATATCATAAAGAACAGCTATACGCAGCAGTGCTTTTACATCTGGATCATGAGGCTGGGCTTCTAAAGGGTCCCATAGGAATATCATAATATCAATATTACCCTCACTTATATTGGCCCCAAGCTGCTGATCTCCACCCATAGGGCCTGATTTAAATGCCCTTACTTTTAACTTTATTTTTTCTTCTATAAGTGAAGCTGTAGTTCCAGTTCCACAAAGAATATGTTCTTGTAGCACATGTTTATTATCTTCTACCCATTCTAATAATTCGTCCTTCATGTTATCATGGGCTACTAGGGCTATTGTCTTTTGTTTTTTCATATTCATATTAATGTATTCCATTTTACTCACTCCATTTTTGTGTTTTATAGTGAATCTATACTAACTTTTCTTCCAAACACTTCTTGCCAATGTGGTAAGTTCTTCTATATCTTTATTATATATTTCATGGAAAAATTCTATTTTTCCTTCTTTTATCTCTTTAGTGCTTATCCTTGACTCTATTATACTATCATATTTTACTTCTTTTCTATAATATATATCAAGTTCTTCTAAAAAATATTTTTCTTCTATTTCTAATTCTACTATTTCTAAAAACCAATCTACATACCTAATATTATTTACATGATTATTATAATCAATATCAGTCTTTCTAACTCTGAAGTCCATGGATCTTTGATTATTGTAATCTTTATCATACTCTAAAAATTCATGAAAATTTTTCTTATCTAGGATTTCAGTTTTATCATATATCTCTGCAGGTATTCTTACAGGTCTCTTTCTCCTTGTATTCATAAATACCCATAGAGTAGAAGCCTTGGCAATTAGTTGCTTATTACTATCATAGACAGCAAACTCTCTATTTGCATAAAATTTATCAAATCTAGATATCCATGTTTTAATCTTTATTTTATCTCTTGCCTTAGGATATTTATATATTTTAATCTTCCATCTACTTAAGATCCATGCATAATTTCTTTTAAGCATTTCATCATAGCCTAGTCCTAAAGAATCACTATGAAGAGAGGACGTCTCTATTAAGTATTCTAATAGTGATGCTAATCTTATATGTCCAGACTTGTCACAATTATAATAGGCTATACTAACTTCTTCGCTATATTCTCCCATAAATTCTCTCCCTCTCTTTTTAAAAGATTTTATTTAATTCTCTAGCATCTCCATAAATTTTTCTCCAGTTATAGTTTCCATTTCAAGTAAATAATTTGAAATTTCTATTAGTTTTCCTCTATTTTCATTTAATATATCTTTAGCTTTCTCATATGCAAGTTGTATTATATTTAATACTTCCTTATCTACCTTGTAAGAAGTTTCTTCAGAACAACTAAGCGAAGAGTCTCCTCCCAGATATTTATTAGTAACAGTTTCAAGTGCCATCATGCCAAAATGTTCACTCATACCAAATCTAGTAACCATACTTCTAGCTATTTTTGTAGCCTGTTCAATATCATTTGCTGCGCCAGAAGTTATGCTACCAAAAACTATATCTTCAGCTGCTCGTCCACCAGAATAAGTAACTATTTTATTAAATAATTCTTCTTTGCTCATCAAAACACTTTCATCTTCAGCTATTTGCATAGTATATCCAAGTGCACCTGATGTTCTTGGTATTATAGTAATCTTGTGAACTGGATCTGAATCTGTTTGTTTTGCAGCTACCAGTGCATGGCCTATTTCATGATATGCAATTATTCTCTTCTCCTTTGGTGATATTACAGCTGTTTTTCTTTGATAACCTGCCAATATAACTTCTACTGACTCTTCTAAATCTTCTTGTATTATCTTTTCTCGACCCAATTTTACAGCTCTTAAGGCAGCTTCATTTATGATGTTAGCTAGATCCGCTCCTGAACCTCCAGCCGTAGCTCTAGCTATGGCATTGAAGTCTATATCTTCATCCATTTTTACATCTTTAGAATGAACTTCAAGCACTGCTTCTCTTCCTGCTATATCTGGTAGCTCTACAGGTATTCTTCTGTCAAATCTTCCTGGTCTTAAAAGAGCATTATCTAATGAGTCTGGCCTATTTGTAGCTGCCAGTATAACAACTCCCTCATTCCCATCAAACCCATCCATCTCACTTAAAAGTTGATTTAAGGTTTGCTCTCTTTCATCATTACCTGAAAATCCACCTGAATCTCTTTTCTTACCTATAGTATCTATCTCATCTATGAAAACTATACATGGTGCCTTTTCCTGCGCCTGCTTAAATAAATCTCTTATTTTAGCAGCACCCATACCTACAAACATCTCTATAAACTCAGAACCTGATATGGAAAAGAAAGGTACATCTGCTTCTCCTGCTACAGCTCTTGCAAGAAGAGTTTTCCCTGTTCCAGGTGGACCTACTAAAAGGGCTCCCTTTGGAAGTTGAGCTCCTATCTCTTTATATCTCTGAGGATGATGAAGAAAATCTACAATCTCTGTCAAAGCTTCTTTTGCCTCATCTTGACCAGCAACGTCTTTAAAGGTTTTTCCACCTTCAGCTGCTACATAGACCTTGGCATTACTTTTACCAAAACTCATGGCATTTCCTCCACCCATTTTCTTTTGCATACTTCTAAAAAGAAGTTGTCCTAAAGCAAAGAATATCAAGAGAGGTAATATAAAGGATATTATAAAATTTAAAAATGGAGAAAGCTCCTTAGGAAGCTCTCCTTTATAATCTTCTATATTAGCTTTTTCAAGTCTTTCTACCAGATCTTTATCATCAATTCTAACGGTAGTATAGATATTATCATCATTTCCTTTAACTGGTTCTATAGTTATTTCCCTTGGACCTATTTTCACATTTTTGATTTCATTGTTTTCTATCATATTTATAAAAGTTCCATAATTTATTTCTTTTATTTTAGATTTAGCTATGTTAGGTCTTATAATAGTATTTATAACTATAAGAACTATGGTCACTATAATATAGTAATAAATCATTTTTTTCTTTGGACCCTTATTTGGGTTCTTTTTTGTTCCTTTTTTATCATCCATTTTTATCCCCTCTTTATCTAAGTGATTTTAATAATAATTTATAAGATGTATCCATAGCTTGTTCCAAGCTTATATCTTTATAATATTTTTTCTTACCAATATAATAAGAAAAAGTAGATATTGAACCTCTAACACACATGGTTAAATAATAGTCTTCTTCTTCCTTATCTATTATACCCTCTCTTTTACCTGCTTCTAATAAAAGTTCTATAAAGCTATTTAAATTTTCAAAAAAATAGTTTTTCTTACAAGAATCATCTGAAAGATGTTTATATAGTTCCTTAAATCCAACTGAAGATAATATTGTATTTATTATAAACATATTGCTCTTGTGACCTTCTTTTATTATAAAGAGTATTTCATAATACTTATCTTTAAAACTTTCTTTTTTCACTACTCTTTTATAGGAGATTTCCATCTCCTTATCAATATAATACATTATGGCCTTGGATATAGCTTCTTCTTTTGAAGCAAAATAGTCATATATTGTTCCCTTTCCTATATCTGCTGATTTAGCAATATCAGATACCTTTATGGTATAAAAATTTTCTCCTTCTTTTATTAACTTTATTACACCATGGAAAATAAGAATTTCTTTATCTGAATATTTTAATTTATTCATTTGGAATTCTCCTCTAATAGATATTTATATTATTTCGACCGACTGGTCGGTCATTATTGTATTATATTATATTCCTTCTTATTGTCAACTATTTTTGCCTATATAAAGTTTATTATAGTATAATATAAATCTATGGGAGGTAATCTAATGAAAGAAAAAATTATAAGTGCATTATCAGTCTTTACATCTTTATTTGCTGCTCTTTGCTGAACAGGCGGCATATTACTTGCTCCCCTAGGTTTAGGGGCTCTAGGAAGTGCTTATTTTGCTGGAATGGCTAAATATAAACCTCTATTTGTAATCTTGACAACTATTCTTATATATTGGTCATATAGCATCATTGAAAAAAGAAAATCTAGTAAGAAAACCAAGATATTTTTTTGGATCATGCTTACAATTTCAATCTTAATTCTTTTTTCTCCTAATATATTAGGATTTTTTAAGATCATATAGTACAGAAAACACATCATAGCGACTATGATGTGTTTTTATTCATATATATCTTATATATCTCTCTGTACTTGACTTTTCTTTACATGCCTGTATGTATAATATAGTAATAAGAATATTATAGGTATAAAAAGCATAGCTATTAAATTTCCTCTAAGCAAGGTCACTATCCATAGCCTAAACGAGTTCCCTCCGTCTATAAAGCTTGTAAACATAGCATTATCTACTACATTATAGTTCATATCCAAAGCCATATTTGTAAGGGTTGGAGCCATATATGAAGCTCCATAAAGACTTCCTATAAGTATGGGTATTCCTATTATATAAGATCTTATTATATTTCCACCTGTAGCTAGAGTTATAAAAGCTACTGGCAATAAAATACTTGTTAAATCTCCTAGAGGTATAAAATTAACTCCTGGAAGAATTATAGCTAGTACTATAGATGTAGGTATAAGCAAAAGCATTGTTACCATATTCTCTGGAAGCCTAAATAATACTGCAACATCTAGACCTATATAGGCTTGATCCATATTAGGGATTTTCTTTAGGAAGTTTTTCATTCCCTCTGATATAGGTATAAGTGAATCTCCCAATATACCGCTCATAATTGGAAGTATATAGATTACAGCTGCAAACCTCACACCTACTTCTAATATTTTTTTTATTTCATAGCCTGCAGTTAGTCCCAAGAGTAGTCCAAGTATAAGTCCTATAAACATTGGCTGACCAAATAAACCAAGTTTCTTTTGTATAGCCTCCGCATCTGCATCTATTCTATTTAGTCCAGGTATCTTTTCTATTATATTATTCCCCACTAGGGCTAAGGGATAGTGTATAAGGGAAGCTAAATGTGTAACACATATTCCATCCATATCCATAGCTTTATTAATATCTTTAGCTGTCCATTCTGCTAGCTTTAGTATAAGTATAAAGCTAGCTATAGTTATAATAAAAGTCAATAATATATTTTTACTTTCAAAATATACTAATGCTCCTATAAAAATTAAATGCCAATAATTCCATATATCTATATTGACAGTTTTAGTAAGTTTAAATACAATCATAAGTATATTTATTATCATTAGGACAACTAGTAAAAGTGGTGCAAATTTAAAGGACCAGGCCATGGATGTTAGTGGAGGCCAACCTAGATCTAAGACTGGCATATCAAGACCTATTCTCTCAATAATGTCACTTACTACTGGTGTAATCACTCCTACAAAATAATCAAAGGTCATAAAGATCCCCACAAATCCTATTCCAAGTTGCAAGGAAGATTTTATTGCTGTATTAATATTTATTTTAAATATTATGGCTAAGATAAATATTATAATGGGAAGTAAGACAAATGGTTCAAAACTTAAAAAATAGGATATAAAATTATTCAATATTTCCAATAGCTTCCTCCTAAACTTT
>CAZBAK010000027.1:0-11953 GCA_964489715.1 uncultured Tissierella sp. | reverse complement strand
TAGCTTCCTCCTAAACTTTATTTTATATTAATATAGCTAGCTCAAAATTGAGCTAGCTATATTAGTATTTTAAAAATTAATCTTCTATACTAATTGCATCAGTTGGGCAAGATTCTGCTGCTTCCTCTGCATCTTCAACCGCATCTTCTGGTATTGGATCTGCAATAACTATTGCAATATCTTCATCATCTAAATCAAATACTTCTGGACAAATAGTTACGCAAAGACCACAACCAATACAATCGTCTCTTTCTACTATTGCTTTCATTTTTTTCGCCTCCAAAAATAAGTCTTTAAATACAATTTAATTATAATCTTTTTGGCTTATTTTCGCAAGAGATATTTTCATTTACATAAGTTTAGAAATATTTTTACTAAATTCAATAGGATCTTCTATAGGCAAGCCTTCAATCAACAATGCTTGATCATATAAGAGCTTAGTATAAAGTGTAAATTTATCCTTGTCTTCCTTATATACCTTTTTTAGGGTATCAAATATGCTATGGTTTACATTTATCTCTAATGCTTTCTTTGCTTTAACATCGTTGTCTTCTCCCATACTACTTAATATTTTCTCCATTTCAATTGAAATTTCTCCTTCACTTGAAAGACAAACCGGATAATTTTTTAAGCGCTTTGAAGATTTTACTTCATTTATCTTGTCTCCTAATATATCTTTCATAGAAGAAAATAAGTCCTTATTTTCTTCATCTGTTTTTTCTTCTTGATCTTTTTTATCCTTATCTTCTTCAATTCCTAAATCTTCACTGGAAACTGATCTAAATTCAATTTCCCTATAATTCATTAAAATCTTAATAGCAAACTCATCTACATCTTCTGTAAGATAAAGTATTTCATAATCCTTATCTTTTACTATTTCAGATTGTGGAAGTTTATCTAGTCTATCAATAGAGCCACCGCTAGCATAGTAAATATACTTTTGTTCCTCTTTCATTCTATCTACATATTCATCCAGGGTAACCAGTTCTTTTTCCTTAGAAGAATAAAACATCAAGAGATCTTTTAGTTTATCTTTATTTATTCCAAAGTTATTATACACTCCAAACTTAATTCCCTTACCAAAATTCTTAAAGAATTCTATATATTTCTCTCTTTCATTTTCAAGTAGAGATTTTAACTCATCTTTTATCTTTTCCTCTATCTTTTTAGCTATAAGTTGTAACTGCCTATCATTTTGAAGCATTTCTCTAGAAATGTTTAATGAAAGATCTTCTGAATCTACTACACCTTTTATAAAGCTAAAATAGTCTGGGAGAAGTTCTGCACATTTTTCCATTATTAAAACTCCGCTTGAATATAGTTCTAATCCCTTTTCATAGTCCTGAGTATAGAAATCATAGGGCATACTTGATGGTATGAAAAGTATAGACCTATAGCTTACCATCCCATCTACATTAAAGTGAATGGTTTTAAGTGGCTCATCTATACCAAAATGTTTTTCCCTATAGAAATTTATATAATCTTCTTCTTTTAATTCATTTTTATTTTTTCTCCATATAGGAACCATACTATTTATTGTCTCTAATTCTTTATACTCTTCATATTCATCTGAATCATCTTTCTGTCTTTCTTTAGTTAAGAGCATTTTAATAGGATATCTAATGAAATCAGAATATTTTTTTATAAGTGCCTTAATAGTATATTCATCTAAAAACTTATCATAGTCTTCATCTTCAGTACTTTCTTTTATTTTAAGAATTATTTCACTTCCTATAGATTCCTTGGATGTCTCTTCTATAGTATAACCTTCTGCCCCTGTAGATTCCCATAAATAGGCCTTGTCTTCTCCAAAAGCTTTGCTTTTTACTTTCACATTATCAGATACCATAAAAGCAGAATAAAAACCTACACCAAATTGTCCAATAATATCTATATCTTCCTTTAGTTCACTTTCATTTTTAAAATTTAAAGATCCACTTTTTGCTATTATACCTAGATTGTCTTCTAATTCTTCTTTTGTCATACCAATACCAGTATCTCTTACAACAAGCTCTCTATTGTCCTTATCAATGGATATATCTATATAAAAATCATCTTTATTAAAGTCTATATCACTATTTGTAAGAGCTTTATAGTAATATTTATCTATAGCATCACTGGCATTAGATATAAGTTCCCTTAAAAATATTTCTTTATTTGTATAGATTGAGTTAATCATTAAATCTAATAATCTTTTAGATTCTGCCTTAAATTCTCTTTTTTCCATTCTTATCTTCCTTTTTCTATTATTTTAGCAGTCATTAGCTTAGAGTGCTAATGATTAATTTATATCATATTCTTTTTTTATTGTCAATAATAAAAGAGTCCTTTAATTTCAATTTATAAAAATTAAGGACTCCTTTCTATTGACTTGTTATATTATGTATCTCTTTAATCATCTATATCTTCAGAAAAATTATTAAATAAGCATAATTGAACTTTATCTAAACTAGAAAGATTCGATACTGAGAGACCAATAAGCCTAATTTTTTTTAGAATTTTTATTTCATCTAACAGCATACTAGCTATACTGTATATTTCATCTAAACTTTTTATACTATGGTCCAATGTTCTACTACGAGTTTTAGATCTAAAGTCTTCGTCTTTTATCTTTAATGTAATGGTTCTAGCCTGTATATTTTTTTCTTGTAATTCCTTCTCTATCTCCAAAGAAAACTCGTAGAGATATTTTTTTAAAAGATCTTTATCTCTAATTGATATATTCAGGGTGGTCTCTGTTCCTAAAGATTTTCTTTCTCTATCTGTTTCAAGTTCTCTATTATCTACTCCTCTTATTCTAAGATAAATTTCACTTCCATGCTTACCAAGTAATTCAACAAGAAAACTCTCTGATAATTCTATTAGATCTTCAACCTTAAAGATCCCTATATCATTAAGTTTTTTAGCCGTTTTTTTCCCAATTCCATGAATCTTTTTTATAGAAAGGGGTAACAATATCTCTGGTACCATATCAGGGCTTATGAGCTTTATTCCATCAGGTTTATTCCAATCTGATGCCAATTTTGCTAAAAATTTATTGTATGAAAGTCCCATAGAAAGAGTTAAGCCTGTATTTTCCAAAACCTCTCTTTTAATTTCATAGCAAACATCCATCTTATCTTTATTTTTATTAGATATATTCAGATAAGCTTCATCTATTGAAACTTGTTCCAGTAGATCTGTAAAGCCATGGAGTATAGAAAATACTTCTCTTGATACATCTCTATATCTATTTATCCTTGTAGGTACAAATATACCCTTAGGACACATCTGCTTAGCCATAAATATAGGCATAGCAGAATGAATACCATATTTTCTAGCTTCATAGTTGGCAGTAGTGACTATACCTCGTCTACTATTTCCACCTACTATTAAGGGTTTGCCCTTTAAGTTTGGATTATCCTGTTCTTCAACCGAAGCATAAAAAGCATCCATATCTATATGAAGAATATCTAGTTGATCTTCTTTTTTTGGATATACTTGCATTTTTTAAACTCCTTTACTATTGCCTTACAAATTCAAACTAACTACTTATAGTATTTCACTAAAGAATTAGTGTGATATTTTTCTAGTTTTTCTCTTCCTTTTAAAGATTCCAGCTCTACTAAGAATTCCATGGCAACTATCTCGCCACCTAATGATTCTATAAGTTTTGCAGCTGAAAGCATAGTTCCTCCAGTAGCAAGCAAATCATCTACTATGGCAACTTTATCTCCCTTTTTAATTGCATCAGTATGTATTTCCAAAGTATTAGTACCATACTCCAATGCATATTCATTTACAACTATCTCTCCAGGAAGTTTACCAGATTTTCTAACTGGTACAAAACCTGCACCTATTGCATAAGCAACTGCTGCACCAAATAAAAAACCACGTGCCTCAGGTCCCACTATATAATCTATATCTTTTTCTTTTAAGTCCTCTACAAATAAATCTATTACTTCTTTAAAAGCATCTTTATCTTTAATAAGTGTTGTTATATCCTTAAAACTAATTCCTTCTATAGGAAAATCTTCTATAACTCTAATTTTCGATTTAAGATCCAATTTTTTCCCTCCATATTGTAATGAATTTTCTACTATACTATTTTATCATATATATGGATATTTTCATATCTATATATATATGAGCAATATAAAAACACATCTGAAGATGTGTTCTTATATTCTCTATCTTTCTAGAAAATTTTTTATTATCTCTTTAAAATCTTCATTTATCTCTTCTCTCTTAGATTTGTAGGAATCATTGGAAAGATTAGCTATACTTTTAGTCATTGGTAATTCTCCTAAAAGATTTATATCCATAGAATCTAGATATGCTTTAGTGTCTACATCATCATAAAATCTGATTTTTTCATCACAATTGGGACATTTTATATAACTCATATTCTCAACTAAGCCTAATAAGTTTATATCTAGCTTTTTAACCATATTTACAGCTTTTGCAACTATCATAGATACCATATCTTGAGGAATAGATACCATGACTATACCATTTATTGGTATAGATTGCATAACAGTAAGTGCTACATCACCTGTACCAGGTGGCATATCTATTATAAGATAGTCTAATTCGCCCCAAGCTACATCAGTCCAAAATTGTTTTACAGCTGAAGAAACTATAGGTCCCCTCCAAACCACTGGTTGGTTTTCATCTTCTATCAAAAGATTAAATGAGACTGCTTTTATTCCATTTTCTGTTAGAGCAGGATAAAGACTCTTCTTATCGCTCATAACTTTTTCATCTTTAATTCCCAATAATCTTGGAATACTAGGGCCTGTTATATCCGCATCCATTATACCTACTTTGTAACCAAGTTTATTTAAGTTTTCAGCAAGTAATACACTTATAGTGGACTTACCAACTCCACCTTTGCCACTCATGACACCAATCACTTTGCCTATTTTATTTAGAGGATTGTTTTCAATACCACACTTATCTTCTGGTACTGTACAAGCTTCCTTGCTAGGACATGTGTTACAATTTGTCATAAAAATTCCTTCCTTCTTTTTTATTAAATGAGATATATATACTATAAGACTTTAATTGAAAAATTATTAAAGTCTTATTAAAATAATTAATCTACAGACTTTAAAGACTCTACCATTTTCACAGCTTTAAGCTTAAAGTGCATCACTATATTAACTATTACTGAAAATACTATAGTCAATACACTAGCATAGATATAACTCTTTATAGAAAGTGTAAGTCCTAACATTAAGCTCTCCATTTCTACAGTTTCTATTATAAACCTATGCAAAAATATACCTATAATGAGACCTGTTAAGGTGCCTATAATAGTCAATATTATATTTTCTCTATAGATATAAGCTGATACTTCATTGTCATAAAATCCTAATACCTTGATGGTAGCAATCTCTCTTATTCTCTCACTTATATTTATATTTGTAAGATTATATAGAACAACAAAAGCCAAGGCTCCTGCTGAAACAGTCATAAGAATAACAACATAATTCAAACCATTTATAGTGTCTTCTAAGTTATTCTTATTACTCGATACAAAGCTTACATTATTAATTCCCTCATTATCTATTAAGGACTTAGCTGTACTCTCTTCTTTATCTTTAGATGTATCTTTTAAGACTGCTAGAGCTTCATTGTATTCTATAGGCCCATCAAACAATGACTTATATTGTTCTGGATTTATATAGAGGTAATTAAATGTATAGTTTTCTGCTATTGCATTTATCTTTACTTGAACTTTTTTATCATCACTATTAGATAATTCTATAGTATCTCCTTTTTTAATATCTAAAGTTCTACTCATACCTTCAGTTATAACAATACCATCATCAATATGAATATCTTTACCACTCTTTCTATTCTTTAGGTGTATAAATCTATTTAAGTCTTTTGTATCACTAGGAACCATAATAGTTATATCTTTTTCTGTACCTTTAAAAGATATTTCCCCGCCTTCAGAAAGAACTGTTTTGTAGTCTTTTATATTATCTTCCTTATCTAGTGCATCTAAGCCATCTGAATCCAAACTTACTGACATATCATATACAATTATTTCTCCAAATTGTTGATCTACTACAGTTTGTATGGAATCTTTAATTCCAAATCCTGCTAATATAAGAGCAGTACATCCAGCTATTCCAAAAACTGTCATAAAAAATCTTCTCTTATATCTAAATAGGTTTCTAATTGTAACTTTATAGCTAAAATTAAATCTATTCCATATTAGTGGTATTCTTTCTAATAATATAGTCTTACCTAACCTTGGAGCTTTAGGCCTCATTAGTGAAGCTGGATTCTCTCTTAACTCATTGCTAGATGCAAGGTAAGCCGTTACTGTGGTAAGTGCTATAGATGCTAATATCAAAATAGCAGCTAGACTTAAATTGAACTTTAAAACCAATGGAGGAAGTGCATACATAAGTCCATAGGCATTAAATATAATTATTGGAAAGAGTGTATACCCAACTGATATACCTATCAATGAGCCTATCATAGTAGCAGTAAATGCATAAAATATATATTTAAATGCTATATCCTTTTTGCCATATCCAAGAGCTTTTAAAGTACCTATATTTATTCTTTGCTCATCTACCATTCTAGTCATAGTAGTTAAGGATACTAGGGCTGCAACAAGAGCAAAAAATACTGGAAAGATCTTGGCAAGTGCATCTATTCTATTAGCAGCATCACCATAATCTACATAGGAGTAGTGTTTATTTCTATCTAAAACATACCATTGGGCTTCTTCAATTTTCTTTAAGTCTCTTTCACCTTT
Source organism: uncultured Tissierella sp. (assembly GCA_964489715.1). Taxonomy (GTDB): domain Bacteria; phylum Bacillota; class Clostridia; order Tissierellales; family Tissierellaceae; genus Tissierella_A. The sequence goes on along the minus strand of CAZBAK010000027.1, from coordinate 5,193 downwards.
TTCAATCTTAGCTAAGGCTTTATCTAACTCTTCCTCTGCTTTTTGTTTCTCTTCTTTATATTCTTTTTCTCCTTCTTCTAGATCTGCTCTAGCTTCTGCAAGCTCATCTCTTGCATTTTGTAATTCTCTTTCGCCCTTTTCTTCTTGACTAATTAATTTTTCTTTTTCATTTTTAAGTCTATTTTTAGCATCATCAAGTTGGATCTTGCTATCTTTTAGTTTTTCTTCTGCATTTATCAACTCTTTTTTGCTTTTTTCCAATTCAGCTCTACCTTCATTGTATTGAGCCTCTGTTTGCGAAAGTGTAGAACGCAGATCTTGTAGCTGTGTTTCTAGCTCTTTCTTTTGTGCTGCCGGAAGCTGAGGATTATTAAGTGCATTTTCTATTTTATTTATATTTTCCTTTAATGTTACTATTCCTTCTTCTGCTAGCTTTAATTCTTTTTCTGCTTTTTCTAATTCAGTTTTACCCTCACTATATTGGTTCTCTGCGCTTGACAGAGATGATTGTAGATCTTCTAATTGTACTTCTAATTCTTTTTTTTCTTCTTGAGGAAGCTGAGGATTACTAAGGGCCATTTCTATTTTACTTATAGCCTCCTTTAATCTCCCTATTCCTTCTTCCGCTAACTTTAATTCTTTTCTTGCCTTTTCTAATTCAGCTTTACCCTCCTTATGTTGAGTCTCTGTCTTAGAAAGAGTTGATTGTAGATCTTCCAATTGTGTTTCTAATTCTTTCTTTTGTTCTTCTGGAATTTCAGGATTGTTAAGTGCATTTTCTATTTTATTTATATTATCCTTTAATGTTGCTATTCCTTCTTCTGCTAGCTTTAATTCTTTTTCTGCTTTTTCAAACTCTTTTTGTGCAAGACTTTTGCTTTCATTGAACTGTTTTAAACCCTTTTTATATTCCTCTTCTCCATCTCTTAACTTTTTTTCTGCATCTGCTATTTCCTTTTTTCCATTTTCTATAGCAGTGTAAAATTTATCTTCATTTTCTTCTAATTCTCTTTGACCATCTTCTAATTCTTTTTTACCGTCTTCTAATTCTTTCAAAGCCTTATCTAGTTCTTCTTCAGCTTTTAATTTCTCTTCATCATATTTTTCCCTAGCTTCATCCAGTTCTTCCCTTGCTTCATCATATATTTCTTCATATCTAGTATCTTCCCTTAACTTGGATATGTCTTTTATTTTATCTTCAACTGGTTTTATTTGATCGAAATATTCATCATTATAAGAATTTAAGGCTTTGGCTCCCTTAACATTTACAAATATATCAGTAAATACTTCCATCTTGAAATTCTCTTGAGGTATCATTATATAGTCCTGCAATTGTCCATTGCCTATACTTGTACTTCCTTTTTCAAAGGAGAGATAATTTGGACTTTGAATAAAACCTACTACTGTAAATTCAGTGTTTTTTAAATCTTCTTCCAAGTCTTCTTTTTTACCTGATGAAAGTTTTATCTTGGAACCTATCTCTGTTTTTAATAGATTTTCATTTTCCACTTCTATTACACATTCATTTAATTTCTCTGGAAATCTTCCCTTTAACAATCTTGCTGAATTTATCTGATCTCTATCCACAAAATCATGAATTCTAAGAACTATCTCCTTATCTCCGTTTTCTGCTATTGCATCTAAGCTATAGGCCCCTCTTACATCTTCTACACCATCTATCTTTTCTATCTCTTTTACATCATTACCTGTAAGCCCTAAATTAGATACAATTCTTAAATCCATAAGATTATAATCGTCATAATATTTATCAGCTGTAAACTTCATATCTTGGGGTGATATTTTCAAGCCAGCAAAAAATGCTACTCCAAGTGCTATAATAGCTACAATAGATATAAATCTTCCTGGTGAACCCTTTATATCTCTATACATATCTTTTCTAAGAGATTTTTTTTTCATTACCATTCAATCCTTTCCACTGGAGTAGGATTTTTATTTATCTCCTGACTTTCTATTATTCCATTTCTAACTTTTATAATCTTATCTCCCATAGGAGCTATGGCAAGATTATGAGTTATAACTATAACTGTCATTCCCATTTCCCGACCTGTATCCTGTAAGAGTTTTAATATAGCCTTCCCTGTATTATAATCTAAGGCTCCTGTAGGTTCATCACACAAGAGCAATTTAGGGTTCTTGGCAAGAGCTCTGGCTATAGCAACCCTTTGCTGTTCTCCTCCAGAAAGCTGGGAAGGGAAATTATCTTTCCTAGGTGTTAAACCTACTGACTCCATTACTTGTAATATATCTAAAGGATTCTTACTTATCTGTGTTGCAAGCTCTACATTTTCAATAGCAGTTAGATTTTGAACTAAATTATAAAACTGAAAGACAAAACCTATATCATGTCTTCTATAGGTAATAAGTTCCTTATTGCTTAATTTGTCAATTCTTTTTTCATCTACAATTATTTCTCCAGATGTAGACTTGTCCATACCTCCTAGGATATTTAAAATAGTACTCTTTCCCGCACCACTTGCTCCTGCAATTATTACAAATTCTCCCTTATCTATGCTAAAATTGGCTCCATTTAATGCATTTATTTCTACTTCACCCATTGTATAAGTTTTCCTAACATCTTTAAATTCAATGTATTTACTCAATTTTCTCTCTCCTTATATAAGCCATGTCTAATAATTATAACATATTTCAAGAGATGTTTTCCAGACTTAGACAAGAAAGTAAGCATTAATAAAAAAAGGTAAAATAGATTGTTTTATCTACTTTACCTTTTTTAAGTTATTTATTATTGTTTTCTATAATCTTTAAAATTGTTTTAGATGCTAATTCCATAGATTCAGTTGGAATAAACTCAAATCTTCCATGAAAATTATATCCACCTGTAAATATATTAGGAGTAGGCAGTCCCATATAGGATAATCTTGATCCATCTGTGCCACCTCTAATAGGTGTTATAATAGGTTTTATACCTAAATCTTCCATAGATTTTTTAGCTAATTCAACAATTTCCATATGAGACTCTATTTTCTCTTTCATATTATAATAGCTATCTTTTATTTCAATCTCTATAATATTTCCATATTTTCCATTTAAAAATTCTACACTTTTTTTAATAAGATTCTTTTTCTTTTCAAACTCTTCCCTACTATGGTCTCTTATTATATACTGCATCTTTGTAGCCTCTACTGTACCCTTCATATCCATTAGTAAAAAGAAACCCTCATATCCCTCTGTATACTGAGGCTTTTGATTTGCTGGAAGCATGTTTTCTAATTCTACTCCTACTAATAAGGAATTAATCATTATATTTTTCGCTGTACCTGGATGAACATTTTTGCCTTTTATTAATATATTTACACTTGCTGCATTGAAATTTTCATAGTTAAGCTCACCTACTGGTCCACCATCTACAGTATAGGCAAAGTCTGCACCAAAAGCTTCTACATCAAATAAATCTGCTCCTCTTCCTACTTCTTCATCAGGCGTAAAAGCTATTTTAATATCCCCATGTTTTATATCTTTATTCTCAACAAGATAAGCTATAGCATCCATAATAGCTGCAATTCCAGCCTTATCGTCTGCTCCTAAAAGACTTGTTCCATCTGTGGTTATAAGTTCCTTTCCAACTAGTTCTTTTATAAAGGGAAATTCCCTTTCACCTATACTATATTCTTCATTTAATTTTATATCTCCTCCCTTATATATAAGGGTCTGTGGATTTGTGCATTTTCCATCTAAATCAGGGCTAGTATCCATGTGGGCTATAAATCCTATAGTGGGAACTTTTTTCTCCATATTAGATTTTAAGCTAGCATATACATAACCATTCTCGTCCATCTTTACATCTGAAAGTTCAAGTTCTTCTAACTCACTTTTTAAAAGTTTAGCAAGTTCCAGCTGTTTCTTAGTTGTTGGAACACTTACACTCTCTGGATCTGACTTGGTATCTATACTTATATATCTTTTAAATCTATCAACTATACTTTCCATATCTATCACCTTTCCCTATTATATATTCTATAATTTATAATAAAATAGTCATCTAAGATGACTATTTTAATGTCTTATATCTTTCCATATTAGCTTCATTTAAAAATTCATAAGCTTCATTCACCTTTTGAAACATCTCTGTTGCATTTTCTGACTTATTTATATCTGGATGATATTCTTTGGCTTTTTTTCTATAGGCTAGCTTTACCTGGTAGATATCTGCATCCTCTGAAAGTCCCAAAACCCTTATACTATCTTCATACTTTTTCTTAAATTCTATACTAGGATTTTGATAAGTAGCTCCACCAAATCCACCTTGGCTTTGACTACCTCCATAATAGCCTCCACCCTGTCTTTGATATTCATTCCATTGCCTAAATCTTTCTTCCCATTGTCTTTGCTGTTCTTCTTGCCTCTTTTTCCATTCTCTTCTTTTCTTTTCTTCTTCCATACTCTTATATTTATTTCCATATTCATAAAATGATTTAAATGTCTTTTCTTTACCAGTTCTATAATAATCTGCCCAATCAAATAAAAACTCAGTTATCATATACTTTCTATACTTTAAATAAGATATTAACTTTGTTCCTCCAATTATTATGAGAATAGTCATTATAACTGCGAAAATAAATATAGGATTTAATAGTATAAATCCTCCCAGTGGACCTGCAAATAATAGTATTATTAAGCATCCACCCATACTTATAAGTGCTAAAAAACCTTTTGCCAAACCCATCAAAATATTTACTACTACTTCTGTTATTGTTATTAGACCTTCAAATAAAAGTTCTATTAATTTTGCAAAATAATATATTATCCCGCCAAAAAATTTATTCATAGTATTCACCCATAAAGCATTAATCTTCCTCTCTTAAAAAAACTCAATATATCAATACTTTAACATTATTTCTAGTAAACTTCAATACTTCATATTCAAAGGCTTTATAATAAAAATAAATTTATAGGAATAACTTTTAAAATAATCCTTTATAGTATATAATACATGGGGATAAAAAAATAAAGTTAAAGGAGAATCTTATGAAAAAAAGAGTAATAATTGGTATGAGTGGTGGAGTAGATTCTTCAGTTGCAGCACTTTTACTTAAAGAACAAGGCTATGAAGTAATTGGTCTTTTTATGAAAAATTGGGATGAAAAAGATGAAAACGGAGTTTGTACGGCAAGTGTTGATGCAGATGATGCAAGAAGAGTTGCAGATGAATTA
>CAZBAK010000026.1:11974-23532 GCA_964489715.1 uncultured Tissierella sp. | reverse complement strand
GTAAGTATTGCAAGGGCTATCATAATTGCTATAAAGAAAGTTTCTAGTAAATAGGCAGTACCTGAAGGAGTATCTCCCATTATATAAGAATAGATAGACCTATACATTGTAGCTCCTGGAACCAAGGGGATAAAACTAGGTATAAAGAATACAGTGACAGGAACTTTGAAATATATAGCTGATATATTTGATAGTGTTGCAATTAAAAAACTGCTTAGGTATGTAGCTAGCATTAAATTGTAGTCCTTTGAGAAAAACAAGTAAGTAAGCCAACCTAGTCCACCAATTAAGGCAGTATATTTAAGCAGCCTTTCAGGTGATTGATAAACTGAAGCTGTAAAATAGACAGCTACTAGTGCGAAAAGTAATTGAACAATCATAGTAAATCATAACCTCCTGACAATATTAATCCTAGAGCTACTCCTATGGCTACTGATAGAGCTACAGCAAAGGATTCTAAAAACCTAGCTCCTCCTGAAATATAGTCACCTCTAAAGGTATCCCTTATGGCGTTTGTTATAGCTGTTCCTGGCACAAAGGGCATTATAACACCAATAATAGATATTCCTGCACTTAAGTTACTAAATATATTATTTTTTATCATAACAATTAGTGCAACAATAGGAACTAAGGATAAAATATTTGAAACAAAGAAGCCTAATTTAAGTTTTCGATCAATTATATCTACTAAGGGCAAGATGCCAGCAGCTAGAGTTGCTACTAAAACTTCTATGGGACCACCATTAAATATGCCCGCAAAGGAACCAGACATAGCCATTAGGCCTATATATTTTGATTTAGGACTATGTTTTTCAATTTTTAAAGCATTTAAGTTTTCATAAGCTGTATCAAGATCAATACTATTACTAGATAATTGTCTTGAAATATCATTTACTTGAGAAATTTTCTTTAAATTAGTCGAGTCATACTTAACTCTTTTAACTATAGATATATTTGTTATTCTAGGATCATCTATAGTAACGAAAATTGCAGTAGCCATGGCATAGGCATCGCAGGTTTTAAATCCTGAAGATCTAAGTATAAAGTTCATAGTATCTTCAATTCTATAACTCTCTGCATTGCATTCAAGCATAATTTGACCTGCTAAAATTGCTGTATCGGCTAATTTTGTTGAAAGCTCTTCCAAAAAAACCACCTCTTTATCCGTATTAATATGATTATAACTTATAAAGCTGAGAATATACATGCTTATTCTAAAAAATAATATTAAATTCTATAAACTGATCCATAATAAATCAGCTTAAATAATATTGATTTTATGCCTAAAATATGAAATAATCACACTAGTAGAGTAAAGCTATAAAGTTCAATGGAGATTTATAAAATATGGGAGGTAGTAAGGTGAATAAGATAAATAAATCAAGTAGGGATATAATTGAAAAGTTTAAAGGTGGAGTAATAATGGATGTAACAACACCTGAAGAAGCAAAAATTGCAGAAGAGGCGGGAGCTTGTGCTGTTATGGCCCTAGAAAGAGTTCCAGCAGATATTAGAAAAGATGGTGGTGTTGCTAGAGCTTCAGATCCACAGATGATCAAAGCCATACAAAGGGCTGTTTCAATTCCAGTTATGGCCAAGGTAAGAATAGGGCATTTTGTAGAGGCGCAAATACTAGAGGCCTTGGAAGTAGACTTTATTGATGAAAGTGAAGTTTTAAGTCCTGCAGATCCAAGTCTTCATATTGATAAAAAAGAATTTAAGGTACCCTTTGTATGTGGGGCTAAAAACCTTGGTGAAGCTCTAAGAAGACTTGGTGAAGGTGCATCAATGATTAGGACCAAGGGAGAACCAGGAACAGGTGATGTTATAGAGGCAGTTAAACATATGCGACTTATGAATTCAGAAATAAGAAGAATTCATGGTTTGAAAAAAGAAGAACTGATGCATACAGCTAAAGAACTTCAAGCTCCTATTGAATATATAGAGTATATAAATGAAAATGGAAAGCTTCCTGTGGTTAATTTTGCAGCTGGTGGAGTTGCAACTCCTGCAGATGCAGCAATGATGATGCAACTTGGATGTGATGGAGTATTTGTAGGGTCAGGAATTTTCAAATCAGGAGATCCAAGAAAAAGAGCTTCAGCTATAGTAAAGGCTGTAGCAAACTTCCAAGATGCAAAGATACTATCCCAAGTATCTGAAAATTTAGGAGAAGCAATGGTAGGAATAAATGTTTATTCAATAGATAAGGAAGAAAGAATGGCAGATAGAGGTAATTAATAGACTTATAACAAATTCACTAGCATATAGAATATGATATAATAAAAATAAAATACTATGATTAAGATCTAATAAAGAATCTCTCTAACATAGTATAGGAAGGTGATATAATAATGAAAAAAATATTGATTACTTTACTAGTAATAGTATTATCCCTAAGTGGATGTAGTCCAGCTGTAAAAGAAGATAAAAGCGGAGAGAATAATATAAGCCTAGAAGAAGCTCAATACAATAAAATTGGCCCAGAAAAGGCAAAGGAAATGATGGATAATGAAGAGCTAATAATCTTGGATGTCAGGACTCCAGAAGAATACAAGGAAGAACACATAGAAGGGGCTTTACTAATTCCGGATTATGATCTTGAAAAATTGGCAGAAAGTGAATTGCCAGACAAGGATGAAAAGATACTTGTTTACTGTAGAAGTGGACAGAGAAGCAAAGCTGCTTCAGAGAAATTGCTAGATATGGGCTATAGGAATGTCTATGATTTTGGTGGAATAATGGATTGGACCTATGGCACAGTAAAAGCTGATTAAGATAAAAATAGACAGGGATCTATTTATCTAGCTAAAATTATTGCCTAAGATTATCTACAATTAAAAACATTTTCATAAATTTCAAAATAGGATTTAACAATTTTAAAATAAAAAAATTTTAAAATTTATGAAAATGTTAATTGTTATGTGAATTTATAATATTTTGCTTTAAAATTTAAAGCTTAATAAGTGAAACAAACTCCTATAGCCTTGATTCCAAGGTGGGCTCCTATAACTGGTCCTAAGACTGTCAGTTCAACCTTTGCATGGGGTAGTTTTTCTTGTAAAATTTTCTTGATTTCATTTGCATCTTCTTCGTTTAGAATATGTGGAATATAGACATTTTTTGCATCTTCAGGTACACTTTCTATGATTGCCTTCATAGCTTTTCTCTTTCCTCTTACCTTGGTTACAGGTTCAATGACTCCATCTTCTAACTGTAGAATTGGCTTTACATTTAAGATAGACCCCATAAGAGCCTGTGTACTAGATAATCTTCCACCTTTTTTCAGATAATCTAAGGTTTCAACAGTAAGGTATATTCCCATCCTTGTTTTTTGATCTTCTATATAGTTTAGGATTTCTAGCCGGCTTTTGCCCTCTAGGGCCATTTTTTGTGCTTCTATAACCAGATGCCTTAAGTTTCCAACTGCTGTTAGTGAATCTACCACAGTAATCTTTTGGTTATCTACCATATTTGCTCCTAGAACCGCACTGTTATATGTTCCACTTAACTTAGAGGATATTAAAACTGCCAGTACTTCCTTGTCTTCTTCTATAGCTTCTTGAAAAACTTTTGCAAATGCTCCTGCTGATGGTTGTGAGGTTGTGGGAAAATCCTTAGATTTTTCAAGTGTATGAAAAAAACTATCAAACTCTCCTGGAAAACCTTCGAAACTATCCCTTCCTTGAAAATTAATTTGCAAGGGTACAATCTTAATATCATACTCTTCTATCTCTTCTTTTGTAAAATATGCTGTACTATCTGTAACAATTTGTATAGTCATTCTTTGATCTCCTTTCTCTAGACAATACAATATCATATCATAAAAGGGCCTATAAATATAGATTTAAGTAAGTATATCTCCCTTAAAAGCTACTTACCAAAAACCAATCTATGGAGTAGATGTCTTTTTATTCCCATGGCTTTTTCAGGGCAGAGTTCATGGCAGCAAAAACATCTGATACAATCTTCTTTATTTATTACTGCTTTTTTATCAACTATGCTAATTACCTTTGCTGGACAATCTCTAGCACAGATACCACAACCTATACACCTATCTAGGATTACTTGAGGATAGGGCCTAACCCTATCTAGTAAAAAATCCACTACAAAGCTTGGTATTCTATCTTCTACAAAGTTTACATGGGTTGATCCTGGTAGTTTAAATGCTTCTACGTCTATATCTTCCATAGGATAGCCATAAAAGTCTATATCATCTAGGCTGGCAGAAGCCAATCCTCGATTTTGTGCATGGATATTAGTAGGAGCATCTTCTATGCCTACAATATGACAGGCTACCAGATCCAGATCATAGGGATTGTCTCCCAGGAGGATTAATCCTAGATTTCTAATATCTCCTGCTGATGGACCATCTCCCTCCATAGCCTCAATTCCATCAATAATAGAAAAGATAGGCTTTACATAGTCACACACATCTATAAGCATATTTGCAAAATTATCAGGATCATTCATCTTAAAATGATAGTCTGCCTTTGTAACTCCAGGTATCATACCAAATAGATTTTTAACTGCTCCAGTATAGGTCATCATGGTATGGGTTTTTAACTTGGCACAAGAGACCACATAGTCTACTTTAGTAAAGGCCTTTACTAGCTTTAAGTTATTGACTACTAGACCATCAGTAGCCTTGACCTCTATAATATCAGTGTCATAATTAAGCTGGCATCCACATCTTTCAGCAACCTTTCCTATGCCTGAAGCTGCATAGACGGATTTTAAAACTGACTTGTTAAAAGGTCCTCCTGGACTATCTCCAATTATAACTTGGAAGCCCTTTTTCATAAAATGGCGTGCCAGACCTTCTACAACAAAGGGGTGGGTAGTAACTCCATCTTCTGGTATATTCTTTTTAAGTAAGTTTGTTTTAAGCAAGATCTTACCTGGCTTTAGATTCTCTAGGATTTTTAAGTTTGATAAGAGGAAATCTATCTTTTCTAAAACTTCATGGTAATTATAGTTTTCACATTTTGCTATTCCAACTTGTCCCATAAAAAAACTCCTTCGATTTAAAAGTTTATTATTCTTCTTTTATACAAGTATATTTTAACATATAAATCATAGAAAAAGCTAAATAGGGTATAATAGTTATTAGACTAATAGATAAATAAAAAAAAGAAGGAGATAGTATGGATAATAAAGAAAGAATAATAAAAATCTATAATGATCTAGATAGAAGTTACTTTATGGAAGAATACAAAGAATATGCCCATGAAGATAGTCCATTTCCCATAGGCCATGGACAGACCATATCACAGCCTAGCTTGGTTTTGCAGATGACAATCTTATTAGATGTGGATAAGAATAGCAAGGTTCTTGAAATAGGTACAGGTTCAGGCTATCAAACCGCAATCTTATCTCAGGCCGCTAAAGAAGTATATACAGTTGAAAGAATAGAAGATCTTTTTGAAAAAGCTAAGAAGAGGCTAGATGAGGCAGGATATAAAAATATTAAATTTAAATTGGCAGATGCTAACTTAGGATGGGAAGAGAATGCTCCCTATGATAGAATTATGGTAACGGCAGCCCCAGCAGATTTACCAGAGGAACTAGTAGACCAGTTAGCACCAATGGGTAGAATGATAGTACCAGTAGGGGCAGGCTTAAGTCAGGATCTTTTACTGATAAAAAAAGATAAAAAGGGTAAGATTGAAAAAGAGACAATAACAAAGGTTAGATTTGTAAAATTAATAGAAGAAAATTAGAAAGATCTTATAGGAGGACTTATGTTTAGAAAATTTTCCTGGTTTATTTCATACTATAAAAAAGAATATATTTTGGCAATCAGCTTTTTGTTTTTGAGCAATATAGTGGGCCTAGTGCCACCCTATATAACGGGTAGATTATCAGACATGATATTTGAGGATTCAATAGCACTAAATACATTTTTAATTATTCTGGGATTAAATTTATTTGTTATAGCCATAAAGTATTTCTTTGCCATGGGTTGGGCCTATTTTATATTTAGGGCTGGAAACGAAATAGACTACAAGACCAGAGACAATCTTATGACAAAGTTTTTAGGACAATCCCTTAAGTTCTTTGAGACTCATTCTACAGGATCCCTTATGGGTAAATCTACAAATGATGTAGATAGTATCAGCAATTTAGCTGGTATTGGAACTTTGAGTCTCTTTGATTCTACAGTTTTCCCCTTAATTATAATTGTAATGATGATGGTAGTAGTTGATGTAAAATTGACTTTGGCTGCAATTGTACCCCTTCCTATACTGGCGGTTTTAAGTATATGGATTGGAGAGAGAATTATGGTTAGATGGAGTAAGGTTCAAAGAGCTTTTGATAGGTTAAATAGTAATGTCTTAGAAGATATAGAAGGTATAAGAATTGTTAGAGTTTTTAATCTTCAAAAAGTTAGGCAGAGAGAATTTAAAGAAAGTGGAAAAAATCTTTTAGATAGAAATATGGATGTAGTAAAGTATCAAGCTCTACTTACTCCTGTTCAAAGAATTATACCTGCCTTTACATTTATTATAGGTATAGGCTATGGGTCTATTTTAATTTCAAGGGGAGAGATTTCCATAGGCCAGTTAATATCCTTTACCTATTATTTAAATATGCTGGTATGGCCAATGTATGCCTTTGGTAACTTTATTAACTTAAAGCAACAGGCCAATGCATCTATGGATAGGGTTCAAGAAGTACTAGATTATAAAGAAGACATTGTTGATAGAGATAGGGCTAGGGATATAAATACTATTTCCAGTATAGAATTTATAGATCATAGCTTTAAATATCCTTCTTCAAAAGAAAACTCCTTAAAGGATATAAATATTAAAATTGAAAAAGGAAAATCTTTAGGAGTAATAGGAAAGACTGGCTCTGGTAAGTCAACTTTCCTAAAGCAATTGCTACAGCTTTATCCCATGGAAACTGAAAGTATATTTATCAATGGCAAGAGCCTCCATAACTATACTCGATCAAGTATCAGAGAAAGAATAAGTTATGTGCCACAAAAACATATGATATTTTCAAAGACTATTAGGGACAATATTAAACTTTCCAAGCCAGAGGCCAGTGATGAAGAAGTCATGGAAGCTATTAGGCTTGCTGATTTTGAAAAAGATTTAAAAGAATTTCCACAGGGATTGGATACTCTTTCTGGAGAACAAGGTATTTCTCTTTCTGGTGGACAAAAGCAGAGAATAGCCATTGCTAGAGGTTTTTTAAAGGATGCTGACATATTGATATTAGATGATTCTATGAGTGCAGTTGATGGTAGAACAGAAAAGAATATCATAGACAATATAAAGAATAGTAGACAAGGAAAGTCCATGATTATTTCAAGTCATAGAATAAGTCAAATTAAAGATCTGGATGAGATAATAGTCTTAGATCATGGTGAAATAGTAGAAAGAGGTAGCCATCAGGAGCTAATTGAGAAAGATAAATGGTATGCTAAGCAGTATAAAAATCAATCAGCAAGGAGTCAATTTGATGAAGAATAATGGTAGAAATAATCTAATAAGCAAGAAATTAAAACAATATGCCAAGGATGAGAAAAAAGATTTATTAGTTGGCTTGCTACTATCTATGCTGAGAACAGCTATGGAAATAATCGGGCCACTAATTATTGGATTTATTCTAAATAACTATATAAAGCTAGATCTAGAGAGAATAGATTTTATATCCATTGTCAAACTACTGATAATCTATTTAATAGTTTATCTGCTCAGTGGATTGTTTTCCAATCTAGCCCTAGTATCCTTTGAAAAGGCAGCAAATAAGATCGCCTTTAGTGTACAAAAGGACGTTTATGATCATGTAACAAAGCTTCCCATATCCTATTTTGATAGTTTGCCTTCAGGAAGCATAGTATCTAGAATTACAAATGATACAAATAAATTAAAGATGATGTTCCAGCTGATTTTAGCAGATATGACAACCTCCAGCATAATGATTGTCAGTATTTATGGAATGATTCTTATAACAAATTTTAGAGTAGGCCTAATGTTATTGATACTTCTGCCAATAATATATATTATCTTTAAAGATGTAAGGGTTAAAACTAGAAAATATACAACTCTCAATAGAAACTATATAGGTGATATAAATTCAAGTATCAATGAAAATATACAAAATATGGAGATAATTCAATCCTTCAACAAGGAAGACTATATAAAAGAAGAATTTGATAGGATTAACGACAAGATATTTGAAACCAATTTAGAAATTACTAAGGTTAGAAGCTATGGTGGATATAGGGCAATTGATATTGTTAGCTATGTTGGAACTGTTATAGTACTTCTATACTTTGGACTTGGTAGGATAACTGGAATATATGCAGTTACTATTGGAAGTATGTATATAACTATAGACTATGTATCTAAAATCTTTAACAATCTACAAACTATTGTTACAAGAGTGGGAGAATTGGAACAATCCTATGCTTCTGCTACACATATATTTGATCTACTATATTTAGAGCCTAAAGATGAGTTAAGTGGAGAACTTCCAGATATTAAAGGCCATGTTAAGTTTGAAGATATATATTTTGCCTATGACAAGGAAGATGTATTGAGAGACATAAACTTCCAGGTGAAAAGTGGAGAAACCATAGCATTTGTTGGTTCAACAGGTAGTGGAAAGAGTACAATTATAAATTTGATTTTAAATTTTTATAGTCCAAGAGAAGGAAATATATATATAGATGGAAAAAATATAAAGGATATAAATAGAAGCTGCTTGAGGCAGCATATGGCAGTGGTCCTTCAGGATGCTTTTTTATTTGAAACTGATATAAAAGATAATATAAAACTAAAGGATAATAGATACAGTGATGAAGATGTGGAAAAAGCTCTTATAGATGTAGGTGGAGAAGATCTTGTAAAAAGAGGAATCCATCAAAGAATATTTGAAAAAGGAAACAATCTCAGTCAAGGGGAAAAGCAATTGATTTCTTTTGCCAGGGCCTATATTAGGAATCCAAAGATATTGATTCTAGATGAAGCCACATCTAATATTGATACTGAGACAGAAAAGGTAATCCAAAAGGGTGTTGAGAAATTAAAGGAAAATCGTACAACCTTTATAATAGCCCATAGACTATCTACCATAAAAGATGTAGATAAGATCATTGTTCTCCATAAGGGAAGGATAATTGAAAGAGGAGATCATGATTCCCTAATGCTTCAAGATGGCTTCTATAAAAACATGTATGATGAACAAATAAGAAATCAATAAAATCAATTACAAGAAAAGATTTTAAATATGTCACATATTTAAAATCTTTTCTTTAATTAATATATAGATTATCCGATATAGGTATATAAGATAGATAAGCTATAAATTTAAAGGAGGTAGTATGGTCTGTTTTCAGATTGGACTATTGAAGAATTGACCATGAAAAATATGAAAAAGAAAAGATTGCTCAGTTTATATATTGTATTAATAATTCTAATATTATCAGGCTGCTCTAAAGATAGAGAAGAAGAGATATCTCTTGAGATATGGCACTATTATAATGGAGCTCAAAAATTGGCCTTTGATGAAGCTGTAAAAGAATTTAATGAAAACTTAGGCTTAGAAAAAGGTATTATTGTAGAAGCCTATGGCCAGGGAAATATAGGTCAATTAGAAGGAGAAATACTTAACTCAATAGAAGATAAGGTAGGTGCTAGCAAAACTCCTGATATGGTTACGGTTTATTCAGAAACTGCTTACAATCTGGACAAAAGAGATATTATAGTCAATCTAGAAAACTACTTAAAAGAGGAAGAAATAAAAGACTATGTGGACTCATATATTGAAGAGGGACGTTTAGGAAAGGATAAGGAGTTTAAAATATTTCCAATAGCTAAGGCCACAGAGCTTCTAATGGTAAATAAAACTGATTGGGATAAATTTGCTCAAGCTACAGGAGCAAGTATAAAAGATCTAGAAAGTTGGGAAGGCATAAGAAGGGCAGGAGAGTTATATTATAATTGGACAGACAGTTTAACAGAAGATAAAAATGATGGAAAGGCGTTTTTTGGAAGAGATGCTCTGGCTAATTATATCCTAGTAGGATCAAAACAATTGGGAAAAGAAATATTTCAAGTAGAAGAGGAAGAGGTAAGGGTAGATCTTCAATATGATATTATGAAAAAATTGTGGGATAATTATTATATACCCTATATAAGTGGCTACTATAGTTCCTATGGAAAATTTAGTAGTGATGATGCTAAAATTGGAGAAATAATAGCCCTAGTAGGATCTACAACAGGAGCAACATATTTTCCAGAAAATGTCACTATAGATGACAATGATAGTTATCCTATTGAACTATTGGTACTTCCACTACCTAACTTTAAAGATACTAGTCCATGTGCTGTCCAACAGGGGGCTGGCATAGTGGTTCTTGAATCTGACCAAGCCCATGAAGAAGCTTCAGTTGAATTTTTAAAATGGTTTACACAAGATGCTAGAAATAGAGAATTCTCCCTGAAAACTGGTTATCTTCCTGTAAAGAAATCAGCCTATAGTGAACAGCTAATCCAAGAAGAGTTTAAAGAAGATAGCAAGCAACTGGCAAAGCAATTACAAGCTACCCTTCCTCTAGCTATGGAACAGGTTGAAAACTATAATTTATATTTTAGCCAGGCTTTTAAAGAAGGTTTTAAAGCAAGAAGCTTATTGGAAGAAGAGTTTAAAAGTAAGGCAGAGAGGGATAGAGAAAAGATTATAAATCTTATGGAAGAAGGTATGGACCATAAGGATGCAGTAGAGAAATTTAGCTCTGAAGAGAAGTTTAAGGAATGGTTTTTAGAGTTTGAAGAAAAACTAAAAAGGATAGTTAAAGATGAAGAATAAGTTAATAAAAACTATGATGATAGTCTTATTGGTTCAGGTAATATTATTTGGAATAGCTATTTTTGGTGGAAATACGGTAGAAAATATATCAAATGAATATTTAAATATACTAGATAACCGTGTTCTTGTGAGAAAAAATGATATGCAAGAAGAGATGTTGCAACGTTGGTCAAACATAAGAGGCTTTCAAGAATATATAGAGGATGAGTACAAGAAGTCTGGAGCAAGAGAAGATGAAAGCTTAGTAGATGGATTATTAGAGGATATGGCTGAGAAGACAGTATCTTATTTAAGACAAAGTGGTGTTACAGAGATATTTGTAATTTTAGAAGGAGAGAAGGGTCATGAGGGTATACATTTAAGAGATTTAGATCCCTTGATCAATACAAATGATAATTCAGATATATTGATGGAAAGAGGCTCCATAGATGTGGCTAAAAAGATCGGAGTCCCGCTTGATAGCAATTGGTCATATAAGTTTAATCTATCAGAAGAAGAGAAAGCTTCAGAATTTTACTATAAACCCTATAGAGCAGCCCAAGTAGATCCAGAAATAGAACTTGAGGACTTGGGATACTGGAGTAGTTCCTTTAGATTGAGTGAAGATGACATAGAGATTATAACCTATTCCCTGCCTCTCTTGGATGAGGATGGAGAGCCCTATGGAGTTGTAGGAGTAGGTTTAACTGTAGACTACTTAGCGAAAAAATTGAAATATGATGAGTTAGCTG
>CAZBAK010000026.1:8026-11964 GCA_964489715.1 uncultured Tissierella sp. | reverse complement strand
TATCTACACCTGGCAATAGATTCTCATTAAACTTTTTATACTTTAAATCTATATGATAGAGACAAGGATAGGGATGAAGTAGTTCTTTCCAGTGGGCCTATGTATAATATATTTTCAGAATCCGAAAAAAATGACTATGAAAAAATTGACCATGGAAATATATATAAGATAAGGGAAAATGAAAAGCTAGATGGTCAACTATATGCAAGCAGCCATAATCTCGAACTATATAATGAAAGTACTCCCTTTGTAAAAGAAGAATGGAGTATTACAGGTTTTGTAGAAGAAAAATATTTATTTAAACCCATAAAAAATATAATAATATCTGTTATAATCTCCCTAGTTATTTCCTTGGGAATTGGAATCTTCCTTGTATATATAGTAGGTACTTTGTTTATGCAGCCCATCAATAAATTAATGAAGAGTGTAATGGACAGTGATCCTAATGAACCTCTTAAACTTATTGAAACAGATATACCTGAGATAGATAAATTGAGCCTTGCAATTGAAAAACTTAACAATCAGGTTCTAGATTCAGCCCATAAGGTATCTAAGATTATCAATATGGTAAATATACCCATGGGAGCTTTTGAATATGAAAAAGAAGGAGAAAATGCTTTTTATACCAACACATTTTTTCAAGTCTTAGGAATCAAAAACCACGAATCCTATAATTATGTAAAGAAATCTTATTTAATAGATATTATAAAGAAGATAAAAGAAGAACCAGAAATAGATTCTCCTAATGTCTATCGCTATAAGAAAGATGATGGAAAAACTTCTTGGATCAAACTGATAATGCAAGAAAAAGATGGTAAAGTATTAGGAGTAATAGAAGATGTAACAGAGGGAATAATATCCAAACATAAAACTGAATATGAACGTGACCATGATGTATTGACTCATCTATTCAATAGGAGGGCCTTTGAGTCCATAGTCAAGAAAAAAATGGAACAAGGTATCTTGGGCCATTCAGCCTTTGTTATGTGGGATCTGGATAATTTAAAATATATAAATGATACCTATGGACATGAATACGGAGATAGATATATTCAGAAGGCAGCTTCAGTTTTAAAAAAGTTTACCATGTATAATATTATAGTGGCTAGAATGTCAGGAGATGAGTTTTATACATTTATATATGGGTATAAAGAAAAAAATGACATAAGAAAAATAACAAATGAAATAAGGGAAAGTTTATATAATTCATTCTTAAAAGTTCCTGATGGAGAAAATATTCGTATCAGAGCGTCAGCGGGTCTTGCTTGGTATCCTGGAGATTCTTCTAAATATGATAAGTTGATCAAGTATTCAGATTTTGCCATGTATGAAATAAAGAACAAGGAAAAGGGCAATGTGGCAGAATTTAATAGGGAAAACTATGACAAGGATTCAATTTTACTACATGGAAAGGAAGAGCTAAATTATTTTATAGATAATGCTAAGGTAAAATATGCCTTTCAAGCAATCATAGATGCTAAGACAGGTGAAGTATTTGGCTATGAAGCTTTAATGAGGCCACAAACTAAGAATTTAGTATCTCCTTATGATGTTATTAGGCTAGCACAATCGCAATCCAAGCTATATGAAATAGAAAGACTCACCTTATTTGAAGTTATGAAAGCCTATGAAAAATTAAGGGATAATTTTAAAGATGCTAAATTATTTATTAACTCAATTCCAAATTATTCTCTTTCAGATGAAGATTTGCTTATATTTGAAGAAAGATTTGCCCAGAGTTTAGCTAATATAGTTATTGAAATTACAGAAAATGAGCAGAGCAATAACCATAGCACAGAGTCAAAGCAAAAGAAGGTTAAAAAATGGGGTAGTAACTTAGCTTTAGATGATTTTGGTTCAGGCTATAATGGTGAACTATCACTGCTAATATTGTCACCTAAATATGTAAAAATAGATATGAATATTATAAGAGGAATAGATAAGGATATAAACAGACAGAAGCTTTTAAAGAATATCTTGTCCTACTCTAAAAATAGAAATATCAAGATTATAGCTGAAGGGGTAGAGACTAGATCTGAAATGAATAAATTAATAGAATTTGGTGTAGACTATATGCAGGGTTATTATCTAGCTAGACCAAAAATGGTCCCAGAAGAATTAGATTCTCAAGTCAAGTCAGAGATTGTAGAATTTAATAAAAAGAAATAAAATTATAAAACCTAGTTTGAAACTCTGATAGGGGAGTAAATATTTTAAGGAAGGTGAATTAAATGGCCAATGTTGAAGTAAATAAAAAAGCACCTGATTTTGAGATGGAGGATTTAAATGGAGAAAAATTCAAGCTATCTAGTTTTCAAGGAAAGTCCAATGTTTTAATTGTTTTAAATCGAGGTTTTGTTTGACCTTTTTGTAGAGAGCATATGATGCAGTTGCATCAAGACTATGATAAGTTTCAGGAAAAAGATCTAGAGATAGTGGCAATTGGACCTGAAAATAGGGAGAAGTTTAAAAAATATTGGGATGAAAATCAACTTAGATTTTACGGTATACCAGATGAATCTCATTCTGTACTAAAGCTATATGGACAAGAAGTAAATCTCTTTAAATTAGGGAGAATGCCTGCACAGATGTTAGTAGATAAGGAAGGAGTCCTTAGATATGTACACTTTGGTCATTCTATGAAGGATATACCTGAAAACAAGGAGATCTTTGAATTGATAGATTCACTTTAAACAACTGGATAAAAGAATAAATCCTATAAGAAAGATGAATTTCTATTTAGAAATTCATCTTTCTTATGAGAAAAACTTTTATAAATAGTTTCCATAAAAGCTTAAATATAAAGCTATGGAGTCGATATATCTATTAGTAAAGAAATTTAAAATATAATAATAGGAGGAGAATATGTTTAAAAAAACTTTTAATAAAGATAAACTTGTTTTAATTAATGTAATAATTTATTTGCTTATTTTGATAGTTTTTGTATTGACTTTTAAGGTTGGATTTAATAGTAATATTGCCTTAGCCATAATACTAGTAATGGGTTTTATTCAAGTCTATAGCAATATTTCTATCTATAAAGACAGTATAAATTCTGGTGGAGATCAAGAACTTGAGCTAAGGGAAAATAATAGGTCCCTATCCAACATAGTGCTGGAAATAGTAGAGAAATTACAAAAATCATCTGAAGCTCTAGAAGAAAGAAATAACCAGCTTATTAAAAATTTAGGGGGAATTAACAATTCAATAGAAGAAATAGCTGTAGGTTCTAGCAACCAGTCTCAAGATACCCAGCAAATATATAGCTTCATATCTGATCTTGGAGATGTTGCAAAAGAAAATGATATAGAAGCCAGAGAAGTAGAGCTTGGCATACAAGATATACAAGATCAAAAAGATATAGGAGTTACATCTATTGAAGAGTTTAGAAAGTTGGCAGAAACGACTCAGGAAGTTATGGTAGAGATCAAAGAAGTAATGGATATAACAAATAGAAATGTTGCCAATATAATAGATGAAGCAAAGGGTGTAAGAGAGATAGCTAACCAAACCAATTTGCTTTCTTTAAATGCCAGTATAGAAGCTGCAAGAGCAGGTGAAGAAGGAAGAGGATTTGCAGTTGTAGCTAGTGAAATACAGAAGCTATCAGAAGAGACAGGAAATCTAGTAGAAAGTATAGATAGGGAGTCGCAGGACTTATTAAATAGTGTCTCTGAATCCAATGAAAGTATTGAGCGTATTATTAAGGCAACTGAAAGCCAGTATACAGAGGTAATTAAAATAGAAGAAATATTTAATCAAACAGGTGACTTGACTAACAGAGCCTCAAATTCTGCTGGTAAATTAAGTGAGACAGGAAGCAGGATAAACAGTGGAGTTAAAAACATAGAAGAGCTCCTTCAAAATCTTATGTCCATCAGTGAAGACAGTGCAGCCTTAACCCAGGAGTCAAGTGCAACAATAACAGAAGAATTGGC
>CAZBAK010000026.1:2310-7926 GCA_964489715.1 uncultured Tissierella sp. | reverse complement strand
TTAAAAGAAGGGGCTAGTTTTGCCACAACACCTATTAAAAAGAGGGTTGAAGATGGAAAAACATATAAATATCTGGCCTTGAAAAAAGATAATGCAGTATATGGTGTAGGTATGAGATTGGATTAAAAAAAATTTTAATAAAGATAAGTCTTTAATTTTAAAAAAAGTTAAGGGCTTGTTTTTTATAAGATTTCCACTAACTTCTACTTTCTTTTTCTAGACTTGGAATTCTATATTGCTTTTTAAATGAATATAAATTAAACTAATTGTATAGTATAGTTACAATTTAAAATTGTAAAATATTGGGAGCGATAGAATGGATAAAAGATCTTTTTGTAAAAGTTCTACAAGATTGTTTGGATTGATAGCTTTTATTGTAACTGGGGGAGGCCTACTGATCTCAGCTGCAGTTAAGGATAGGAGTTTTTATAAAACAGAAATCATAATAATTATTGGAAGTTTATTTGTTATAAGCATAGTAGATCATTTTAAAAAAGTAATAGAAAGAGATGATAAAACAAGAGTTAAACAAAACAAATTCTATGTATTGGTATGTGCATTTGTAGGAGTTACCCTAACCTGGTTTATAAATCATAGGATGGGTTATGGGCCAATTATTGCAAATGGCTTAGTAGGTGTAATGGCTGCCATATTTCTTTCCAATCAATTAGCCAGTATAACATACACATCATCCTTTGTAGGTATGAGTTCATTGTCAGTTATACCTTCAATGACTGCTGCTGCCTTAGGGAGCCTAGTAGTTGGAATAATTCTCTTGGTTACTATGGAAATTTATGAAGGGATTGGTGGCAAGGGTGGAACTACAGCAGCCCTATCCACAATAATTACTAAGACAATAATAAGATTTTTTGTTTAACAAGGAGGATTTTTATGGAAGAAACAATTATATTGATAATCTCAGTACTTGCAGGTATAGCTACCTATACAGTATCCCATATTTTAAAAAGAGGGGCCGTTATTTCTTCCTCCATTATAACTTTAGTCTCTGGACTTATGCTTCCCTATTTTTTCCCTTTAATAGGTGGTGTCTTGGCCACTGCTGCAGCCTGTTCATCCTATGCAGGAATGATATCTATTGAAAATGCATTAAATCTTTTAGAAATGTCCGTAATATCTTTAATGACAGGCATCCTATTTATATTAGCTAGTGAAGCATATCCAGGCATTGGAGGAAGGCTTGGTACAATAGCAGCTATTGCCTGTTTTGCATGGCTTGCTTTTAAGAAAGTATTTATATGCTTAGATGATGAATGTGAAATGTAAATAACTTCTAGGAAAAGTGAGAAGAAAAAACTGCAAAAGGGAGAGAAGGATGATGAAAGTCAATAGAATAAAATTATTAGGCTATTCTGGAATGATAGCCCTATTAGCCAGTATGATTGTGGCCCTATTAGGTTATTCAAATACAACAAAATATATGAATGATATAAAAGATGAGCTGTTAAAGGAGCAGGTTGAAGAAAGCATAAATTTAAAGATGAGATATATTGACAATTCCTATGGAAGATTAACCCAGGGAAATGGAACCCTTTTAGATAGAGATGGTAAGAGCATAGAAAATAGATTTGTGGTTGTAGATAGAATATTAAAGGAATTAGGAGATAAGGCTACTATTTTTGTCAAGGTTGGAGATGACTTTAAAAGGATCTCAACAAATATTATGTCTGATAAAAATGAAAGAGCCTTAGACACATATCTAGGAAAAGACCATATAGCCTATGATACAGTAATAAATGGGGATCTTTATATAGGAGAAGCAGATATATTAGGAGAAAGCTATTATGCGGCCTATGAACCTGTAAAAGATAGAAATGAAAATGTAATAGGACTACTTTTCGTTGGAACACCAACAAAAAAGCTAGATGATATAATAAAGAAAAACGATAAAAATATAACTAGAATGGATATTTCAATTGTCATCTTAAGGACAATTTCCCTAGGATCATTGATATCACTAGTAACTATATCGGTTGTTGATAAAAATACTAGAAGGGCTAACAAAAATGCTCTAAAAAAAGATAGTGATATATCTAATAGAAGTATTTAAAAAAGGAAATTATGAGAAGTGTCTATAGGGAAAAAGCAGTTAAGATAAATTTATCTTAACTGCTTTTTCCCTATAGGAGAGAAGTTGATTTATATAGTGGCCAATCTAGACATATAAACAATGCAAAAATATAATAACTAAGGTATAATTATAAATATAAGGTGTATATTAGAGTAAATAATTTAAAAATGAGAATAAAAATTAAGTGGTGAAGATATGAAAAGTAAAGATAAAAAAGAAAAGGTAGAATGGAAAAAACTAGATAATGCTTCAAAGATATTTCCAGCAACTTCCAGCAATAAGGATACTAAGGTATACAGAATAGCAGCAGAATTATATAGTGAAGTAAATCCAGAAAACCTTCAAGAAGCCTTAGACTTAACATTAGATAGTTTTCCAATTTATAGATCTATACTGAGACGAGGGTTTTTTTGGTACTATTTAGAAATGAGCAATATCTATCCTCAAGTAGAAAAGGAAACTACTAATCCTTGTGCTCCAATTTATATAGTTGGAAAAAAGAATCTTTTATTTAGACTATCTTATTATAAAAAAAGGATAAATTTAGAATTGTTTCATGCCCTATCAGATGGAGCAGGTGCCATATGGTTTTTAGAGACCTTGATATATTATTATATGAAGATCAACCATGGTGAAGAAATAGGTGAAAATATGCCGAGCCTTGAGTATGGAGCTTCAATAAGTCAAAAAATGGACGATAGTTTTTGGAAAAACTATAGTTCAAAGATTGAAGATACAAGCACAGAAAAAGAAAAATATAAGACTGCATATACCATAAGAGGTAAAAGAATAGATGAAAATAAGATGAAGGTAATTGAAGGGGCCATGTCTGTAAAGGAAGTTTTAAATATCTCTAGAGAGTATGAAACAAGCATAACTGTGTTTTTAACTTCACTTCTTCTATATTCAATTTATTCTGATATGCCTAAAAACAAGAGGAGAAAGCCCATAGTCATATCTGTACCTGTAAATTTGCGTGGCTATTTTAATTCTTCAACAGCTAGAAACTTTTTTACTACTATGAATATAAGCTATGATTTTCAAAATAATAGTGCAGAATTTAAAGATATAGTTAAACATGTAGACAAGGAGTTTAAAAAAGGTCTAGAAGAAGGAAGTATAAACTTAAAGCTTGCTCGATTTATGAAATTTGAAAACAATCCTATAGCCAGAGTAGTACCTTTGACCATAAAAGATTTTTTTATGAGGATAGCAGATAAATTTAATGATAAAAGCATAAGTTCCTCTCTATCAAATGTTGGGAGAATAAAGACAGCCAAGGAATTCGAAAACTATATAAAGCAATTTAGTGTATGTGTAAGTGCAAGAGCTCCAAAGATTACATTTTGTTCCTATGGGGATAATCTAGTGATTACTTTTACATCTCCCTATATAGAAACTGATATACAGAGGGTCTTTTTTCAATTTCTTTCAAATAGAGATATAAAAATAGAAATCACATCCAATATGTAAAGAGGTGGTAAGATGAAATACTGTAGGCATTGTAAGGTCAGTATAAGAGAAGATAGGGAAAGATGTACACTGTGTGAAAACAGGCTAGAAGAAGATCCAAGTCAAGAAAGTGAAGAAGTATTTCCTCAAATAGAACCTTTTTATAAGAGTAACTTGGCACTTAAAATAATGATATTTATATCTATAGTAGCTGTAGTTATTAGTTTTGCAATAGATATGATATTTCCAAGCAGGATAAATTGGCCTATACTATTTTTGCTGGCAGTTATAAGTATCTGGGTAGGATTGATAATTATAGTACAAAAGAGATATCATATACCTAAAAAGATAATATGGCAGGTTATAATTATTTCCATGCTTGCTGTATTTTGGGACTATAAGATAGGCTGGAGGGGTTGGTCTTTAGATTACGTTATACCCATAGCCTGTGTTTCAGCTATGATTATAATGTATGTAACAGCAAAAATAATGAAGCTAAGTAGCAGGGACTATGTAACTTATGCTCTTATAGATGGTATATTTGGTATTGTTCCCGCAATATTTATAGTTTTTAACCTAGTAAATGTTGTATATCCATCTATCATAAGTATAGGCTTTAGTATTATTTCATTAGCTGCCATATTTATATTTCAAGGTAAGGAAATAAAGTCAGAAATAAACAAGAGAATGCACATATAATAATAAGGAGGATTTTTAAATGTCAAAAGAACGCTATGAAAAAGGTATAAAGAAGATACAGGAATTTACTAAAGATCATGATGAAAAGAATCCAACAGGAGAAATGGAAATAGGTGAAGCATTTAAAGACATTGCTCCTGATCTAAGTAAGTATGTTGTAGAATATGCCTTTGGTGATATTTATTCAAGGCCAGGCCTAGATAATAAGCAAAAAGTGCTTACAACAATTTCAAGTCTTGTTTCCCAGGGAATGCCTCAGATTGAAATACACATAAATTCTGGATTAAATGTAGGTTTAACAGCTGAAGAAATTGTAGGATGTATCATGCATCTTCTACCTTATACAGGCTTCCCACGTGTATTAAATGCTCTTAAGATAACACAAAAGGTATTTGATCAGCGTGGAATAAAAATTTAAGCATTGAAATATATTATAATCAAATTAGAAAAAAGTCCAAGTCTTCTTTTAAAAGAAAAAACTTGGACTTTTTTTATAAACTTTGAAACTAGATTAAATATTACTATCTAAAAAGTCAATTGTTTCTTTGATTAGATTTATAGTATCTATAGAATCGGTATTTTTATCAAAGTCATGATCTGGTGTATTGAAGCTTAGTAGTTTAGAATTTTTGATTTTTCTTGAAAGAATTAAACTCTCATCATAAGGAACATCATTGTCCTTAGTGCTATGTGCTAGCAATACAGGTGGAAATTGATTAAAGTCTGCTTCCTTTAAACTAAATTTCCCCAAAAAATCTTCTTCACTAATATTAGATAAAGTTCTCAACCAAGTTCCAGTCTGTCTAGAATTTAAATAAATTAAAAATCTTGGATTAACAGGTGCACTCAGTAGATATTCTTCTTCAATTAAAGATCTTACAGAATCATACTTTACAGAAGAATACTTTAAATAATAGTGACTTGGACTAGAATGCCAATCTGGAACAAATAATCCATAGCCATAATAGGAGATAACTCCATTGGGCTTTTTTTCTAAATCTTGAGAGGCGGCAAATAAAGACAGATATCCACCAGCAGATCTTCCCCAAAGGAAATAAGGAGTGTCCATATCCCTAGTATAACTATTTATCTTATCCAATACATAATCAGTTATTACTTTAAAATCTGCTTCAGGTGCCAGGGGATAATTAAAGGATAGTATATTGTAACCAGCTCCAGTTATCTCCTCTATGTGGTATTCTGGTAGATCCTGATTGCTACCAAAGACAAATCCTCCACCATGGAAGTAGATAATATTGCCCTTAACTTCTTTTAGTTTACTCTTATAAATTATAGGTTTTTCTTGATTTTCTAAATGTTTTGCTTTCATTTTTTAGCTCCTTAATTTTAGTAATAATTATATTCTAACATATAAA
>CAZBAK010000026.1:0-2210 GCA_964489715.1 uncultured Tissierella sp. | reverse complement strand
CATCCAGAAATAAGCACAATGATTTTAAATGTAAACAATAAAAATACATCTATGATACTGGGTGATAGGGAATCAAATATGTATGGACCGGGTTTTATAGAGGATATCATATGTGGAATGAAATTTAGGATATCATCAAAGTCCTTCTACCAAATAAATCCACAACAAGCAGCTATACTTTACAAGAAGGCTATAGAAATGGCGGAGTTTAAAGGCCACGAAAGGATAATAGATGCATATTCAGGAGTAGGAACTATATCTTTAATAGTAGCAGACCAGGTAAAAGAAGTAATAGGTGTGGAAATAAACAGAGATGGCGTAAGAGATGCTATAAGAAATGCTAAAAACAATGATGTTGAAAATGTATACTTCCATAGGGCAGATGCAGGAGAGTTTATGCTTGAACTAGCTTCCAAAGATGAAAAGATCGATCTAGTTATAATGAATCCTCCAAGAGCTGGTAGTGATGAAGTCTTCCTATCATCTATGACTAGGTTAAGCCCTGAAAAGATAATATATATTTCTTGTAACCCAGAGACTTTAGCCAGGGATTTGGAATATTTAGAAAAAGAAGGATACAAGGTTAAAAAGATACAAGCAGTGGATATGTTTCCTCAAACAAAGCATGTGGAGTGCATTGCGTTGATAGAGAAGAAAACTATATAGAAATCCTTAGATTCAAGTACTTTCATGACTATTTCGTATTCATAGAAAAAGAGCATAAGACAAGAAAAAAGGTGCTTAAAAAGTATTTTAAGGTGACCCTAGTGGTTGACCTAGAGTCTGAAGATACAGGGATATAAAAAGAATTAATAGTTTAAATTATTACACTGCTGATGTATCATTAGTTAAAATACTGATGTTTCTATGATGGAGATATCAGTATTTTTGATGCTATTTCTAGGACAATAGGCAAAGTTATTATATTTATTTTGCTTTATTTTATAGAAATATGGACTTATAGGAATTACTAATAAAAAAATATCTATTTGAGCTTGTTAAAATGTTGTTGGAGTAAAATTAAAAGAAAATTTAGAAGTGAAATTTTGAATTTGAGATATGAATTCAAAAAAATTAAGGTTATCTTGTTACTAGTGGATGGCGAGAAGATAGTATTTTTTTAATTTTATATCTTTTAATATTCAATGCTTTAGCTATAACATTATTCTGTTTTTTAAGATTACTGAGATAAAATGTAATTTATAATTTGTTATAAAATATAACTAATCACTCTTTTAGTTCTAATCTTTGTGTTCTTGTCAAAGCTACTATATTCATCATTTATCACATTCTAGTAGTTTAATTTGTCTTTCAATTTAGGTGTTTTAAAAATATTAAAAAATAATAAAATATTATTTACAATATTATCCTAGGCATAGTATAATGTGATTAGGAGTCATGTGACTAATGGTCACATCAAGAGCCATTAATTTTAGATAAGTCAGCATTGAGTGCTGATGAAAATAAATATAAGAGATAAAAGATCAAACAAATAAGTATATAGAATTATCCATAGAGACTTGGTTGTATAGTTGCCCTATTGCTGCTATAAAGGAGTACTTTCCTAATTGGAATAATAATAATGATAAATATTAAAGCAATTGACAATGGAGGGTAGGGAAAACAATGAATAATATCACATATAGAAGTTTGGAGTTACATGATTGCGAGCACTTAATAGATATTAATCCACAACAATTCATTGGAAAGGCATGGAGAGATATAAATGGGAAGCGTCAGTTATTAGATATAAATTACCAAGATAATGGTTGGCCAAATGGATATGATAAACATTATAACAGTTTGAGAAATACAATTTTATCTGGGGGGTGCGGATTCGGTGCGTTTGATGTAAATAATAAATTACTAGGATTTTCAGCTGTGAATAGAGACTTATTTGGTAGCAAATACAAGTACATATTATTAGACCAAATTTTTATTAGTCTAGAGCATAGAGGAAAAGGTATAGGAAGGAAATTGTTTGAGCTTTGTGTAGATGCTGCTAAAGATTGGAATGCAGATAGAATTTACATTTGTGCTGGCTCTGCTGAAGAGACCATCAAGTTTTACAGTTCAATTGGATGCCAAGAAACAGTAGAAATTAACATAGAACTATATAAAAGAGATCCTAGGGATATCCAGTTGGAGTATGTTTTAGATATAAGCATAATTAACAAAATCTGAAAGAAAAATATAAAATTGAAATTAAG
>CAZBAK010000025.1:0-24212 GCA_964489715.1 uncultured Tissierella sp. | reverse complement strand
TAGTTGGAACTATTTGCTTAGCATCTACTCCATATACATAAGTATCATGAAGTAATCCTTGTGATTGAAGCATCTGTACATAAGCTACTTTAGGAAGATTTGGATATTTCTCCATTCCTTCTACAAGTGTTAGTGTTTCATAAGTTTCTACCTTCTCTGCTTCTAATTCTCTAGCAGCTTCTGCTAAATATGCAGCAGCTTTGAAACCTGCAAATCTAACTGCTCTTTCATGGTCATGTTGCTTTAAGCCTTCTTTTGGCTCACAATTTAATACCACGTTGTTCAATTTTGAAAACGGTGTATATTCAGCACCAGGTCCCACCATATCAATTATACCCTCTTGGAAACCTACTATCTTACCTGTAGTCATAACTGCACAACCCTTTAATACGTTAGTTCTACCTGAACCTACTGTTTCTACTTTAGAAAGAACTCCAGGGAATACCCCACCTTTTCCTTCTACTTTAACTCTAGGCTCAACTACATCCTTAACAGGTGTAATTCTAACACTTTCTCCAGGCCTTGCAATTTCAACGTCTACTGTGGCTAAGTGCTCATCTTCTTTAATAAGATCAATTAATTCTTCTTTATTAACAAAAAGCACGCCATCTTCTATTTTGGTGTTATCACCAAATTGGACATCTTTTATTGTAATGTGTCCTAATTCTAGACGCATAATTTCACCTCCTCTTATATTCACAAATATATATCTTAACCTTTTATATAAAGGTTAAAAGCTCTTTTATTATGCTTTAAGCATATTTTTCAACTAGTTCTGTAACAGATTTTTCAGTAGCGTCGTCTCCAACTACAGAGTCAACTCTTTCTCCATCCTTATAAATAGCTATAACTGGAAGTCCTAATACTTTTTGTCCTATAGCTAATCTTCTAGCTTTTGTAATATCTAAAGATGTAAATTTGATTCCACTATGAGCTTTCTCTAATTCTTCAATATGAGGCATTAGAGCTTTACAAGGTTCACAGCTTGGGCTCCAATAATCAACTAGTATTGTACCTTCTGCATTTAATACTTCTTCTTCAAAATTATCTTTGTTTAATTCTATCATTTTAAAAAACCTCCTATTTAGTCTTCAAAATTGTCTTCTATATATTTTTGAGCTTGAACAGCTGCTATAGCACCATCTGCTGTTGCTGTAACTACTTGTCTTAAAGATTTAACTCTAACATCTCCAGCAGCAAATACACCTTCTATGTTAGTGTGCATATCATCATTTGTAACTATATAGTCTGATTCCATATCTATTTTACCTTTAAACAATTCAGTAGCAGGTAAATATCCTACAAATACAAATATTCCAAATGTACCATCATCTTCATCAGGAAGCATTTCAGTTTTTTCTCCTGTTTTAAGATTTTCAAGTGTAAAGGATTCTAACATACCGTCACCCTTTACCTCTGATACTGAACTATCCCATATAAATTCAATTTTATCATTTTTAAATGCCTTTTCTTGAATAGATTTTGCTGCTCTAAGTTCATCTCTTCTGTGTATTATTGTAACTTTTCTTGCAAATCTAGTAAGATAGATAGCTTCTTCTACTGCAGAGTCTCCTCCACCTACTACAAATACCTCTAGCTCTTCAAAGAAAGCTGCATCACAAGTAGCACAATATGAAACACCTCTGCCTGTTAATTCTTTTTCTCCAGGACAACCCATTGGTCTTGGCTGTGCACCTGTAGCAATTATAACAGATTTTCCCTTATATTCTGCTTTTTCACCTTTTACAACTTTGATCTTTTCATCAAGATTTACTTCTACTATAGTGTCAGAAACCTTTTCAGCTCCAAATCCTATAGTCTGTTCCATCATTCTATCAATAAGAAGTGGTCCTGTTGGATCTACTATGGATCCAGGATAGTTTTCTACATCTGCTGTAGTAACTATTTGTCCTCCAAAAGCATCTTTTTCTATTATTAGAGTGCTCATTCTATCTCTTGCAGCATAAAGTCCTGCACTAAGTCCAGCTGGACCTCCTCCAATAATTATTACATCATATATCATTTGCTTACCCCCTCTAAATTTTTTTATTTTTTAAATCAATTACTATTACACTTTAGTATCTATACCCTATTCTTAGATTTTTATAACATTTATAGTAAATTAATTTATTAAAAATAAAAATCTTCAAAAAAACAGAGTAAATAGACCTATGCCTATCTACTCTGTTTTATAACCTGAGAGTTTCCTTTAATTAAGATTTCTCTTAAATTAAAATTTCTCCTTCGGTGCTTTCGCTTTCCAGAGCTTTGTCCAAACACGGTCCCTTTGCCTGAGAGCATCGATATAAATGGCTAGTCTATAACTTACTCCTTCGGCGCTATATTTAAATAGTCTCTTCCGTGTTCTTCATCCAATTTTGTTATTTATTTCACATTCCTAATACATTATAACCTCTAACAAGAAAATATTCAAGTCTTTTTTTGAAATATTTTTAAAAGAATTTTAAAAATATATTTTAAGATTCTTCTGATCTTTCTGAATCAATCTTGGAAATACTTTTTAGCTCCCAATGCAAGACTACAGTAATGACCACCCTAAGTATGGCAACAGCTGCTAATATTATAAATTCATCTAGGTCTCTAATTATAACTGTCTTTATAATTTCCGCAGCAAGTTTAAATTCTAAACTAAGTGACATAGCTTTTGCAAAATAAACCCCACCTCGATGATCATTAAAATTGAACTTATTATGAATAAAACTAATGACCGTTCTTACAGATGCAATAATTATTATAATTACACCTATAAGTTCTAATGTGCTTGTTACATAGGGAATAGCAGCTTCTAAAAACTCATCTATTCTCACCTTTAATCCACCTCTTATTTATGCTTATCTAGATATTTATGCTCATCTAGTACATACATAGCTATATTTGAAGAGTGGTCTGATACTCTTTCAAGATTACTAAGTGTATCTAAATACATTAAACCAGGTTCTGACATACAAACTAATTTATTTAATCTATCAATGTGATCTCTTCTATTTCTTGCTTCTAACTCATTTATTTCGTCTTCTAAAACAAGTACTTCTTTGGCTATTTTTTCATCTCTCAATTCAAATGCTTGAAGAGCTTTATCTACTATAGTTTCACATTTATCAAACATTTCTGTTAAACCCTCTACAGCTTCCTTGCTAAAACTTTCATCTAATTCGGACATTAAGCTGGCCTGTTCAGCTATGTTTTCAACATGATCTCCTATTCTCTCTATATCATTTATAGTATAAAGTAGATTATTTACTTCTTCATGTTCTTCTTTAGATACTGGTGCATTTGAAAGTTTTACTAAATACTGGGTTATCTCTCTTTCAAGCTTATTAATTAGATCTTCTGTTTCTAAAACCTTTTCTATTTGATCATATTTTTCATCTACAAGAGTTGAATGTGTCAATTTCAAGTTATCCAATACTATATTTCCCATTCTAAGTAAATCTTTATTTGTTTGTCCTATAGCTATTGATGGAGTTGAAATAATTCTCTCATCTATATATATAGTAGCTGTTTTTTCTCCTTCTTCTTCTCCAGGAACTAATCGCTCTACAAATTTAACTAAATATATGGCAAAAGGAAACTGTATAGCTACATTTATTACATTGAAAAATGTATGTAAGTTTGCTATTTGTCTAGAAAGATTGTCTGGAGATAAAAGTTTTACCAGATATTCTACAGGATATCTTAAAACTAACATAAACATAATTGTACCAATCAAATTTATAGTAAGATGTATAAGAGCTGCTCTCTTAGCAGTTTTATTAGCTCCCACACTGGATACTAATGCTGTTGTGGTTGTACCTATATTCTCTCCCATAAGTATGGGGAAAATAACACCCATGTCTATAAGTCCTTGAGATGCAAGAGCTTGTAATAGTCCAGTAGCAGCACTAGAACTCTGAAGAACTGCTGTAAGAATAATACCTATTAGTAAACCAAGAAAAGGATTACTCAAACCTGTCATAACTGAAGAGAAAATTGGTAGACCTGCTAAGGGTTCAAGTCCAGCTCCCATCATATCCATACCTATAAATAAGATTCCTAAACCAATTAGAATTTCTCCTAATTCTTTTGTTCTCTTTTTAGAAGTAAATAATAATAACACTATACCTATGACCACTGCCAGAGGAGCGTAATCTGTTACCTTAAAAGCTATAATCTGTGCTGTGATAGTTGTACCAATGTTGGCACCCATTATAACCGCTGTAGCTTGAACCAAAGTCATTACTCCAGCATTTACAAAACCTATAACCATAACCGTTGTAGCACTAGAACTTTGTATCATCATTGTAACAGCAATTCCAACTAATAATCCTAAAAAATTATTTTGAGTCAATGCACCTATAATTTTTTTTAGTCTAGTTCCAGCTGCCTTTTGGAGTCCTGTACTCATTACAGTCATTCCGTATAAAAATAAACTTAAACCACCTAATACTGGTATAGCAATTTCCATTACATCCCTCCTAATAATTTAATAACATTTAATTATTTTAATCCTATAAAATCCAATTGTCTTAAAGCTTCAAACAATACGATATTAGCTGAATTTGATAAATTTAAAGATCTTTTAATAGAGTTTATTATTGGAATTTTTATTGTATTTTCCCAATTTTCTTTTAATACTTTCTCACTTAATCCTTTTGTTTCCTTTCCAAAAACAAAAAAAGATCCATCTTTATATTGAAAGTCAGTATAGAAGTTATCTGTCTTAGTAGTTGCAAAATAAAAATCATTCTTTGGATGTTTTTCCATTACTTCTTCTAGGCTTTCATAATAATCTATCTTCACTAAGTTCCAATAATCTAATCCAGCTCTTTTTAAATATTTGTCTTCTACTGAAAACCCTAAGGGTTTTACAAGATGAAGATTTGTTTTTGTTAATGCACATGTTCTTGCAATACTTCCTGTATTATGTGGTATTTCTGGTTCTACTAATACTATATTAAGCGCCATATTAATTTTCCTTTACAATATGTATTTTTCTATTATTTCTGCTACTCCATCTTTATCGTTAGTAGATGTTATTATATCAGCTCTAGTCTTTGCCTTTTCATTAGCATTTTCCATAGCAACTCCAAGTCCTGCAAAATCTATCATGGATATATCATTTTCATTGTCTCCAACTGCTATTACAGATTCTCTGGGAATGTTCAATCTATCACATAAAAACTTTAGGCTATTACCCTTTGAAACCTTCTTTTCCATGATTTCTATATTGTTGAACCAAGAACTAGATATATTTATATTATCTATCTCTTTAAGTTCCCCTCTTAATTTATATAGCTTTTCTCTATCATTGTCAATAAAAATAAATTTATATATATTTATTTTTTTATCTATTATATCTTTTATATCTTTATAGAGGTTAAACTGTACCTTTTCTTCATCTTTTACTCCTATAGGATTATAAAATTCTACTATATCTCTAACGTATTGATTAGAATAAAAACTATCTTCTGTATAAAAATGATAATATAAATTATTTCTATCTGCAAGTTCTGCTATAGCCTCTATTGCATAGTTATCAATTTCTTTCTTATATATTATATCTTCATTTTCATCTATTATAATAGCCCCATTACTAGATATAATTGGTCTCTTTAGATCTATCTTAGAAGCATATTTTATAGCCGAAGTAAGTATCCTGCCAGTTGCCAATACAACATGAGCTCCCTTATCATTGGCTTTTAATATTGCTTCTTTAGTTCTTGTACTTACCTGGTTGTCACTATTTAAAAGTGTTCCATCCATATCAAGAGCTATCAATTTATATTTCAATCTAATCTTCCTCCCTTTCATATATGTATGCATACATAATATACCATATAAAAACACAAAAATAAACAGATTATCATATTATAATCTGTTTATTTTGTTAAAGGTATAAGATACGGTGATCTAGTATATTTATTGATTTCTAAATAAATATCCATGTCATAGGCCTTTTTTATATTATTTTTGGTCACTACTTCCTCAGGTCTACCCTTGCTTATTATTTTCCCATCTTTTAAAAATATTATTCTATCTGAATACCTAGATGCAATATTTATATCATGGAGTACAATTACAACTGTTGTATTTTTATTTTTATTTAGTTTTTTTAAAAGTTCCAAGACTTCTATTTGATGGTTTATATCTAGACTGGAAGTTGGTTCATCTAACAGTATTATAGAAGAATTTTGTGCTAGGGCCTTTGCTATTATAACCCTTTGTTTCTCACCACCTGATATTTCAGTTATTAGCTTGTCTCTTAATTTCGTTGTATAGGTCATTTCCATAGCTTCTTCTATTATTCTTTTATCTTCTAGATTTTCTTTTTCAAATCTTCTTTTATAGGGATGCCTTCCCATAGTTACTATTTCTTCAACTGTGAATTCATAATTGATTTGACTTTCTTGGGGGACCAATGATATTCTCTTTGCGATTTCCCGTCTTTTTATTTTTTGTATTTTCTCACCATCTAAATATATATTTCCTTTTCTGGGGGTGTATATATTATTTAAAGTTTTTAAAAGAGTAGATTTTCCAGATCCATTAGGACCTATAATACTTATAAATTCTCCCTCTTCTATATTAAAGGAAATATCTTTTAATATTACCTCTTCTCCGTAGGCAAATTCAATTTCATCTATCTTTAAAGTTTCCATCTTTTCCACCTCTTTCTACAGACCTCTCTTATTAGATTTTAATAAGTAAATAAAGAAGGGTCCTCCAAATAAAGCTGTTATAATCCCTACTGGTATTTCTACTGGTGATATAATAGTCCTGGCTATTGTATCTGCAAACACCATAAAAATTCCTCCCACTATGGCTGAAGATGGTAGAAGGATTCTATGATCTGGTCCCAAGATGAGCCTAACAATATGAGGTATTATAAGGCCTACAAATCCTATTATTCCACTTATAGATACTACTAGAGAAGTAATAAGGGTACCAAAAAACAGAACATGTTTTTTAGTCTTTTCCACATCAACTCCAAGGCTTTCAGCCGATTCTTCTCCTGTAAGCAATATATTCAAATCTCTTCCATAAAAAATAATAATAATAATAACAAGAATTATTATGGGTCCTAAATTTATAATGGGTCCCCAACCTTTTCCAGATAAGCTTCCCATTGTCCAAAATATTATCTTGCTCATATTCTTATCATCTAAAACCATCATAAAGGACATAATGGCTGTAAGAAACTGTCCCACTGCTACACCTGCCAGTAATAATGTGGAAGTAGTTATCTTGTTTTTTACCCTGGCTATATTGTAAACTAGTATTACAGTTAATAGGCCTCCTATAAATGCAAATAAGCTTATGCTGGAGATATTTAATATGGAAAAACTTCTTTTAGTCACTATAGCTATTGAGGCCCCTAATGCAGCTCCTGAGGATATTCCAATTATATAAGGATCTGCCATAGGATTCTTAAAAAGTCCCTGAAAAGATGCTCCTGTTATTGAAAGACTCATGCCAACTAGTACTCCTAGTATTATTCTGGGCAATCTTATATTCCATATGATGTTTATATAGGAATTTTTTATATTATTAAGATCTATATTATTTTTAATAATGGGTATTTTTGATGCTATTATTTTAAAAACATCAAGAACATTTACATCTGCCGTACCTATTGTAGAGAAAAAAGCTACAGATAAAATTAAAATCAAGCTCAAGCTAAATATAAGTGTCTTATATTTAGCTTTTTGCAATATACTTTTCATCTTTATCTACTATTAAAATTTATCTGGATGTATTGTCTTAGCCATCATTTCCAAGCCTTCTACTACTCTAGGACCTGCTCTTGATATAAGATTGGCATCAACTAAATATATATTATCATTTTTTACTGCAGATAGTTCTTCATATCCTGGTCTTGCTTTGATGGATTCTACAGTAAGTTCTGGATCTCCATCAGAAGCTATATAGATTGAAGGATCTTTAAGTGCTAAAGACTCCAGATCATACTTTGGATAAGCACCTTCTGCATCAGCTGCTATATTTTCTCCACCTGCAAGATTTATGATTTCATCTATAAAGGAACCTGTTCCTGCTGTCTGTAGAGGATCATCCCATACTTCGTAAAATACAGTCTTTTTTTCTACATCTTTTAATTTACTTACTATCTCTTCTTTTTTTGCTGCCATATCCTCTGTTATTTCCTCCGCTTTTTCTTCAGTTCCTGTAGCTTGACCAATAATCATTATAGTTTCCATTACTTCATCTATAGTTTCTGGAGCAAAGGATAAAACAGCTATCTCTGCTTCTTCTAATTGCTTATAGTCATCTGGGTTCTTTTCACTCATATTATCAAAGTTTATTACTAAATCTGTATCTAATTCCAATACTTTTTCAAGATTTAAGCCTTCATAGCTAGCTACTTGGTCTTTTTCTAAGGCTTCCTCTGGATAATCATCCGCTGTTGAAACGCCAACAATCTTATCATCTAAGCCTAGTGCAAAAAGCATCTCTGTTTTACTTGGTGCAGTAGATATTATTTTTTCTGGGGCTTTTTCTAATACTACTTTATTTCCAAAACCATCCTCTATGGTCATTGGAAATTCTGTTGTTTCTGTTAACTCTGTTGCCTGATTATCTTCCTCTAGATTGGGTTCAGCATTCTCATTAGAAGAACATCCCACTGCCACTGCTAATATCAATACTAGTGCTAAAATAAATGAAAATCTTCTTAAATTTTTCACTTTCACATTTCCTCCTTGAATTTTAAATATCTTTAATAATCCTTAATAAAAAAAGCCTATCCTCTACAAGGATAAGCTCAGTAAATAAACAAAGCATCTATCCCTCCCTCCGAGGTGATTTTATAATAAATATAGACAAGATATCCTGACTTATGGCTTAACCGATAGCTAAAACCTTCCCAAATATAATTCAGTGGCATAAATTAGCTTCGTATCCATTTACAGTAGCGGGGGCTGTGATGGCTTTTCACCATCTTCCCTTGTATTCCTTAAGGAATTACTATATTTTATTTAGTTTTAAACTTCTAAAATCTTATGTTGCTGGAACTTCTTCTACTTCTTCTTTTTCTTCTGGTAACTCAACTTCTGATTCTGTACTAGTTTCCACTTTTCTTCCAACATGAATAATAGTTTCTCTTTCTTTATAATAGTCAGAACTTACTTGTTTACTTTCTACTATCTTACCATTTTTGATCTTATGCTTATAAGTTACAACCTTATAGCCATCTCTTCCTTGTTGTACAACTTCTCTGGAGCCTGGTTTCATATCTTTTTTTAAGATTTCACTTACCTTATGAGGTATTCTCTGTATAAGTTTAGGTTCCATTTGAATTGTATAATCTCTATTTTTTTTATCACCATATATATCAAAATAAACAGTTTTACCAACTACTCTAGCAGATATATATATAGGAAAATCAAAATCATTTTTAAATTTTAGATCTAGATAATCACCAGCCACAACAGCATCTAAGCCCTTGTCCATATAAGCCGATGGAATAGAATGGTGAGATCTTTCAGTTACAGTTAGATCAGCCCTAAGTAGAGCATTATAAAGAGTTGTAGACGTTTGACATATACCGCCACCTACTCCAGGCTGTAGATCTCCTGCTACTATCACAGGTGCGTCTCTATAGCCAGTCTTTCTACTTACTAATCCAACAGTAGAATTATAAGATAAATTTTCACCAGGATGTAGTATTTTACCATTAAAGGCCTTAGTAGAGAGTTTTATATTGTGTACTCTTCCAGGTCCACTGCTATTGAAACTAGTTGATGCGCTTCCTATTATACCATTTATCTTGCTATAATACTCCTTGGTATATTTTGGTTGAATCCTATCTATAGGTATTTCTATATCATCTAATGTATAAATGTTTTTTTCTATTTTATCTATAAGCTCTTTTTCATCTAGCTTATAGCCTTCTCTTTCTTCATCAATACTTATATTTCCACTATTAAAATTAAATTTGGCATCTACAACTTCCTTATCCAATTCTTTTGCTATCTCTGTAACTTCTTCTTCTATTTTCTTTTTTTCATAACTTGAATCTAGGCTAATATCCTTATTGTTTTTTTCAATTTCTTTTATTTTTTTATATCTTTTAAAGAGATTACCATCTCTAGCTAAATCATGAGCACTTTCAATGGCTTTTTCATAATCATAATCAAAGTCTATATCTTCAAGTCCTAGCTCATATTCCTTTTCCTCGGTCTTAAGATTCATCTTTGATTTTTCTATTTCTGCCTGTTTTAAGCTTTTTAAGCTTTCTAAAGCCTCTTCTTTAGTCTTATGGGTCATATCTATACCTTCAATAGATATTCCCTTATAGATAGTATCTTTTTTAACTATATTATTTATATTGTATAGAACAAGGCCTGCAATTATAACTACTACTAGTCCTATAACTAATATCCATCTTTTCATTTATTCACCCTTCTTATAATAATTACAATATTCTCTTACTCTACATTCTTCACATAGTGGGTTTCTAGACTTGCATATCCTTCTACCATGAAATATTATCCTATGATGTGAATCTGTCCATTTAGATTTTGGAATATTTTCCATTAGATCCTTCTCAGTTCCCCAAACATCCTTGCTATCTGCTAAGCCTATCCTATTGGACACCCTAAAGACATGGGTATCAACAGCTATAGCCGGAATATCAAATACATTACTAGCTACTACATTGGCTGTCTTTCTTCCAACTCCAGGAAGTTCCATAAGTTCTTCTATTGTTTCAGGAACCTTGCTATCATATTCTTCTACTAAGATTCTAGATGTTTCTATTATATTTTTGCTTTTATTTTTATAAAAACCACAACTATATATTCTTTTACCTAGTTCCTTTTCTCCTAGCTTTATATAGTCCCTGGGAGTTTTCACTTCTTTAAATAATTTATCTGTTGTTTTATTGACCCTAATGTCTGTACATTGAGCAGATAATATTGTTGCCACTAAGAGTTCAAAAGGATTACTATAGTTTAATTCTGCCTTAGCATTTGGATAAAGCTCTTCCAGTATATCTAAAACTTTTTCTATTTCTTCTTCTTTTAACTTTTTCCCCATATTTTCACCTATATAAATTCCATATTTTGTTCTAATATCTCTACTCTACTATCCCCATCAATAAAATAAATCACCTTAGAGATAATTTCATTTGCATGCTTAGAATTGTTTGTCACTAAAGTAAATGCAATTTCAGCGGTTTGCCAAGAATCATTTAATCCTACCTCTGCAATAGATATATTAAATCTTGATTTAAGTCTTCCTATCAAGCTCTTTATGATCTGTCTTTTTTCTTTTAAGGAGCTTGCCTGGAAGATTCTAATTTTAATATTACATATTCCAATTATCATATCTTCACCTCAGAACATATAATTATACCATATTTTCACCCTTATGTTTGAGAAATATTAAAAAAGAGATTCTTTTAGCTTTTAGCAAGAAGAATCTCTTTTTAATTCATATTTTTTTATAAGATTTCCATTTCTTTTCCTACTGCTTCAAAAACTTCCACTGCCTTATCTAATTGTTCCTTTGTATGGGATGCAGTTACCATACATCTAACCCTACCTGTTCCCTTTGGAACAGTTGGAAAGACTATTGCAGATACATAGACTCCTTTTTCTAAAAGCTTTCTAGAAAATTCCATACTCTTAGCTTCCTCACCTATTATAACAGGAGTTATTGGAGTCTCACTATTGCCTGTATTAAATCCTAGACCTCCTAGTTTTTCTTTGAAATATTTAGAATTGTCCCAAAGTGCATCAGTATATTCTGTAGATTCCATAAGCATATTTAAGGCCTCTGTTATAGCTCCAATTGCAGCTGGTGGTAGCGATGTAGAAAATAATATTGGTCTAGCTCTATGACTTAGCCATTCATACATGGTCTTTGAGCCAGCTACATAACCACCAATAACACCTATAGCTTTAGATAGTGTACCCATTGAAAAATCAACCCTTCCGTGGAGGCCAAAGTGATCTACAGTTCCTCTTCCACTTTCACCTAACACACCTGAACCATGGGCATCATCTACATAGGTCATAGCACCATATTTTTCAGCTAATTCTACTATTTCAGGTAACTTGGCTATATCCCCATCCATACTAAATACTCCATCTGTTATTATAAGCATATTTTCATATTTATCTTTATTTTCTTTTAAAACTTCTTCTAGATGACCCATATCTGAGTGTTTATATATAGCTTTATCAGCTCTTGAAAGCCTTGCTCCATCTATTATGGAGGCATGATTTAACTCATCAGAAATAATTATATCACCCTTTAGAGCTATGGCTTGTATTGTGCCTGCATTACAATTGAAACCCGATTGGAATAAGAAGGCAGCTTCTTCTCTTTTAAATTCTGCCAATGTCTTTTCTAGTTCTTCATGTATATCCATATTGCCTATTATAGTTCTAACAGCTCCTGATCCTACACCGTATTTTTCAACTGCTTCTATAGCTGCTTTTTTCATTCTAGGATTGTTTGCGAAGCCTAAATAATTATTTGAAGAAAGATTTATTACCCTTTTACCATTTAAAATAACTTCAGCTTCATTTGCTGTTTGGAGAACAGGTAATTCTCTATAGACTCCTTGATCTTTTAATTCTTGGATTTTTTCCTTTAAAAATTTTAATTCATGAACATTAGACATTTGTAATCCCTCCAATTATTTCTTTTAATATGTTTTAACTTCTTTATTGCTCTTTGGATTTTTTAAAATCCTTTCAATGGCAACATCTATATAACCTTTAAAACTATCATTAGAATTTTCCCTTGCTTCTAGCAAAAGTGGAATATTTTTTTTATCAGCTATATTTCCTAAGGCAATAATAGCATTCCTCTTTAAAATATTTTTCCCTCGCCAGCTGCCAGACATAGCCCCGTACTCCTTTTTAAATTTTCTATTGGATATAGTAAGAAGGGTTTTTAAATCTATAACTCCAGCTGTCTTACTCGGAATGAATTCTTTATGTTTAGACAATTGAACATCTCTATTCTTTGGGCATACTCTTTGGCAAATATCACATCCATATATACTTCTACCCATTTTCTCCCTAAGTTCTAAAGGAATTTCTTCCTTGGTTTGTGTTAAATAAGATATACATTTTTTAGTATCTAGACTATAGGCTTTTTCCAAGGCTCCTGTAGGGCATGCTCTTATACATCTATTGCAATCACCACAGTCTTCTTGACTAGGCTTAGAGCTTTTTAGATCCATATCTGTCAGTATATGCCCTAAAAATATAAAGGAGCCATAGTTTTGATTTATTATAGAGCAATTTTTCCCATAATAACCAATATTAGCCTTTCTAGCCAACTCTCTTTCAATTAAAGGTCCAGTATCTACAAAGCTTTTATACTTAAAATCTTTCTTTTCCTTTATCTTTTCTATCAGTTTATCCATCTTTTCTTGAACTACTTTGTGGTAATCAAGCCCCCAAGAAGACATGGATAGTTGGCCTTCTAAATCTTCTTTTTTTGAGGCTTGAAAACCTGTATTATAAGAGATGCCAATTACTATTATTGATCTTACATCTTCCATTGATAGCTTTGGATCAATCCTCTTTTCTATGCTCTTTTCTTCAAATTCAGCAATTTTCCCCTGTGTTTTCCTAGCATATAGAAATTCCTCTAAATCTAATCTCTTATTATCTGTAAAGCCTATTATATCTATATTTAATTCCTTGGAAACAGATTCTATATATTCAAACATTTCCATTATCTATATTCATCCTTAATATTTTTATTTCTTCTCCATAATCTTTTATTCTATTTTGTCCTTATAGATACTATCTTATGAATACTTCTTACTAGCCTTTATACTTTAATAAATAGCAAGTTCTTTTAAATAATTTATCCTTACCCTTAATATAATGATACCATATATAATTATATTGTAATCACAAGTTTTATAAATATATGATATAATAATCTATAGTTTATATTCTTTATTTAGTTCCCTAATCTGATTCATTGTAATTGAAAGGAAAGATAAAATGTTTAGTTTTAATAGAAAAAGTTTTAAAAGATTTGATTTTATATTGCTAGTGACTGTAGTACTTTTAACAGCTATGGGATTACTACTTATAAAGTCTGCTACAATAAATACAGGTTCTGATAGCCTTGTAAAATCCCAAATGATTGCCATGGTTTTAGGATTTATAGCCATTCTGCTTTTAAGTATTATGGATTATAATATTTTAGGGAAACTCTATATCCCAATTTATATAATTTCCAATCTTATACTAGTTGCGGTTGCAATCTTTGGTTTTGGAGAACAAGAATGGGGAGCTAGATCTTGGATACAAATTGGTGGCGTAATATTTCAACCCTCCGAATTTGTAAAGGTGGGAATTATTATTTCACTAGCTAAATTTATAGACAATCATAAGGAGTCTATAAATCAGCCTATGACGCTTTTAAAGATACTCTTATTTGTAACTCCTCCAATAATACTTATCTTGAGACAACCTGATGCAGGTACTGCCATAGTAGTCGTTTTCTTTGTTGCACTTATGATGTTTACAGCAGGTTTAGAACTCAGATATATAAAATATGCTGTAATTGCTGGTCTTGCAGCACTACCTATATTATGGTTTAAGCTTGGAGATTATCAAAAAGATAGGGTCTTCGACTTTTTACAGCCAGAAAGAAATCTCTCTGGTTCTGGTTATCAGGTAGTCCAAAGTAAAATAGCAATAGGTTCTGGAAAGATATTTGGTAGAGGGCTTTTTCAAGGTGTTCAAACTCAATTAAACTTTATACCTGAAAAACAAACCGACTTTATCTTTGCAGTTTTAGCTGAAGAATTTGGTTTTTTAGGTGGTCTCTTGCTTTTAATCATCTATCTTGTCTTCCTACATAGGTTGATAAAGATAGCTAAAAATACAAATGATATCTTTGGTTCAACAATGGTAGTAGGTATTACAGGAATGTTTATATTCCATATTTGGGAAAATGTGGCTATGACCATGGGAATGATGCCTGTAACAGGCATACCTCTTCCCTTTCTAAGCCACGGGGGTACTTTTCTATTGATAAATATGATCTGTATTGGCATTGCCTTAAGTGTAGGTATGCACAGAGAAGGATTAAGTTTTTAAAGAACCAGGGTCAAATCACATGAAAAAGCATAGAGCCTTTTAACTGCAATTAAAAGGCTCTATGCTTTTGATTTTCTTATATTAAATTATTTAATATCAAATCTTACCTGGTTTTTATTTACTATGCTTTCTTCTATTTCTTTTTCTTTTATAAAACATCTTCTACAAAGTGGTTCATATTCTTTTGTAGCCCCTATAACAACTCTTTCTTTTCTTCTGATCTTTCTATGGCTTACCCATGCATCTGTACCACAACTGACACAAACTGCATGATGCTTGTAAAGATAATCTGAAATCGGCATAAGTTCTTTTACTATTTCAAAAGCTTCTCCTTCAAAATCCATATCAAGTCCTGCTAAGATAACTGTAATATCTTCCTTTAAAAACAATTTTATACTTTCCACAATATGATAGATATCGCCCTTTAAAAATTGCACTTCATCTATTCCTATTACAGCAGGAGTTTCTTTTTCTATATATTTTAATATTTCATCTATATTATCCACAGTAATAGCTTGGAGAACTGTATTATCGTGAGTTTTTATTTCTGATTCTTTGCATCTTGTATCTGTTTTTGGTTTAAAAGCCACTGTACTATAGCCAGCTATTGCAAATCTTTTCATATCTTTTTCCAAGCTGGAAGTTTTACCTGAAAACATAGAGCCAGTATGTATTATTAATTTCCCCTTATATTGATGCATTAAATTTCCTCCTTAATTATTGCTTGTCTTTTTATTATATCATTCTTTTAGCCTTTTTTGAATTTATATCTTATAAATCTCTAGTTCCATCTCTAAAAGATATATTTTAACTATAAAAGACTCCCAATCAGATCTTATCTAATTAGAAGTCTCTTAGATTCTTTTTTATTTTTTATTTTTTATCTATTTATATTCAAGGATTTCTATAGTCTCTATAGTTACATCTTCTACTGGTTTATCGTTGGCACCTGTTTCAACACTGGCAATCTTATCTACTACATCTAAGCCTTCAAAAACTTGTCCAAATACTGTATGTCTAAAGTCCAACCAAGGAGTACCACCAAGTTCTTCATATGCCTTTACTACATCATCTGAAAACC
The DNA here is from genome assembly GCA_964489715.1 of uncultured Tissierella sp. GTDB lineage: Bacteria > Bacillota > Clostridia > Tissierellales > Tissierellaceae > Tissierella_A. Next base: position 8,030 of record CAZBAK010000025.1, on the reverse strand, counting down.
CATTTTCCTCTCCTGCATCTTTCATTTGTTCTATAGAATTATCGTCTACATCATCTTTTTGTACAATAAAGAATTGACTTCCATTAGTTCCAGGACCTGCATTTGCCATGGAAAGTGAGCCTCTGAAATTATGGTATTCTTTATCAAATTCATCTGCAAAAGAGTCCCCCCAAATACTTTCTCCACCCATTCCAGTTCCTGTAGGATCTCCACCTTGAATCATAAAATCCTTCATAACTCTGTGAAAGATAACTCCATCATAATAACCGTTTTTTGCATGACCCTTAAAATTCTCTACTGTTTTTGGTGCAATTTCCTGAAACAATCTTAACTTTATATCCCCATGATTTGTCTTTATAACTGCTATTTCTTCTCCTACTTCTGCTGCTTTAAGTTGTTCTAAACTCATTTTTATTCCCCCTATATTTATTTTCTTTTAAATAATATTTATTCTATAGTTATTTTTCCTACACCTCTTATATTATACATGTTTTCTATTAAGTTTTCTATCTCTATATTGCTAGGAAGTTTTATGATAAATATTATTTCTTCATCTAACTGCTGATCCTTAAACCCAATTTTATCATTATCATTCTCTATGGAATTTATGGATATATTTTTTATAACTATATTAAACTTACCCAACAAAGTTCCTATATCACCTATAATTCCAGGTCTAGTATTACTAAATACTCTTATAGTCCTATAGTTTTTCTTATTAACAAATCTTTCAAAATTTGAAATTTGCTCTAGAGAAAACCAAACTATAACTGTTACTGCTATAGCTCCTAAATAAAATCCACTTCCTATACTAAGCCCTATGGCTGAGCAGACCCATAGACTTGCTGCTGTTGTAAGTCCTTCTATATTATTGCCTGTTCTAAGTATGGTACCAGCTCCTAAAAAACCAATACCACTTACTACTTGCGCCGCTATTCTTGATGGATCTGACCCTTCTCCCATATTCATAGATAGTATCATCAAAAGGCTTGAACCTATAGTAACTAAAATATGGGTTCTAAATCCTGCTGGCCTATTGTGGGACTCTCTTTCAAAGCCAATAGCTCCTCCAAGTACTACAGATAAAAACAATTTAAAGATAACAATAAAGTTTTCATTTCTAATGATTTCAATCATAGACTCATCCTTTACTTATTAATTGTATTCTGGCTTTCTGAGTAGTCTTATAAAACTAAATGAAAGTATCAATCCTTTTGCCATACTTGAAATGCTTATACTCCACCAAATCCCACTAAGTCCTAAACTTGTATATCTCGAAAGTATAATAGCCATAGGTATTCTCAAGCAATTAAAACTTATTCCTACTACTGAATGGGGAATGGGTCTTCCTAATCCATTAAAGGCCCCTGCGGTTCCTATTTCTATACTGGTGAAAAATTGGCTTATTCCCAGTATCCTAAGATAAATAACACCTTCTTTTAATGCCAAGGGGTCATTTGGAACAAACAAGCTAAATAGAGCCTGTGGAAAGAGAACAAATAAAATAGTAGTAAAAGCTCCTATGCTTCCCACTATCTGCATACCTTTCTTATACCCTTCTTTTATTCTTTTATTCTTCTTTGCCCCATAGTTCTGACCTACAAATGCACTCATAGCAGCGGAAAAACCCTCTGCTGTCATCCATGTTAGGGATTCTATCTGAGAACCTATGGATTGAACTGCTATAGCTGTAGAGCCAAATCCTGCAACTATCCTAGTTAATATCATCCCTATTACAGAATGTACAGAAGTTTGAAGAAAAGCTGGAAAGCCAAGTTTAGCAATTCTCTTTACATAAAAAGCTTCTGGTTTTTTTAGTAGTTTTATATGGGAGTAAATATTATTAGTTCTTTTACCTATGATTATAAATATTAAACTTACCAGCATCTGTGATGTTATAGTAGCAAGTGCTGCTCCTTTAATTCCTAAACCATCAATAGGACCAAATCCAAATATAAGCAAGGGATCTAATATTATATTAAATATAAGTCCCATGGTATTTACCCTAAAGGGCGTTATACTGTTTCCTGTACTATTTAAGATAGTAGAGAATATAGGATTTAAAAAATGAAATATAATTCCTATAGATACTATGGCTATATATTCTACAGCCATCTTATAGACTTCCATATTATCTATATTAAAAAAACCAATAAGATCTTTCCTAAGCGTATATAAAAAACTAGCATAAAGAATACCAATTATAAAATCCAGCTGAAAGCCATTTGATATGTATTTCTTAGCTTCTTTTATTTCACCCCTCCCATAGGACTGGGCTACTGTAGTTCCTATGCCTATTTGTGAAATAAGGACTAGTCCTGCTCCAAACCATAGGAAAAATCCACCTGCTCCAGCAGCTGCAACCGCCTCTGTACTTAATCTTCCAAGCCACATTATATCTGTCAAAGTATAGGCCATTTGTATAAAAGATGTTCCCATTATTGGAAGTGCAAGTTTTATAAGTGTTTTTGTTATATTACCTTCTATTAAATTCTTTTCTTTTTCCATATTTTTTCCTCAACTTATATTTTTATCTCAAGCAATTTTCTACTATTTCTCTTTTTGTTTCAATCTATAAAAAAGAGACTAGATCTAGTCTCTTTTCCATCTAAGTTAAATATAGAAATATGCCTACAAAATGTGTTACACTGGCAGCAAGAACAAACAAATGCCATATGGCATGATTGTAGGGTATTTTTTTTATACTATAAAATATTGTTCCAAGAGTATATATAAGGCCTCCTAGAAGTATCCAGTAGAAAAAGTTTATAGATGTTGCTTCAATTATCTTTTTAATTGGAATTATAGCTACCCAACCCATGCCAATATATAAAAAGACAGATAGCAATTTATATTTATCAAACTTTCCATAAGTCAATATCTTGAAAACTACTCCAGATATTGCCATAGCCCATATACCTATTAATATACCTACTCTTAAATATCCCTTTAGTGTCAATATAACTATAGGAGTGTATGTTCCAGCAATAAATAAAAATATAGAAGAGTGATCAAATACTCTTAAAATTTTCTTAATTTTTTCTTTTGTAAAACTATGATAAAGTGTTGAAGCTAAAAACATCAATATAATACAAGCTCCATAAATACTAAATGAGACTATAGAAGGAATATCCCCCTTCTTAATTGAATAAATCAAAAGAACAGTTAAGGCTACTATACCAAACAATACACCTATTCCATGAGTTATACCATTTATTATTTCTTCTCTCTTTGTATATTTCTTAGGCAATTTTACTCCTCCTTTAAGCTATCCCTACCTAGGTTTTGCTCTGTTAGTATTAAGGGACCATCCTTAGTTATAGCTAGTGTATGTTCATATTGAGCTGATAAACTATTATCTCGAGTTTTTGCAGTCCAATCATTTTCTGTTATCTCCATCTTATAGTCACCTACATTTACCATAGGCTCTATGGTAATTACCATTCCTTCTAATAATCTTTGTCCTCTTCCCTTAGTTCCATAGTGTGGTACCTGTGGCTCTTCATGCATATCTTTACCTATACCATGTCCTACAAAATCTTTTACTACAGAATAACCTTGACCTTCTACATAAGTTTGTATAGCATGACCAATGTCTCCTAGCCTATTACCTATTTTTGCCTCTTGGATTCCTAGGTAAAGTGCTTTTTTAGTCACATCTAATAGATGCTGTCCTTGCTCGCTCATTTCACCAACCCCATAGCTCCAAGCTGAGTCTGCCAACCAGCCATCTAAATTCACTACCATATCTATAGTGGCTATATCTCCATCTTTAAGTTTTTCATCTCTTGGAAATCCATGACATATCTCATCATTTATTGATGCGCATGTTGCAAAGGGATAGCCTTGATATCCTTTTTGCTCCGCTGTGGCTCCCTTTTTCTTTAAATACTCTTCAACAAAGCTATCAATTTCTTTAGTTGTTATGCCTGGTCTTATCATCTTAGCTATTTCTTCATGAATTTCACCTAAAATCTCTCCTGCTTTTTTCATCTTCTCAATTTGTTCTGGTGTCTTTAAAATAATCATCTTATCTCCCTTTCAATATATTTTTAAATTAAATCAATTTCCCTTATTATCTTTTTAAAATCCTTATTATTATATAAATTATAAAAATCTTTATCTTTTTTTATATACTCCTTTATAGAAGGATTTAGTATGAGCGCTTTTCTAATATCCTTTATAGCCTCATTATGATTATCTAGTATAGCATAACAGCAAGCTCTATTGTAATATAAATCTTCTTTAGAAGGATTATACTCTATACCTTCACTTAAAAGATCTATACATTTCTCATAGTCTTTGTTTTCAATATAAATTGCGGATATATTTAAATAAATATAATGATATCTTTTATTGTAGTCCAAAGCTTTATAGTAATATTCTAAAGCTTTAGAATTTTGTTTTAATCTCTTATATACTACACCCATGTTAAAGAGAGACTTGTAGAACTCTGGATTTATATTGATACTTTTTTCTAGCATTTCAAAAGCCAATTTATAGTCTCCCATTTCTTCATACAGTGAACCTAAGTTATTGTATGCATGGAAATCATCAGGCTTTAATAGTATAACTTTTTTGTATAATTTTATAGCCTTTTCTTTTTCACCCTTTAAATCATATATATTTGCTGCAAAATAGTATGCTCTATCATAATTAGGATCTTTTTCTATAGCCTTAAAAAAATATTTTAAAGCCCTATCTAGATTTCCCAATCTTTCTTCTATAATAGCAATGCCGTAGTATGCTCCTGGATTATTTTTATCAAGATTTAAAATAGCTCTGTAAGTATTTAAAGCTTGAGAGAAAAGTTTTAATTCATCATAGATTAAAGCTATATTAAAAAGAATATCTAGATATTCTTCTCCTATGGAAAACTCCAGGGCTTTTTCATAAAATGAAAGAGCTCTTTTAAATTCACTATCCATATAAGTTTTCTCTGCAAGTAAAATATAATTTTCCCTTTTTTGTATTCTTGTCTTTTCATTCAATAAATTTTCCACCTCTAATTAAATATCTACTAATAGTGTATCATAAACCAAGAAAAAAAGTAGAAGTTATTCTTCTACTTTTAGTGTCCTTATGGAATTTAGTACTGCTATTATAGTTACTCCCACATCTGCAAAAACTGCCTGCCACATTGTAGCAAGTCCTAGAGCTCCTAGGGATAGAACTACTAATTTTAATCCTAGGGCTATAACTATATTCTGTGTTACAATCTTTTTAGTTTTTTTAGAAATCTTCATAGCTGTGGATATTTTAGATATCTCATCAGTCATAATAACTATATCAGAAGCTTCTATAGCTGCATCTGATCCTAATCCTCCCATGGCCATACCAATATCAGCACGAGCTAAAACTGGAGCATCATTTACTCCGTCCCCTACAAATATTATTTTCTTGTTGTCTCTTTCTTTTTCCATTATATCTTCTAGCAATCTTACCTTATCATCTGGTAGAAGATTGCCGAAGGATTCATCTATACCTGCCAGATCTGCAACTTTTTTTGCAGTAAGACTATTATCTCCAGAAAGCATTATAGTTCTTTTTATACCTTTATTGTTTTTTAACTCTATAAGCGCTTCTTTTATATTATCTTTTAACTCATCAGATACAATTATAGTTCCAATATGTTTACTGTTTCTTCCTATATATACTATTGTTCCAATGGTATCCTGACTAACAACTTTTATACTTTCTTCTTCTAAAAGTCTAGAATTTCCTAAGAGTACAGTTTTTCCATCTATATCAACAGAAATACCTTTACCCGAAAGCTCCTTATAATTTTCTATTCTATTTTGATCTATCTCTCCACTATAGTGTTCTATTATAGATTTTCCGATTGGATGATTGGAGTAGCTCTCTCCAAGAGCTGCTATCTCAAGAATTGCCTCTTTTGAATAACCTTGATAGGCAGCTATATCTGTAACTTTAAAAGTTCCCTTTGTTATAGTTCCAGTTTTATCAAATACAATTGTATCTACATCTCCTAAAGCTTCTAGGTAGTTACCACCCTTTACCAATATACCTTGCTTTGAAGCTGCCCCAATACCTCCAAAAAATCCTAAAGGTATACTTATTACAAGTGCACAAGGACATGATATAACTAAGAATACAAATGCTCTATATGCTGATTCTCTTGGATCACCAAGTCCCAATATAGTTGGTATAAGTCCTATGGCAAGGGCTATAAATACTACTGCCGGAGTATAGTATCTTGCAAATTTAGTAATAAAGTTTTCTGTTTTAGCTTTTTTACTAGAAGCATTTTCAACTAAATCTAAGATCTTTGAAATAGTTGACTCTCCAAACTCTTTGCTTACTTCTACCTTTAGTAGTCCATGATTATTTACAACACCTGATATTATATCTTCTCCAACCTTTATCTTTCTAGGTACTGACTCACCAGTTATATTTGAAGTATCTAATGTGGATTCACCTTCTACTACTACCCCATCCAGTGGAACCCTCTCTCCTGGTTTTATAATCAAATAGTCTCCTACTTTTACCTCTTCTGGATTTACAATATTTATTTCTTCTCCAACTACTAAATTAGCTGAGTCAGGTCTTATATCCATTAATGCCTTTATAGATTTTCTAGAATGATTCACTGCCTTATCTTGGAATAGTTCACCTACATTGTAAAACAACATAACTGCTACTCCCTCTGGATATTCCCCAATTATAAAAGCACCAACTGTCGCTATGGTCATAAGAAAATTTTCATCAAAAGGGCTTCCAGCTAGTATATTCTTAAAAGCTCTTATTATAACTTTATATCCCACTATAAGATAACTTATTAAAAACAAAACCAGTCTAGAATTTCCTTCCAGCTTTAGTATATATGGAATAATAAATAGTAATCCACTTAAAATTATCTTGGATATATTTATATTTTCTTTTCTTTTTGCTTCTTCTATCTCGTCCTTCTCTTCCAATAGGCTCTTATCATTTGATCTAGATTTATCTTTAACAATCACATCTGGTTCAAGCTTATTTATTATCGTCTTTATTTCATCTATAATTTCATTTCTATTATCAGTTTTATTTATTTTTATCCTAAGTTTCTTAGTTACAAAATCAAGACTTGCACTTTCTACACCCTTTAAATTATTAGAATTTTCTTCGATCTTACCGGCACAACTGGCACAGTTCAATCCTTCTAACTCTAAAACTATTTCTTTCATTTATATCCCCCTTTTCTAAAGAATAAGTATACATATGAACAACTATTCATATGTACAGCTTCATTATAACTTTTCTTTTGGAAAAAGTCAATCCAATAAAAATAGATTTTAAAATAATCTAGACTTTACTTTTAATTATTGCGTCTCAACCTTTTAATAATTTTATATTATCAACTATTTTTATTTTTTTATAGTTCTAAATAAGGGTATATCACTAGTAAGAGGAGAGTGATAATAATGAAGACAAAATTTAAATTCCTCATATTCCTTTCAATCTTATCTTTACTATTTGTTTTAGGAGATATTAAAATTTATGCACAAGATTTACCAAATACAAATTTAAACTATTTTCAAAAAGGACAAGCTGTTAAAGATGTTCAAATTGCACTTAAAAAAATAGGCTATAATATTGTTGCAGATGGAATCTATGGACCAGCTACAAGAGCTTCTATATTAAATTTCCAGCAGAAATATTCTAATTTAGCTAACGATGGAATTTATGGCCCTAATACTAGAGCTGTTATGATAATAGCTTTAAAGGATGGAGACAATGCAAGTACAAATAATCCAGTTCCTAAAGCTACTAGTACAAAAATACAAACAAGAGGTTTAATTTTTGATATAGGAAATCATCAGATCAAATTAGACTTTTGAAAGATTTTTTCAGAGCAAGAAAAACAACAGATGTATCTCTGGGATACATCTATGATAATAGAACTAAACAATTAGTAAGGGAATATCAAAAATCAAAAGCTTTACAAGTAGATGGAATAGCTGGAAAGTTTACTCTAGCTAAAATGAACAAAGAAATAAGTGATAAAAATTATAAGATAAGACTTAAAG
>CAZBAK010000024.1:20340-24216 GCA_964489715.1 uncultured Tissierella sp. | reverse complement strand
ATATTACTAATATCTGCCCCTCTCCAACCGTAAATCGATTGATCAGAATCCCCTACCACACAGATATTCTCATACTTTCCAGATAGTAGTCTTGCAAATTCATATTGAATTTTATTTGTATCTTGGTACTCATCCACAAAAACATACTTAAACTTATTTTGATAAAAATCTAATATATCTTTATTTTCCTTGAGTAAAACCACAGTTTTTATAATAAGATCATCAAAATCTAAGGCATTATACTTTTTTAATTTCTTTTCATAGAGAGCATAAAGTTCTCCTATATTTCTCTCTCTAAAATCACCATAGTTTTCATTTATATATGTATCTGGTTCAATACTTGAATCTTTTAATGAACTGATTTTCGAAAGTATAGCTGACTCTTTATACATTTCCTTGTTTATGTTTAATTCTTTAATACATTCCTTCATAAGTGTAATTTGATCATCTCTATCATATATAGTAAAAGAATTATTGTATCCTAATCTATCTATATCTCTTCTCAAGATCCTAACGCATATAGAGTGAAAAGTCCCCATCCACATCCTATCTACATCAGCATCTATAAGTTCTTTTACCCTTTCCTTCATCTCACTTGCAGCCTTATTGGTAAATGTAATCGCTAAAATGCTACTTGGATATACATTTTTCTCTTTGATTAAATAAGCTATTTTATGAGTAACAACTCTTGTCTTTCCCGATCCTGCTCCTGCCATAATAAGCAAAGGCCCTTCTGTATGAAGAACCGCTTGTCTCTGGCTATCATTTAATCCTTCTAAATAATCCATTTTTTCACCATCCGTTTCATTATTACCCTATTATTATATCTTAAGTAGGCCTTTATTTCCAATGAAAAATCTTCCATATCAAGCTATCTGATATAGAAGATTTCTAAGCAACTTAAAATACTCTGCTTGGATTTCTAATAAGCAGAGTATTTTTTTATTTACATTTACTTATTCTTTTAATTCTTTTTCTCAACTTCTCTCCAAGCTTCCTTAACATTATCAGAAGCTTCTTTTAAGTTTTCTGTCTTTAGTTCCAAGTCTTCTACACCATCTTCTTGTTTTTTTGAAGCATCTTTAGTATTGTCCTTTAAATTTTTTGCTTCATCTTTTATATCTTCCACATTATCTTCTACATCTGCCTTGGTATCTTTAGCTATTTCTTTAACATCCTCGTAGCCATCTTTTATATCTTCAACCATTTCATCTTTTTCATCTTTCATATCATCTACATTAGCTTTTATTCCTTCAATATTAGATTTAATCTGAACTGAAGCTTTTTCTTTAAGAGCCTTAGCTTCTTCAAGCTTTTCATCCAGTGTATCCTTTACATCCTTAGCCACTTCTTCAGATTTCTTTTTAATATCTTCACGAGTCTTTTCTCCAGATTGAGGTGCAAGCAATACTCCTACTGCAACCCCTATAAATGTACCTATAACAGCCCCTACTGCAATCTCCTTTGCTGCCTCTTCCTTGCTCTTTCCAAAAACTATTTCTCTTAAATCTTCTAACATATCCCTATCCCCTTCCATTTTTTATTATAAAATATACTTTATAATACTCTTCATAATCATATTTACCCATAAGTAATTGTTTTAATAATCTATATCATAATATTATAAAGTCCATTTAGCCCAGGAACTTAATTCTCCTGTCCAAGCCCAAACAGCTAAAATAGGTTCATCTAAAGTTTTTACAGAATGACTTTCATTTTCTGTAAAAGTAAAGCAATCTCCTGGTTTTTTAATTTCCCAATCTTTTTTCTCTACTTTCCATTTCCCACTTCCAGATAGTATTACCCATGTTTCCCATGCAGGATGATGATGAGCTGGATAAAATTGATTTTTCCCCATTAAAAATAGGCCAACAATTATTTTCTCGCTATAAAAATTATAATATGTATAGGGATTAGCTTGTATATCAAAGGCTTTACCTACTAAATTCGCACAATAATTTTCCCTCTTTATTGCAATTTCAGTTTCTTTAAAAGTAGGATTTGGATACCAATGTATATTATCTTTTATCTTATATATAGCTTCTATCAGTTGATTATAGCTGGTTTTAGAGTCGGTTTTAGAATAGATCTCTTCAATAGTTTTTTCTATAAAGTTGTTTTTTTTAGACTTTATAGCTTTATTTTCAGTCATTTTATAGTGTTCATGGATTATAGTTTCCAAAGTAGAAGAAAATTCTTCATCACCTCTTTTCATCTCTTCCCATAGATATACTAAGTTTTCAGATAAATCATTAAAAGCATTCATTCAAATCTCCTCCTAGAAATTAATCTATCTTTATCTAATTTTACTTATTTATCCTTCTCTCTAGACTTCTGAAAGTCTATTCCTGCACCGATAGCTATACCAAGGGCTAGTCCTAAAGCAAGATTCTTTAAGGCTGTACCAATTGCAACTCCTAGTACAATTCCTATTGCCAGATAGGATATCTGATTAGTTTCCTTTTCATTGTTATTGAAATCTTTTTTATCATTGTTATTTTTATTATCCATATTAAACACCTCTTAAAACTTTACTGTAGGGATTAGATGTCTTTTTATCCCTTAACACTTTTAATACTCCCTCTTCTATCATCTTCTCTATCCTTAAAATAAGCCAAGTATCTCCTAGACCTAAATCAAACTCTCCTATAATTTTCCCAATTAAATCTATCATGGTGAAATCTCCCTTTGGCATATTTCTGAGTATAATATGATCATAGAAATCTTCCTCTACAGAAATAAGTTTTCCATTTACTACTGCTCTCAAGGGAGAGTTTTCTCTCCTTAAATCTTCCCAGTGATTAGCTTTTGCTTGCTTAATAATTTTTTCAAGCTTTTTTTCATAAATTAAAAATTCATGAAATTGTTCTGGCAATATTGAAGACCAAGTAGAAGAACTTAAGAATAGCTTATTTGATAATTTGTGGTATTCTGGAAAAGAAACAATGCTTATCTTACAATCTATTTCTTTTAAGAGATCACATACAAAATAAACTCCACATACTGAAAAGGCTGCACTACTTTCCCATATTCTAATATCTTCTCCCTCTTTAGCTGCAGCTAGTAACTTTTCTAAGTCTTTTCTTTGCTGATTAAAAAACTTTTTTTCTTCTTCCTTATCAAAATTTATGCCTCTTAGTTTATAGAATACTTCTTTTCTCTCCTTGCCGTCTATCTTGCCTGAAATATCTCCAATATCCAGAGAAAATCCTATATTCACAATTTCTTTAAAGCTTCCATCTATAGATTTTTCTTTAAAATCTTTTTTTAATTGTTCCATGGAAGCTTTTGTGTTTTCACTAAATACAACTTCAATCATGCCTTAATCCTCTCCTAATTTACAGTTTTTAGCTTTAAGATTATAAAAATAGAGTTTAAACTATTCTATACTTATGGACTCTAATAAGCTATTAGCTCTATCAAAATCAGACTTCTCTACCATTACCTCTGTCTCAAACATTGAGATACCACCTATTATCCTCATATAGCCTCCTGCTCCATGATCCTTCACTATATAGGGGATACTGTTATCATCTAAGATTTCTTTTATCATAGATAGTTCCATTTCATTTGAAATGCTTCTGAGTTTTACTATATCTATATTATCCTTCTTATTCATAGCTTGCTCCTTCCTGAAAATGTTTTATTAGATATTGATGGGCAACTAAGATTTTTACTTTTTATAAAACCATAGATAAATTTTATCTATTTGTCTATTTAATACCCAAGCCTATAGAGGATAAGCAATTTTGAGGATATATGGGAGACCACAGGTCTCCCCTACAAGTGAGGTACATAATATGTATGGGATAACTGGGGTCTTTGGTACAAGCCAGGTATATCTATATGTGTAGGAAACTAGGGTCTTTCGTACAA
>CAZBAK010000024.1:0-20240 GCA_964489715.1 uncultured Tissierella sp. | reverse complement strand
TAGGAAACTAGGGTCTTTCGTACAAACCAGGCATATCCATATGTATAGGGTAACTAGGATCTCTCTACATATGGATATGTAGGGGCTAGCTCTGCTGGCCCCCTCTTTCAATATTATCTACTGATGCATCTTACCTTAATACTATTGTGTCCCTTTATCTCAATAATTATAACTATAATTATATCTTATAATTCTCAAGGGGAGACCGTAAAGATAGGATATGTACAATGGGCTTCAGCTGAGGCTTCAACCTATATAGTCAAAGAAGTTTTAGAAGAAATGGGCTATGATGTTGAAACTCCTCTACTTCAGACAGGTCTTATGTATCAGTCAACAGCTACTGGTAAGATAGATGCCTTTGTATGCTCATGGTTACCTGATACTGATAGGAATTATTGGGCCAAGTATGAAGATGATTTAGTAGAATTAAACAATAATTATTTATCAGCACAAATTGGCCTTGTAGTACCAGAATATGTAGATATAGATAGTATAGAAGAACTTAAAGACAATAAGGATAAATTCAATGGAAGAATAGTAGGTATAGATCCAGGAGCAGCCCAGATGGTTGTAACTGATGATGAACTTATGCCTCATTATGATCTAGAGGACTGGACCCTTGAAGAAAGTGGTGGCCCTGCCATGACAGCAGAACTATCTCGTGCAGTTAAAAACCAAGAATGGATTGTAGTTACTGGCTGGAAGCCTCATTGGAAATGGGCTGAATGGGATCTAGAATTCTTAGAAGACCCTGATGAAATAATGGGTAGTGGTGAATATATAAAGAGCATGGGTAGGCCTGACATAAAAGAAGACTTGCCTGAAGTTGCAGGCTTTTTAGAAAACTATGTATTATCTACTGAAGAACTCTCTTCAGTTATGCTAGAGATCCAAGACGGAAAGGATCCAGAGATTGCAGCAAAGGAATTCATAGAAAAAAACAGAGATCTAGTAGATGGATGGATAGAACAAGATAAATAAAATACAGATTTAAGCCCTATTAAAATTATTTTAATAGGGCTTGGTTTTTTAATAAATCTCTTAAATATCCTTATCTTCAGTCAATTCTTCCATAGTCTTTTCACTAAACATAAGAGTAATAGCATATACTCCTTCATAATCTCTCTCCTTGTAGACCTCTGGAGTAAAAAAAGAATTTACATCAAAGCTATCTAGGGAATCTTTATAGCTTAAGCTTTGAATAACTATAGGTATTTCTTCTTCATATACTATCTCTTTCCTTTCTTCTAGGGAAGAGATGTTTACAATTATATTTTCTTTATTAATTTCTTTTATAGATTCAGTACTATAACTACTGGAGCCAGAGCTACTTTCACTTTCTATAGCAAGCCTAATCCCTTCTCCAAGATTTTTAAAGTTTAATGATATTCTTCCATTTCTATCCTTAAATTGGTCTAATCCTCCAGAAACAAATTCCCATTTCCCATCTTTTAATTGGCTTATATTTATTTCTAATGTCTTTATATCCTTATCAATTTCAAAATCATAAATTCTATATTCCTCAAGATCAACAAGTAATCTTGCCATTTGTTCTTCTTCTTTTGTTAACTTAGCTTTTTCAATATAGCTATTAGAGTCTTTTCCCTGGGTGCATCCCCATAGGATGATTATAAATATAATTATTATAAATAGAGAGATTGTTTTTTTCATTGTAATATCCTCCTTGCTTGCTCAATTAAGTGGATATAGCAAAATAATCTTATATTATTTAATATGATATTTATACCCTTTATATATTATATTCTCCCTATTAAACTAAATTAAATAATAAAAGGCTCCCTTAGTATCAGTTGTTTTACTTAAACTGTCTAGCTTGGGAGCACATTGTTATTCTTTATATATATTTATCTATTTTATTTATAAAAGGTGTGACTGCCTATAACTTTAACTGGAGTCTTAGTACGAGGAATGGTTTGATCTGTTGCTAAAACTGGATTAACAAAATATAAGGTATCCTCAGCAACTATCATTCTACCAGCTAATGCTTCCGACACAGCTTTTTTAACAGATTCATTTGGCTCTCGACCACGAATTACCCCGTTTTTAACAGGTGAAAATTGAGATTTTTGGAAGATAACTCCTTCCAAGGTTGAAGGATATCTATTGCTCTTAACTCTATTGAGTACAACATTTGCAACTGCTATTTGTCCTAAGTAAGGTTCCCCACCTGATTCAGCCATAACAATTCTCTCAAGCATTTCCCTATCACTATAGTTCATATCTACAGGCTCCCTATCTGGAAGTGGCCTATCTATTAAATCTTTTATCTTTTCTGGAACAATATTCTCAATCTTTTCATTAAATGAAGCTTGGACAGCCTCAAGTTTTCTATCCTCTACTATAGGTATCTTTGTATTTTTATAATATCTATCCCTATCTTCTTTTTGATCTAAGTTTTCTCTCTCTAGAGCTTCTTTAGACTCACGGTTTTTAATTTGAAATCTCCTAATAGATTTAATTACCTTAGATAGTGTGTCTTCTTCATCTTTTTGCTCTCTTTTAATTTCATCTTTATTTTCAACTTCTTCATCTAGTCTATTTTCAATATCTTTAGAAGATAACATTCCTTCAACAATTGTATTCTTTTGTCTTTCTCTAAGTATTTCATTTTGCAATTTTCTTTTTTCTTCTAAAAATTGAATTTGCTCCTTTGTATTAGTAGCAAGGGATTTAGAATCAGCTGAAACCTTATGATCTTTTGCTAGGATTAACAATCCTAATAAAATTATTATTATAAGATTTTTAGCCCTTTTATCTCTCAATAGCATCCAATTGCCTCCTAGTAAAATAATATAATTACATTGTATCATAAAAACTATTGGAAGAAAGAAAAGACAGGATATTTTCAATCTTGTCTTTTCTAATTATATGGATTTATAGTTTTATAGATCTTCTGCATAATAGGAGCTTCTAACTAAAGGGGCTGAAGCTACTCTTTTAAAGCCCATATCTAAGGCAATTTCCTTGTATTCATCAAATTCTTCTGGTGTAATATACTCTACCACCTTTATATGTGAAGTACTTGGCTGTAAGTACTGTCCAAGAGTTAACATATCACAGTCTACCTCTCTTAGTCTCCTTAGCACCTCTATTACCTGCTCCTTAGTTTCTCCTAGACCTAGCATAACTCCTGATTTAGTACTCATATCTGGCTTGGCCTGCTTTACATAGTTAAGCACCTCTATAGATCTATCAAAGATAGCCATAGGCCTAACCCTATCATAAAGCTCTGGAACTGTTTCTACATTGTGATTTAAAACATCTGGCTGGGAGTCTATGATTATATCTATTAATTCCCTATCTCCTTGCATATCTGGTATTAAGAGTTCAATGCTAACCTCAGGTGAAGTTTTTCTTATCTCTTCTACCACTCTTCTAAAATGATTGGCACCTTGATCCTCTAAATCATCCCTTGTAACTGAAGTTATAACTGCATGATTTAATTTTAATTTAGCCACAGCTTTTGCAATGTTTTCAGGCTCTTCTTCATTTACCTTATCTGGTTTTTCACGGGTTACATTACAAAAAGTACAATTTCTAGTACAATTTCTTCCAAGTATCATAAAGGTAGCAGTTCCTCTTTGAAAACACTCCATACGGTTTGGACAACTTGCCTCGTCACAAACTGTAGTCAATGATAGATCTTCTATCATTGATTTTACTTCATTGGAAACCACTCCACCCTGCATCTTAGTTCTGATCCATTCTGGCTTTCTTACATACATTTATTTCATCTCCTATTTATTAGATTTCTAATAGATCATTTGTTAAATTATCCACTGTTAATCCTCTAATATATTTATCTAAATCTATATTTTCTAATCTAGCTTTGATATCTTCCCTACTATGTTTTACACCCAGTAAAATCTCTTCTAGTTCTCCTATATTTTTTTCTCCAAAAAAGTCTCCGTATATTGAAATATCAGTTATTAAGCCTTCCCCTACATTTAAGCTATACTCTATTAATCCACTAGGATGCTTAACTGAATTTTCATATGTATATACTGGACATTTGCCATAATTCCATCCCCATGTTTTAAATCTATTTTCAGAAATTTTCTCGATTTCTTCTATGTCTTTTTCACTAAATTCAATAATCTTTTCTATATTATGTGTATCTATTATATAAGTTTTTAAATATTCCCTAAATTCTTCTAAAGTAATAGCTTCCTTTAAGTGGGGAAGTATATTTGTTACCCTACCTCCTACTGATTTTACACCCTTATTTTTAAACTTTAGACTTTTACTTTTAAGAGCAGCTGATAATCCAGCCATATCGCAATCAAATAAAAGTGTTCCATGATGGAGAAGCTTATCTTTTTGGCAATACTGAGCATTACCAGAGAATTTTTTCCCACCTATAGTCACATCATTTCTACCAGTAAATTCTGCATTTACTCCCAATGATTGTAGGGCTCTTATAACTGGAAGGGCAAATTTTTCAAAACCATTTTTTAATTCTTTATTTTCCTTGTCTCTGTATGTTATAAAGGAAAAGTTCATATTTCCATAATCATTATAAACAGTTCCTCCTCCAGAAAGTCTCCTAACTACATCTATATTCTTTTTCTTTACATAGTCATAGTTTATTTCTGTAAGAGTATTTTGATTTCTTCCTATTAGTATTGATGGCTTATTGATCCAAAGCATAAAAACTTCATCATCAAAGTTATTCATCAAATATTCTTCTGCCGCATGATTGAAAAAGCAACAATCACTATGGTTTATTACATAAATCATCTACCAGCCTCCTAATTTTTATTTTTAGTATAGCCCCATCTGGCTATACTATATTATAATACCACATTAATTATATTCTTCGTAGATTTTTGCTCTATATTTATATTTATTTTTTATTTTAATCTTCTATAATTCTTCAAAAATTGCAAGGGCCCTTACTGGTGAACCATCTCCAGATTCGATCTTTAAGGGCAGTCCATAAAAAGTAAAATCCTTATTTATAGCTATTAAGTCCAAATTAACTAGGCCAGTATAGGTTATAATTTCTCTGGCTAGCAACTCCCTCTCCAGCTCCTCTTCTATATCTCCTCCTACAAATCCTGGATTAGAAGAAATAATCTTTTCTAGTAGCTCTACTCCTACTTCTTCCCTAAAGAAAAGGCCTATATTCTCTGGAAAATCTTGAGATGGCTTAACAAGCCTTGCCCTTCCAAAAAATCTTTCAATTGGGATTTCATCTAAAGTAGCCATATTCTTATGCATGTGGGAAAAAGCATCAACATGAGTTCCTGTATGGGATCCCATCTTAAGCTCTCTCAACTCCCAGCTATTCTTTTCATAGGTATGTACTATATCTATCTTTACTCTTGGATCACCTTCATATACATCCATATTTGTATATATAGAAGCTGATAAATCAATAACTTTCATAAAACTCCTCCACTATTTTTTTATTTAAGTATTTTGCTATCAACTTTCCTTCTCACTCCTATATCTAAGTAATAAAAAGCTATTCCAAGTGAAGAGCAAATTACTAGGGTTACTAAAGTCTTTAAGACAATATTTATATTGACAAAGATATTCTTGATTCTAAAGCGAAAGAAGAGTTTTTGAATTAAAAATATATGATAAGATGCTTTTCCTACAATACTAGCTGTATGGGTCACTATATTTTTATTTTTTATCTCTAGGTATTTCATTCCTAAGGCAACTAGAAGAAAGGCCCAAAAAACTGTAGGAAGTGATGTTCTTGTCCATTTTGAAAAAACTTTTGGAATATATTTATAGTAATTAGTAATATATATATATATTATTGAAAGCAGGGATAAAAATAAGACTAAGCTTTTTCTTTTTATTTCTCCCCTATTCTTGTATAAGATCATGCCCATTACTATAAATGCTAAATATCTAAATATTAACAACCTATAGGCTCCCTTGGGAATAGCTAGATAATTTGATATTATATCAAAGGCTAGATGCAGTGAAAAAAATAATCCTGTAGCCTTATAGGGTGATCTTTTAAATAAAACTAACATAGGAGGAAATATAAGAGTCAATTGCAACATCATTGGAATATAGTAGCTTCCTGGACCTCTTCCACCTCTTAAAAAGAATCTTAGATAGTTTTCTGGGGGTCTTATACCACCAGCTAATTCTGGAAATTTACTTGGCATTATAAAGACTAATAATATTTCTATAGCTATGATAAAGAAATAAGGTAGTAGTATTCTAGATAATTTAGGCATTAATACCTCTTTTTCGTAGTAGTCTCTTAGATCACCCATATTTCTTCTTTCAGCAGACATATAGTGGGTAAATCCACTCATAATCATAAATATGGGAACAGCCATATTTATCCAATATGGTGATCCTACTTTCAATCTTTGATCTATAGACAATATATGGGTCAATATAACTAAAACAATAGCTATAGCTTTTAAGTAATCAATTGCCATTATTCTAGTTGCTTTATTTTTTCTATTAACATTTATATTTTCCATAAGCCTTAAACTCTTCTCCTTTATTATTCCATATTTAATTTTATTACTAGAAGCTAACTATCTTTCTTTATCTTACCCTTTCTAAAACAGCTATCTATATGATCATCTACTATTCCCACTGCATGAAGAAATGAATAGATAATAACTGGCCCTAGAAATTTAAAGCCTCGTCTTTTTAAATCTCTACTTATCTCTTCG
The DNA here is from genome assembly GCA_964489715.1 of uncultured Tissierella sp. GTDB lineage: Bacteria > Bacillota > Clostridia > Tissierellales > Tissierellaceae > Tissierella_A. The sequence goes on along the minus strand of CAZBAK010000024.1, from coordinate 13,560 downwards.
GATAGTTCTGACTTGGCTGGCAGATCTTCCACCTTTTCATAGTTGTTGACAATGATTTTATTGCCTGTAAAACTCCATATATACTTATTAAAGCTCTCCCATTCCTCTTGAATCTCAATAAATCTATTGGCATTGTTTATAACAGCTTCTATTTTTCCCCTATGCCTTATGATTCCCTTATCTTTAAGCAAGTCCTTTATTTTATCTTCACTATAATTAGCGATCTTTTTATAATCGAAACTATCAAAAGCCCTCCTGAAATTTTCCCTCTTTCTTAGGATAGTTATCCAACTTAGACCTGCTTGCATGGATTCTAAAAGCAAAAACTCAAAGTGTACCCTGTCATCATAATTTGGAACTCCCCATTCCTTATCATGATAATCTATATAAAGTTGATCTCCTAGACACCAATCACATCTTTTCATTGAAAAGTCCCCCTTCTTTAAACTTACAAAAATTCCATTGTAAACTTATATACTATTACTAGTTGACAATAGCCTTTGAAAATCCTATAATAGTAATGTAAACAAGATTTAAAATTCAAGTTGACAATGAGGAGGCAGTTTATGAAAATTTCCATAAGAGACATGGCTTTAGTTTCATTATTTACAGCACTTACTGCCATTAGTGCATTTATTTCTTTACCCCTTGGTCCAGTAGCAATAACCATGCAATCTTTATTTGTTCTTTTATCCGGTCTTATACTTGGTCCTAAGCTGGGGGCTCTATCCCAGGTGATTTATATAATTTTAGGACTTATTGGGCTACCTATTTTTTCAGGCTTTACCGGCGGTCTTCAATCCTTTCTGAAACCTAGTTTTGGCTTTATTATTGGATTTGTCTTTGCTGCCTACATAGTAGGAAAAATTTCAGATTCAAAAAATGGTCTATCCCTAAAGAGAATTGTACTAGCTACATTGACTGGATCACTAGTTATCTATATCTTTGGCCTACCCTATATGTACTATATTCTAAATATAGTAATGGGTCAGAGTCTCTCTTTTAAAGCTATTTTTAATATGGGATTCTTGCTTTTCTTACCTGGTGATTTTATAAAGCTTATATTATCATCAATCTTAGGTAAAAAACTTTTAGCTATTCCAGCAGTTGGAAGACAGTCTTTCAACTGATCCCTAACTATAATAGAGCATAAAACAAGCAAGCTAAGTTCTATCTCAAAATAGTCTTATGCTGCTTGTTTTATTTAGTATTTACACATAGCTATCATCTATAGTCCTAATGGAAACTTCTCCTGAAAATATATTCTCTAGCTCTCCATCTTCAAATTCTACTAGCAATTCTCCTCTTTCATTTATATCTAAGGCTTTTCCCTTTCTAGCTTTATTGGCCTTTATAAGCTTGACTTCCCTTCCTATAGTAGCTGAGTTTTTTCTACATATTTCTATAGCTTTTTTTGTATCAGCATTTTCTACAAAGTCTATGTATAATTTTTCAAATTCGTTGAATATATTGGCTAAAAGCTTTTTTCTATCTATGCTCTTCTCTTGTGAAATTTTAATGGATGTGGCCTTATCTTTTATTGATTGATCTATATCTTTTTCTTCTAGATTTACATTTACACCTATTCCTATAACAATATAATTTATCATATTTAATTCAGCACTCATTTCAGTAAGTATACCTGCAATCTTTTTATCCTTTATAAGTATATCATTTGGCCATTTTATCTGAGCTTCTATACCTAAATTTTTTAAGGCACTATGAAGGGCTGCTGCACCTAGAAGCGTTATTACTCCAGCCTTAGCAGGCCCCATATCTGGCTTTAAAATCATACTTAAGTAGATTCCCTTTCCCTTAGGAGATATCCAGTCCCTACCTAGCCTGCCCTTACCCTTTAACTGTTCTTCTGATATTACAGCTGTACCTTCTTTTTCTTCAAAGGCTATATCCCTTGCCTTATCATTAGTAGAATCAATTGAATCATAGTAGTAGATCTTTCTTCCCATAAACTGGGTTTCTAGCTCATCTTCTATTTCTTCCAATGTTAATAGATCAGGTGATGATATTATTCTATAGCCCTTACGTGGAACAGACTCTATTTCATAACCATCCTCCTTTAACATATTTATATATTTCCATATACCGCTTCTGGTCATATTGAATTCCTCTGATAGTTTTTCCCCTGAAATAAAGTCACTATCATTGTTTTTAAGTATTCTCAAAATAGTTTTCTTCAATTTCTATTTCACCCATTCTTAAGATTTTTGAAAAGATTGGCTTTTCAGCTTAGTTTAATCCTCTTGCTTCTCATCTTCTTCTCTTTCTTCTTTAATATTTTCCCCTTCCAAGATCCTTATCTTTACATCCTCAATTTTTCTCTTTTTTATCTTTTTTATTTCAAACTCTATATTTTCATATTTTACTATTTCTTCCTGCCCTTCCTCTGGTATATATCCTAGAAGATATATAAGAAAACCTCCCAAACTATCATAGTGATCTTGGTCTTCATCTAGCTTCATATCCAATCTAAGATTTAAATCTTTTATACTAGTACTTCCCCTAGCATAAAATCTATTTTCATCTATTATTTCTATATCTGCCCTATCATAGTCATATTCGTCTTCTATTTCTCCTACGATTTCCTCTATAAGGTCTTCCATGGTTACTATGCCAGAGAAGCCTCCATATTCATCTATTAAGACAGAAAAATGGTTTCTGGTTTTTTGAAGCTCCAAAAATAACTCATTTACATTTTTATATTCTGGTACAAAAAAGGGCTCTCTCATTATCTCTTCTATATTTACATTTTCAAATCCTAGTTTATAGGCATGAAGTAAATAATCCTTTAAATATAGTATGCCTATTATATTATCTATATAGTCCTTGAAAACAGGAACTCTTGAATATTTTAAATTAAGCATCTTATCTAGATTTACATGATTGGGATCATTTATATTTATCATTTCCACTTCGGTTCTATCTGTCATTATTTCCTTAGCTACCTTTTCATCAAAAGTTATAACACTATCAATCATTTCTCTTTCTACTGGATTTATAACTCCCTGCTCGTGTCCCACTTCCACAAGGGACTTTATCTCTTCTAAGGTTACTATTTCTTCTATACCTTTTTTATCAAAACCAAATAACCTTAGGATAGTATTGGTAGAAAAAGATAAGAAGCTTACAAAGGGCTTCATCAACTTAGCAAAGAGATTTATAGGTTTTATTGCCCGCATAGAAAATTTTTCTGCATCTTGAAGGGCCATTCTCTTTGGAACCAATTCTCCAAATACAAGTATTATATAGGATAGTATAATAGTTACTCCTATAAATGCCACATCTTTACCAAAGGGAATACCTAGATTGCTTAAAACTTTACCCAGATCCTCAGATATACCTACAGCGGCTGATGCTGATGAAAAGAAGCCAGCAAAAGTTATACCTACCTGTATAGTAGATAAAAATCTAGAAGGCTCCTTTAATATCTTCAAAAGCATCTTTGACTTTTTGTCTCCTTCTTCTGCCTTTATCTTTACTCTCTTTTTATTTACAGATACTATTGCCATCTCAGCTGCAGCAAAAAAAGCATTTAAGAGAGTTAAAAAGAATATTATTATCAATTGTCTTGCCAAACTATCTGAAAACATAAGATCTCATCTCCAATATTTAAATCTTTATTTTTTATTATACCCTATATTTCTCTATATATATTTAAAGATTTTAATTATTCTATACAACTGTTTTTTTATAAAAACCATAAAATAATTCCCCTTAAGTAAGATTCATGTATTTTAGACTCTTACTATAAGGGGAATATTGTTATTCTATATCTATTCTTTTATTTACAAATTTATTAAAGGCTCTCTCTAGCTCCCCGTAGCTTGGATTCCCTAGCTTAAAAATCTAAATGTATATTTATCTCTTGATTGCAATTACTACATCTACTATCTCTTATATTTTCTATAGTATTTCTATCTCTATCCACAAGCTTATTATTACAATTTGGACAATATGTGTTATTATCCATTCCAGCTACATTTCCTATATAGACATAATCTAAATACTCCCTTAGTATATCCCTAGATTTTAATAGGACATCTATACTAGTGGCAGGTAAAGTCATCTTATATGCAGGAAAATATCTACTTAAATGTAATGGTATAGATTTATCTATACTGGCTATTTTTTTCCCTAATTTTTCAATTTCATGAGGATCATTATTTGCACCTTCTATCAAAAGTGTTGTAAGCTCAACATGTGTTTTTTTAGCAGCAATTTCTATGGTCTTTAAAACCGGCTCTAGACTAGCTCCACAAATATCCTTATAAAATGAATCTTCCATAGCCTTTAGGTCTATATTCATAGCATCTATAAGGGGCAGTAACTCTCTCAAGGGCTTTTCATTTATATATCCATTGGTAACCATAACATTTTTAAGTCCCTTTTCATGGGTCTTTTTACCAATATCTAAGATATATTCATACCAAATACCTGGTTCATTGTAAGTAAAGGCAAGTCCTATGGATCCATTCTTACCTGCAAGATCAACTAGATCTTCAGAGTCTACCCCTCTGGCATAAGAATCATCATATACTATTTCATGATTTTGACAAAAATCACAGGCTAGATTACAGCCAAAGCTTCCTATAGATAATATTTTGCTTCCAGGATAAAAATGGTAGAGAGGTTTCTTTTCCATACTATCATAGCCATAGGAACTTATTCTCCCATAGTTCAATGAATAAAGACTTCCTTTTTCGTTTTTTCTAACCCTGCATTCTCCTAGCTCTCCATCAGCTATAGTACAATAATGAGGACATAATCTACAACTTACATTGAGATCCTTTAACTTCTTATAATACATAGCTTCTTTCATAACAATTCACTCCTAAAAGTATCTTTCAACTTTAAATCTCTCTATAGCAAAGTATTCGTCTTGTCTTATTCCAGCCTTATTTAAGGCAATCTTTACCTGGTCATATACTGTATCTACTCCTTCTAGATTTGGCAGTAGAAGTCCTCTTTGTTTAGCATTACTTACTATTACTCCATACTTTTCAACATCTAGATCATCTATACTTTCTATTTCCTCTGGCTCAAAGAGAATATCAACAGAATAGACTAAATCATCCAATTCCTCTTTTTCAACCTTGGGAAATCTAGGATCCTGAGTTCCAGCTGAAACAGCATTTTGTATTATTTCTCTTTCAAGGCTATTTGTTGTGGATTCTGTTGTACCTATGCAGCCTCTTAATTCTCCATCTTTCTTTAGGGTTACAAATACACCTTTTTTACTAGGAGATTCTTCTTCTATGTCTAAATAATTTCCAGTTCTTACAAAGTGCTCTAAACTCTTTCTAGCAAGTTTTACATATTCACTTTCATCTCTTCTTATTTTCTCTATGCTTGAAGTATCTTCTTCATCTTCTAAACCCTTGTCATCTTTTTCTGCTAGATCTATTATAGCTGTTCCATAGCCTACTCCAAATGTTCCTTGGTAGGATAGGACCTCTGTTTCTGTCTTTAGTTTATCCAGGGCTCCTGCCATTACTATAAGAGATCTAAGGCCACACTCTCCAGCTTCTTCAGCTAACTTTTCATCAAAAGTCACTAGGTCCTTTAAGTTATTTTTTTGGATTATATCCATGATTTTTTCATCAAATTCTTTGCCCTTAGGTGAATAGTCATAGGGTCCATCCTCTAAGAGCTTATGAGACAAGTCTCCTGATGCTATTACAATAGCTTTTTCATCTAATTCTATTATAGATTCTTTTATAATCTGTCCAAATCTATATAGCTCCTTTGCTGGTAACAAGCCATAGGTTATATGAACTAGTTTAAAGTCCTTATATTCCTTATTTATAAAGTCTAGTGGAACCAAGGCCCCATGGTCTAGTTCATAATCAACATTATAGATTTTTGAAACATCTTCATCTATTTTAACAGTTACTAGATCTTCTTGAGAACATTTTTCCAATATCTTTTCTACTAAGCTAGTATTGTTTTTAAATTCATATTTTAAATTTTCAAAGCCAAAATCCTTAAAGCTACCCTTTAAATTTTTTTCTCCTGATATAGCTACAGCATCACTAAAAACAGGCCCATGTGGAGTTATAAGCACTATGGTCCCTGGTGACTTAGACCTTATATCCTTAGCTATGGTTTTCATAGCCTCTATTGTATCTTGAGCCTTTTTTTCCTCCCCTCTTCCTATCTCCTCTAAAATAATTGGTGGATGAGGAGTTAAATATCCACCTAATATATTCTTCATACTATTCATCCTTCCTTTTTAAAATATTTACTCTTATCTAATTATATAATATATCCTTTTTAAGTTCATCTTTCTTTTCACTTCCTAAAAGATAGTCAACTATTTCTAAGGCAAAATCTACTGCCAGATAAGGACCTTTTCCAGTTATTATATTTCCATCTCTTACTGTAGCCTGATCACTATAGTTCCCATCTTTTATATTGTCTTGGAAACCTGGATAGCAAGTAAAGTTTTTATCTTTAATTACACCAGCTTCTTGAAGTACTACTGGTCCGGCACAAATAGCAGCCAAAAGCTTTTCCTTCTCATTTAATTTTCTTACTATTTCTATTACATCCTTATTTTCTTGTAAGTTTGTAGCCCCTGGAAGTCCTCCTGGTATAACTGCTGCTTCATAGTCATCCGCTTGAATATCTTTTATTAGTTTGTCTCCTATAACTTTTATACCATGAGCTCCTTGAACTTCCTTATCTTTATTTATAGAAACCATATCTACTTCTATATCTACTCTTCTCAGATAGTCTACCACAGTTAAAGCTTCTACTTCTTCAAATCCATCTGCTAAAAATACTAATGTTTTCATAAATATCTACTCCTTCTTTTTTCTTTAGTCTTAGGCTTCAACTATACTTATACCCTTAAACTATAGTTTTTATCCAGATATGAGTAGACTTGTCTTATATAGAGCTTCTTAATATTAATAGGCTAGCTAAATCCAAGCTAAGAATATATAAAAACCACTAATACTATAGTATTAGTGGTTTTTATATATATTGCCATTAATTTTTCTTACTCTTATTTCCAATTACAGATAATACTTTCACACTGGTAAATACTGATAGTGGAATGTTTATAAATATGAGGATAAATAATGAAAGAAGATTTCCTCCTAAACCAATAGGAAGTCTTCTTCCAATAATATAATCATATACTACAAAATAGATTATAAAGAAAACAATATTAGTTAACCAGCGAATTATATTTTTACTCATTATCTATCGCCTTTCCTTATTCTTTATTTTTTTATGGTAATTATCATTCTTTTTTCTATTTCCCCTAAAGCTACTTGTTTGAAGATCTTGGAATAAAGGTAAGTATCTCATCTTCAACTTCAATGGTAATTGTAGCTATGCTTGTTTTATCATCATATTCTCTTATACCATATACTCCACTTATAGCTTCTTCTCTATCCTTGCAATATAGGTCTAGTTTATAGGAAGAATCAACTTTTTCTATCCTATAGTCACCCTGATATTTTTTATTATTGCTTTCATCTTTAAGTATAAACTCTTTATCATCATTGAAGTTCATTGTCATATTATTTTCTAGTGAGCTCTCCTTTTTATTTGAAAGGGTTTCTATTTCCCATATATAATCTGATATCTTTGGTCTTATCTCAAATAAACTACAAGCAGATAAGACTAAGGACACAAAGAGCAATAAAATTGATATTTTCAGATATTTTCCCATATTTTCCTCCTCTCCTAATTAAATTTTATCATAAGTTGAAATTATTTTCATATTTCTATACTTGAAAATACAAACTTTTATAACAGGACTGGAAGATCAATCTTCTAGTCCTGTTATAACTGTCAAATGTCTAGGGAAAACTTTTAATTCAAATGGTAAATTAGGTCCCTTTTCACCATCTATCAGGCTACCATGAACTTTCTTATCAAGTGCCCTTATTTTTATATCTTTAGAGGTAAAATACCTCACATTGTCTGAATCTTCTATTTCGCCTAAAATTAAAGAAGTAGTCATGGTCATAAGTTTTGGAATATCTAAGATTTTAATTGCAAGTATATGAAAGTTACCATCTCCTATTTCTACATCTCCTAAAATAGATTTGAATCCTCCAAGAGAGTCTGCAACCCCTACAATTATAAGTGCTAGCTCCCCCTGCCAAGTTTTATCATCCATCTGGATTTCTACTGGGAAAATATCATCTTCCATAAGCTCCTTAGCAATAGAAACAATGTATGCCATTGATCCTAGTTTGGATTTATCTTCAATCTTCACTTCATTTATTGCTTCTGCAGCTCTACCAATTGATATACTGCTGACAAAATAAGTATCTTCTACTCTTCCAATATCAATTTCTCTTTCTACTCCACTTAATAAAAGTTCTATTGCCTCTTCTGTCTCTATAGGTATCTCTAAAGACTTGGCAAGATTATTAATTGTTCCCATAGGTATAATCCCAAGTAGAGGAGGATTATCTAAAATGGCAAGTCCATTTACAATCTCATTTACCGTTCCATCTCCACCTAAGGATACAAGTAAATCAAAGCCATCTTTGCTGGCTCTTTTAGCAAACTCTCTAGCATCTCCCTCTCCTTTTGTATACTTTACTAGTATCTTTTCATAGTCTCTTTTTAGTGTATCTTTAATCTTATCTTCATATTTTCCAGCTTCTTCCTTTCCCGCTGTAGGATTTATTATTATCATAGCAGATTTTTTCATAATTATATCTCCTTATGTTAATTTTATTTTTATCTTTAATTTTATATAGAAGTATTACTATTATTTCCCTATATTTGAGATAAATAACCCTAAGTTTAAATATAAAAATACTCTCCTTATAAAGTAGATTTTTCCATGTCTAATCTACATGTATAAGGAGAAGATTTTTCCTTTATTTGATCTTATGAAAATTTTATACTTATCTACTTCTTTTAAACCAACTTTCTGCAAATTGTGCTACTGCCTTTGTTAATTCCTTAATCTGCCAGCTGGCTGTATTTACAGTCAACTCATATGTACTTCTCTCTCCCCAAGGGATACCTGTTATTATACTTCGGGTCTTGGCACGATCTTTATCAACTTTACAGATTTTCCTCTTCAATTCTTTTTCTGTAAGGTTTTCGCCTTCTGGTCCACGTTCAGCACTTCGGCGAATTTTAGACTTCATATCTGAGCAGACAAATATATTAAATGGTTGAAAATCCTGAAGTATAACGTCTGCATTTCTACCTACAATAATGCAATCCCTTCCTGCTTTTCCAATTTCCTCAATGACTTTTCTCTGTTCCAAGAGAATGTCAATCTTATAAGATTGCAGGGGAATATTAGAAAATGATCTACCATATGTTAGGGGTATATTTTGCCATTCCCTATTACTTAAGGCCCACTCTATATACTTTTCATCCTTAGAATTTTTCTCAGCAATTTCACTTATAATTTCCTTATCATAATAATCATATCCTAATAAATCAGAAAGCCTCTTGCCTAATTCCCTACCACCACTAGCAAACTCTCGACTAATTGTAATTATTTTCATATTTTCTCCTCTTTTCATAATAGTCTCTACTTATAATATACTATTAATCTTCATCAACTACAAATAGAGATATTAAAATTCTAAAAAGCTTTATAGATTAAATATCTCCATATGATATAATTGTTGATTAAGAAATACTATTAGTAGGAGGACAAAATGAAAAAAAGTTTAAAGTTTTTATTATTATTTATACTACTATCTTCTCTATCCCTTCCAACTTTTGCAGAAGATAATGAAAGTCTTACAATATTATTTACCCATGATATCCATGACAATTTAGAAGCTTTTGATATGGAGATCAATGGAGATATAAGGTCTATAGGAGGTTTTGCTAGGCTTTCTACTGCAATAAAAGAAGAAAGAGAAAAAGACAAAGATTTACTTTTACTTGATGCAGGAGATTATTCTATGGGCACCCTTTATCAAACTATATACACAAGTCATTCACCAGCCCTAAGGCTTATGGGTCACATGGGCTACGATGCTACTACCTTTGGCAATCACGAGTATGACTTTAGATCCCAGGGACTATCTCAAAGCCTCCTAACCGCTTTAGAAAGCGGGGACCCATTGCCTGAGATAATAGCTACAAATACTCACTTTCCTCAGGATTCTAATAGTGAACTTGAGGAACTCCAAAAAACTTTTGATCTCTTTGGAGTGAAAGATTATTTAGTTTTAGATAAGAAGGGATTTAAGATAGGTATTATAGGTCTTATGGGTGAAGAAGCAGATTCAAATGCACCTATGGCAGAGGTAGAATTTAAGAACATTGTAGATGAATCTAAAAGAGTTACAAGCATTCTTAAAGAGGAAGAGAAGGTAGATCTAATAGTTGCCCTATCTCACACTGGTACTGATGGTAAGCCTGGAAAAACAGAAGACGAAATACTAGCTAAAAAAGTTCCAGAAATCGATCTAATAATATCAGGACATAGCCATACATTGCTAGCTGAGCCTATTATAGTTGGAAATACCATTATAGCTTCTTCTGGAAGATATGGGGAAAATATTGGTAAGATAAAGATTTTAAAAAGCAAAGATGGGTGGTCTTTGGAGGATTATAGAATAAAAGCTATCCATGATAGATATGAAAAAGATATGGAAATAGAAAATCTTATAGATGGCTTCAAAAAAGATGTAGAAGATCAGTATCTAGATAAATTCAATTTACAGTATGATGATCTAATAGCAAGATCACCCTTTAATTTTATAGCTAGCTTAGATATCGGTCAGCTCCACCAAGAAGAACCCCTTGGCCATCTAATAGCTGATGCTTATAAATACGCCATTAAAGAAGCTGAAGGCAGTGACTATAAAAATATAGATCTTGCTGTAGTTCCTGCTGGTATTATAAGGGACTCCTTCTTAAAAGGTCCCATAAGCGTAAGAGATATATTTAAAGTTTCTCCTCTTGGAATAGGAGAGGATAATATTTCTGGCTATCCTCTTTTAGATGTCTATTTAACTGGAAGAGAACTTAAGACAGTAGCAGAAGTAGATGCTTCAATTCAACCTCTTATGGGGGCTGCTCAGCTTTATATGTCTGGATTAAAATATTCTTTTAATCCCAATAGAATAATTTTTAATAAGATTACCAATGTAAGTCTCATCACTGAAAATGGAGAAGAAGAATTAGAAGACCATAAGCTTTACAGAGTAGCTGCCAATCTTTATACTGCACAAATGTTGAATATTGTAGGAGATAAGTCTATGGGACTTCTTTCTATTGTCCCTAAGGATGAAAATGGAAAAGAAGTAAAAAACTATGAAGATAGAATAATCTATGAGGATGGGGTAGAACTTAAAGAGTGGCTAGCTCTAACTAAGTTTTTAGGATCCTTTCCAGAAAAAGATGGCCTCCCTGAAATTCCTCAGTCCTATGGACAAAAACAGGGCTTTAAAATAGTTGAGAATGATAAGAGTTTAATGGCAAGACTTGAAAAACCCAATAAGATAAGTCTAGGATTATTAGGGATAATTTTACTCTTGCTTCTTATACTGGCTCTTGTAATAAGATTTTTTATAAATAGAAGAAGAAAAAAAGAAAGCTAGAGTGTTTTAATAAAAAAACAATGTTTGATTTTTATATGAAAGTGGTGATAGACATATTCAATATGTCTATCACCACTTAGTTTTTTATAACCTTCTTATAGTACATATAAAATCAATTTAATTTCCTTGCTTTATATTGATATTTTATTTTCTCCTTATTATTTCTTACTGATTCTTATAACAAATAATATTACTAATCCTATTATTCCAAATAAGAATATTGAAGGTAGATATTGAAGCATAGTTTGACTCATTTTGTATCCCCCTTTAAAAGCTCTATATAGTCTTTTTCTTTATATGAGTATTTATTGTTATCAAATAATTTAAGATATAAAGTAGGGCTACAGTTCCTAATATAACTAAAACTTCAATTAGACCTAGTCGCCCTACTAGAAATCTTTCAACAAATTCAAAGATCTTATCAGTAAACTCTCCAAGTATTCCTCTGTTCAATATTGATAAGAGTATATTGAATCCAACTATAACTATCCATAGTTTATATCCAAACTTATAGTTAAGGCTGGCCAATAGATTAAAGAGGGAAATAAAAAATAAAAATAAAATAAATATAGAAAAAATTATAAAAAATATATTATCTTTATTAAGGTTAAAAATAACAAAATCATAAAGTGGCTCTTTTCCAATAGATTTAATTATGATAGGATCTATCTTTAGTAAAATAGTTTGTATTAGAGAAAATATAAAGACTATAAATAGGTTGTCTATAAAAAAAGATAGAAAGTAATCTTTTCTAGTCATGCCCATTGAAAGTGATAGGGGAAAGCTCTCATAGTTTCTCTCATAATTGTATACTATAAAAGTTATAATTATTATCATAAAATTAACTCCTACTACAGAAAAAGCATTAGATAATTCGGAATTCCCTAGACTAAAACCTACAATTCCATCATTAGAACCTAAGGTATTGAGAAAATAAAAGGATATATCAACTATTATAAGCACAATCCAAAATCTCAATATAAAGCTTTTAGATTCCAGCCATTGATACTTTAAAGATCTTTTTAAACTTTCCATCTAACTTACCCCCTCTAATGTTTCATTTTCAGTTAAGAGTACAAATAATTTTTGAAGTGGTATAGGGCTTATATCTATTCCCTTTTCTTTTAAATTCGATTTTTCTTCTCTACTTAAATTATCAAAGACTCCAATTATGCTTGTGGAACCAAACTCTTCCTTACTAATTACTCTTTTATCCTTTATAAAGGGTTGAATATTTTCTAATCTTCCATTTAAGAAATAAGCCTTTTCCATAAGATTTTCCAGCTCATCTTTTAGATAAACTTCTCCATCCTTTAATATTATTATCTCTTCAAATAAATTTGTAACTTCATCTATTAGATGAGTAGATATAATAACTGTTCTAGGATATTTTTCAACATCTTCTAGGAGTAAATTATAAAACTTATATCTAAAGGCTGCATCTAGTCCTAGTGAGGGCTCATCAAACATAGTTAAGGGAGCTCTTGAAGCTAGACCTATAACTAATGCTACAATAGTCTTATTTCCCCTGGACAACTTACTATAATTCTTCTTTAAATTTATTTTAAATTCTTTTATTAAGAAATCAGCATATTCTTCATCCCAATATTTATATAGGATCCTGCCTGCTTGGAATATCTTCCTTAGCTTTATATCTTCCACACCAAAGCCGCTTTCTTTTACTATGGCTATATTTTCTAAAGCTTTAGAGTTTTCATATACTTCTTCTCCATGGAAGAATACTTTCCCACTATCTCTTTTTAATGTATTAGACATTATATTTAATAAAGTTGTTTTACCCACTCCATTCCTACCTAAGAGCCCATATATTTTACCTTCTTCAAGTTGTAAATTTATATCTTTTAATACTTTTGTAGATCCATATGATTTATTTAAGTCCTTTATTTCAATCATTTTCTCCCTCCTCATAGTCTTCTATATAGCTTATTATTTCTTTTCTATCTATTTCAAGCCTTTCAGCTTCTTTAAT
>CAZBAK010000023.1:0-25903 GCA_964489715.1 uncultured Tissierella sp. | reverse complement strand
TTTCTTTAGTTTCTATATTAGCTCTTTGAAATCTTTCTGTAGGATTAAATGTATTGTCACGGATCGCACCTGTAAGAACATTTTTAATCTTAGTTCTAACAAAAGCTGCTCCCTTTCCTGGCTTTACATGCTGAAAATCAACTATCTGATATACATCCCCATCCATTATAAAAGTAGCACCTTTTCTAAAATCTCCTGCTGAAATCATAGCCTTCCCCCCTATCCTTACTTAAACTTATTATAAATTATAATCTCAATTATCATTATACCAATATCTTCTATTTACCACAAGTACTCAAAAAAAACTTATTAACTGAAAACTAGTATTTTTTTATAGTATCTATTTCTATATCTATAAAACCTGGTAGGAAAGATCCTTGCTTATATATTGCTTTTTGATCATAGATTATGTCTAATTTTTCAATGTCTATATTACTACCTCTATAAAAAATCATACCATTGATTCTAGGCTTATTTAGGGAATTTACAATTAACTCTCCATCATTTATGATAATTATACCTGAGAATTCAAAATCTTGATTTATTATTAAGTCTCCTTCTATATAGAGAGCACCATTGATTTTAATAGTTTCTTTTAATCCTATTTCTCCTATTGTTAAATCCTTATCCCTTTCCTGGCTCTTTATATTTATAACTATAGACTCTTTAGTAAAGTTTTCTATATTATCTTCAAGACCATTTTCTTCCCTTATAATAATCTTGTCTGAATATAACTTTTCTTCCTTTGGACTGCTATGTTGTAATTTTATAATAGTATTTTCTTCTAGATTTACTTTCTTAGAATTTAAGTTTAATATACAATCATAGTCTGAATTTTCTTTTTCAACTTTATCAATAAACTCTGCAAATAAAACTTTATCCTCTAGATCTAATTTCTCTTCAATTAAAATCGCCTTATTCAATTCAAATATCTGATTTATACAAGGACCTGATGCTATAATACTACCACTTACATTATTGTACTTAGATACTATTTCAAATATAATATTTTTTCTCTCATCTATATCTTCTAGCCTAAAGATAGCTTTATGGATAGTTTTCCTGAGCTGGTGATCTTTTTCAATTTTAATATCATATTTACCATCACCAGCCTTAAATCCACTCCTAAAAATATCGAATATAGCTTCCTTTATATACTGATCTATAAAGCTCTCATTATATACCATTTTATTTAGGTCATCTTCACTGCTATATCTATATTGTATCTTTTCTAGTTGATATTTAGCAAGTGCAGCCTGAGATGATGCAAATAATAAAATCATAGTAGATGAGCTTATTATTAAAAGAAATATATATATAGCTATTATAGTAATACTTCCCTTTCTTTTAATGCTTTTAGATTTTAGTTTGTTTTTCTTCATATCAATTTACCACCCTACACCTAACATAGATATCTGATGAAAAGTTTGAAATTTCAGACTTTTCACTTTTTAAATATAAGTCTAAAGATATAAGATTATCATCTTTTAAACTTATATTTGATTCTCTTAATATGTTATATCCTATCTTATTGTAGCCAGTAAATTCATTTGCTGTTGGAAATATTATTGATGTTTTTTCTGTAGAGAACACTCTATCTTTATTAACTTTTCTCTTAGCATTTATTCTTATTATGGCATCATCTTGAAAATAATATGTTGTATAACTATACAGATTAAATTTATTCTTATCTGTATTTTTATTATCTAGACCCATATCTATTTTAAGAATTACAAAACCTATATTTCTAGGATATTTCTTATTCAAATCTTTAAAATAAGAAGAACTAATAATTTTATCAGCAGATGATATTTCTTCTTTTATATATTCTAAGATATATCTACCATTTAAAAGCATTTCATCTTCTATAATGCTTTTTTCATTTAATTTCAAAGTAAAACTCAAGCAGGTATAAAGTGTAATTATAAGCATAGAAATTAAGAGCATGCCTAGGACTAGCTCAATTAAAGTAAAACCTCTTCTATTTTGGAATACTAGCTTTAATTTCAACATATTCTTTTCCACCCTCACTATCTCTTTTACTTATACTTATGATTAAGTTCCATAGATTAGGCTCTTCTTCTACTAGCTCTATATGTGAAATATATTTATCATTGTCCAAGTCTAGGTATTCTAGTTCTTTAGATCTTTCAAGTTCTTCTAAAAACTTTATAGATTTCTCATCTTTTTTCCTTAAATTTTCCATTGTAGATTCTGCCAGATAGGTCATCTCTGTAATATTTTTAGAGCTTTCAAAACTTTTATTTATTAAGCTTGACATAGGAAATGATACTACCACTATAAGTCCTATTATAAATAATCCAATAATTGTATCTAGAAATATAAGTCCTTTATTTCCCATAAAATTCCCCTCCCTATTGATCTATAGCTTCGATTTCAATAAGTCCCCTTACTGGGGGAATAGTCATTTTATATTCTTGGTCATTTCTATCATAAAAATAAATAGTTCCACTATTAGTAATAGTACCATTTGCATTAAAGGTAATACTCTTTAAATCATTTCTTTTATTTAATTTTAATCCCTTTGTAAAATATTTGGTTTTTACCTTAAGTTTTTGAGAGTCTTTTTCAATTATATATCCATTTTCTTCATAGATAAAGCTAATCACATATCTCCTAGAATCTATTATAGCTTTATTTCTGGCAAAGAGCATATCTCTTTTAAATTCTTTAAGTTCTAAAGCTTGATTCAAAGTATTGAAAAGTTTACTGTTGGGCATGGTCATAACTAATATTATGCCCAAAAGTGCAATTACTACTATTAGTTCGATTAAAGTATAAGCACTTCTTTTGTTCATATAAATGCCTCCCAAAAAACTATTTATTTTTAGTTTCTAAGAGCTTTAATTCTTTTCCTATGGGAAGTATACTTGATCTATTCATACCATTTAATCTTAAAATTTCATCTACATAAGATTCAGACCCATAAAACTTTTTAGATATATAGGATACATTATCTCCTTTAACCGCCTTATAGGTATCATAATCTGATCTACCTTCAAGCTTATCTTTTTGTTCCTCTTTCTCTAGATTTTCTTCAATTCTTTCTTCATCTTCTAGAGAGTTTTCAATTTCTTCTGCTCTTTCATTTGGATCTACATAGCCAATATATGGAATAAATGGATTAAGCTTATTATCATCTGTAACTTCTATTGGAAGATCATCTTTTGCAATATCTGTTATTCCACTTAAACTGTATACACCTAAGTTTATATCTCCTACAATTTCTACTTTTGAATCTTTTTCTAAAACTATAGAATTTATAATTATTTTTCTATCTTCTTTTTCTATGCTTTCTATTAAATCCTCTAAGGATTTAAAGTCACCCTCGAAAGGTATCGATATATTCATTTTCCTGATTTCTCTATCATTTAGAGTTTCAATAAAGGGTTTAGTAAAACTTATACTTTGCATTTCTATATTACTTTTTGATAAAACTTCGTCTAATATATATATGATTTCAGGTTGACTTAAACTTTGAAAAAAATCCTTTTCTATATTTTCTTTTTCTAGAGAAAGTTGGTTTTTTTCTTCAACTATTAAATTAGCATTTTTAAGCATCCTATTGTTTTCTTCAATTTCAAGACCATAGTCAGATATTTCTCTTTGTAAATTAGCAATCTTAAGTAATTGAGGATCTATAATATAATTAAAACTAAGCCAAAATAAAACAACCATAGCCAAAAGAGTTATAAGAAATCTTTCCTTATTTGTAAGTTCCCTAATTCTACTCTTCCTCTGACTCTTCTGGAGTTTCTTCTTCTCTAGTTTCATCTTCTTCCTCCTCTACTATACTTCTTTCAAATTCAAAATTGTAATTTGTTGTTTCTTTTGTTATATTGCTTATAAATAATTTTTCATAGCCATCTATTGTTTGCAGTCCCTTTCCAAACTCTGCTATACTTAGACGATTATTTGAAGTTCCTGAAATGCTAATGCTTTCTGGATTTAAATAAATACTTGTAAGAAATAAATCTGAAGGCTTCTTACTTATAATTTTTTCCATATAGTTTGAATTTATTATATCTTTCTTTTTTACTTCTCTCTTTAGATCTCTTATAGCTTCAACTTCTAACTTAAACTGATTTAATTTTTCTTCTTCTAGCTTTATAACTTTTACTCTTTCAAGCACATCAGGATTTTTTGCAACTTCTTCCAGAGATTTCAAACCTTCACTAAGCTTATTTATTCTCATTTGATTAAATATTCCATAAGCTACTACTCCTACAGTAACAAGAGCAAATATGACTAATAAAAAGAATTTATTATTAAATTTTACTTTTCTCTTATTAAGATAAGGTCGAAAAAAGTTTATATCTTTCATAGCTCTTCACCTCTTATCAAACTTCCTACAGCATTAGAATATAAGTATAATTCTTCTATGGTGTTTTCTTCAATAGAGTCTATAGCTAAAGTCTTAATATTTAAATAATCTTGAAATTGTTCTTGTATAGCTTCAATTTTTATTACACTACCTTGCAATAAGATTAAATTTATATCATTAGCTGGATCTAGTGAACTATAGTATCTAAAAATCATTTCTAAATTTTCAAAGAGTTTTCCTAAAAATATATTTAAAGCTAATCTTAATTCAGATTTTTCATCATGGAGACTTCTTAAACTTAAAAGCTCATCTAAGCTTTCTTTTTCTGTTGTATCGTCTCTTAAACTTAGGTTTTCTAAAACATTTTTTGTTCCTAATGCTAAAGTTCTAGATATTTCTATATTTCCTTCTTTTAATATTGTAAGTTTAGTATTAAAATAGCCTATATCAATATTGGCTATGGTTCCATGCTCTGAGTCTTTTTTAACTTTAATAGAATTAAATGATATTAGCTTTCTTACTGCATTACTTTGAACGTCTAAAATCCTAGCCTTAAAGTTCAAATCCTCTAATAAATTAAAATGTGAAGATATAATCTCCTTAGGCATAGCTATTATAAAAATTTTTAGCTTTTCATTGCCTCCCTCCATAAAAACTCCCTGATTTATATATTGAACTACATAACTCTCCAGATCTATAGGTATATAATCATTTATTTTATATTTCAGTATTCCCTCAACTTCTTCACTAGTTACACTGGGAAGTACTATATCACGGGTGAGTATATCTGTAGAATTTACAACTCCTATGGCATCTCTTCTTTTTATATCATTAAGCCTTAAAAATGAATCCATAACTTCTTTTAAAACTTCCATATCTTTTATATATCCATCTTCATAGATTCCATTAGGTAAATCTAAAATATACTTGTTTGTTACTTGTAGGTTGCCCTTCTTGAAATTTCCTTCTACCATCTTGATACTCCTACTACCAAAATCCATAGATATTACTTTTTTAGATCTAAAGATCAAATTTAACTCTCCTCCTTTAAATAAAAAGTTGCCAATACCAATTTATGATTTCTTCTCCATATAACAATGCTATAAAAAAAGATAGGATTATAAAGGGTCCAAAAGGTATTGGATCTTTTCTTGTTTTTATTTTTATTGCTATTAAGATAAGAGAGATTATTGCACCTAAGATAAAGGATAAAAGTATGGTTAATATTATATGCTTTATACCTAAAAGAAAGCCTAGAGCTCCTATTAAGGTTACATCTCCCCCACCCATACCACCTTTAGAAAATATCACTATCATCAAAAATAAAACTCCCGCTAAAAGAAGCCCACCTAAAGAATCAATAAGCCTTATAGGTGTTTTATATAAAATATAATCTAATAATTTATAAGATATAGATAATATTAAAATACTTACTACTAAACTATCAGGTATAATCATTTCTTTCAGGTCTATATATGTAATTACTATCAATACTGATGATATAAGAGCATAAAATATAAAATCTATTGATAGACCAAATTTATAAAATAATATTAAATATATTATCCCATTAAGTAACTCTACCACTGGATATTGTAGTGATATTTTCTCCTGACAATATCTACACTTAGCTTGTAAAAATATATATGAAAATAATGGTATATTATCATACCATTTAAGATTCCTATTGCAGCTAGGACAATGTGAAGATGGAAAAGATAAACTCTCCTCCCTTGGTATCCTATATATACATACATTTAAAAATGATCCTATTAACAATCCATAAATAAATATCAATATAGTCATTGATGACTCCTTTAAATACTAGATGTTTTCATATTACATAAGTAAATCTTATAATATATCTATGTATTATTCTTTTCGAAGATCTTCATAAAAGAAACTTCTACAGATACCTCAATTTTAATACATTTAGCCACTTATGTCTATTGAAATTTAAATATAGATGTTTGAAAATTCAAATAGTTGAATTTTATTTTAAAGCTTTAAATAATTCACAGTCAATTTCAAGAATATCTTTAAAAAATATCTTTTCTCCATCTACCATAACTAATAATCCTTCATACTTATCTATCTTTTTAATATAGCCAGTAACTCTTATATAACTACCCCCAACTTTAATAGGATCTTCTTGAAAATATGATACTGAAATCTCTACTTTATCATTTATATTTTCCTCTAGTATAGATAGTCTCTTATTTAAGTCTTCCTTGATATATTTATCCAACTCAACTCTTCTTTCTGTTATACGAGAAGCTTCTTTTATAACAGATTCATAACCAGTTAAAGCAGCAAAGGGTGAGAATTGTCCAGCACGTTTAGACCTAGGCATATGAGGGTATTTATTTGATTTCTTATATGCCAGTTTAATAATATCTTCATAGGGATTTTTCAAGCCTTATGTCCTCCTATCATCTTATTACGATCAATAGTTGTAGCCTTATCTTCAAGATTCATTCCTTTTAAAACAGCATTCTTTCCATATTTGTTTTTTAATTGGATCACAGTCTCTTGTAATCTTCTTTCTCTTTCTAGCTCCACTTCTTTCTCTTTAAGAGAGTCTAAATCAAGAAACATATCTAATTGCTTATAAGTATTTTCAGTAAAAAATTCTTTAAAAATCACATTATTTGCAGTAATAGTAACCCTTCTTATTGATAATTCTTTATCTACAATTTTATAAAATAGATCTACTACTGCATCCATAATAATATTTGTAGATGATGTCTTCTCTTTTAAGTTTACTCTAGCATGGGCATGCTTTGGAATCTTTCTTCCATAACCATCTGTCTTTATTTCACCCTTATAATCCTGTATTTTCTTTTCACTATTTAAGTTCTCTACATCATATCCTATCCTTAAAACTATTTGATCCGTTACTAGCTTTTTAGCTACCAAGTCTAAAACTAGAAGATCTATCATTTCTTTTACTATTAACTTAGCCTCATAAAAATCATAGGCCTCATGTAGAACTTGGCCAGAACTTATACTATTTGACTTTGCTTTATATGACTTTATATCTTTTATCCTACATGATTCAAAGCCCCATGCATGATCTATAAGTAATTCTGCATTTATACCAAAGAGCTTATAGAGTAAATCTTCATTATAATATTCATCTGATTTACCAAGAGAACATCTAGCTATATCACCCATAGTGTAGATTCCATGTTTTTCTAACTTTTCACTATATCCTTTCCCAACTCTCCAGAAATCTCTAATTGGCCTATGTGTCCATAGTAAATCCCTATATGTCATTACATCTAATTTGGCTATAGGGCTAACATCTTTATCTGCTTTATTGTTTTTAGCATGAATATCCATTGCAACCTTGGCAAGATAAAGATTTGTACCAATTCCAACTGTAGCAGTAATTCCTGTGCTTTTAAATACATCTTTAATTATCATTTTTGCTATTTTGTATGGAGTGAGTTTATACAGTTTAGAGTAATTTGTAATATCAATAAATACTTCATCAATTGAATAAACATGAATATCTTCTGGTGATATGTATTTTAAATATATATTATAAATTCTACTACTATATTCCATATAGAGTGCCATATTAGGAGATGCTATTATATAGGAAATAGATATTTCTGGAGATTTCTTAAGTTCAATACTATTATAGGATTCACATTCAAACTTTCTATTAGGGGTCTTAAGTAATCTCTTATAATTAACTTCCTTTATCTTTTCTATAACTTCAAACAATCTAGGACGACCTGGAATCCCATAGCTCTTTAATGATGGAGAGACAGCAAGACATATGGTCTTCTCTGTTCTGCTAGCATCTGCCACCACTAAGTTAGTTGTCATAGGATCAAGTCCACGCTCTATGCATTCAACAGAAGCATAAAATGATTTTAAGTCAATTGCTATATAACTTCTATTTTTTTCATCCATATAATTCATCACCTCCAACGAACGTATATTCTTTATTATATCACAATATATTTTTTTATCTAGTCTTCTAGTATAAATTTTCTATATTTAAATAAAAAAATATTCCCTTAAGAATTAACTTAAAGGAATAAAATATAATTCAAACTATTAGAAACTAGATAAACCTGTCTTCTCTTGAATATAATATAAAAGTTGTTTTTTAATTGAGTCTTCTTTATAAGCTTCAAAATCCAAAGTATACTCTCCATCTCTATTTTCCCATAATCTAGTAAAATATTCTTCTATTTTTATTGCTTGTCTATTGTTTTTTTGATAGATAACTTTTAAATTTGTCTCTAGATTATAGTCATCAATATTTCTACGAGTAAGATTTGCAGATCCGCCTATTGCCACTATGCTTTCCTCTTTCATAAAAAATATAAATTTAGTATGAAACTGTTCTCCATGAGTATTATACCATCTTATCTTGATTTTTCCATCTGTCTTCTTGCTTAAATTATATGCCACAGGTCTATTTGGAACACCATTTTTCTTTCTTCCAAAAGCATCCTTATTGGCATCTAAAACAATCTTTATATCTACTCCTCTGCTACTAGCCTCTATAAGTTCTTCTATTACTTCATAGTCTGCTAGATAAAACATTAGGAGCCTAATTCTATCTCCAACTTTTGTGTTTTGAATTTCTTCGATCAATACTTTTTTTATTTTTCCTTCTGTTATAATCTGAGCTCTATGGGTGCCTTCTATAGAAGTATTGGCAATAAAATTAAAAGCCTTTCCACCGGAAAATCTAACAACTGCATTTTCTGTTTCTAATATATCATTAATTATTTCTCCCTTTACTGCTAAAGCTATATTAGAATGCTTAGAGCTTGCATCATGAATATTGAGAGAAGTAACTAGGGCTTCATTTTCTGTAATGACTACTTTTCGATGATTAGCCTTCATATTGAGAAGCTTTAAATATGATGGAAAGGTAACTTTAGGAGAGTCTGGACTAAAAGGATTTCCTAGCCAGCCTTTTCTGTCAGTCTTTAGTCTACTAAAGAATATACGCCAGATCTTTGAATATATGGGATTTGGGTCTCTTATTTTCTTTAGGTCTGTTGTTATTACTTTAACCCCTTTATCCTTTAATTTTTCTAAATAGACTGAAGGATAGGATCCATAAAATGTGTTGATCTCATCAGTAATAAATATGATTTCTATTGTGGGAGATTCTTGCTTTTTTTGGATTAAAAGTTCTGTTAATTGTTCACTTACATTTTTATAAGTATACTTCCTATCATAGTCATCATTAAATAAAAACATATCTATTACAATAAAATTCTTAGCCTCTTTTATCATTTCTTTAATTTTCAAAAAAATATGATCTTCATAGACAGCAGTAGATTTCTTTTGATAAGTTAAATCATAAATAAATTCAACATGACTCTTTCTTAACTCCCCTTCTATGGAGATACCCTCTGGTATTGGAGTTTTAAAAGTATGGGATATAAAATTAATTGGTGAGGATATTATTTTTAAAAAATTATTATCTTTCATAATTCCCTCCTGAATTTAGACTTTTAATAGGATAGCATTTATAATATTATATCATAAATAAATCTCCCATAAACATTTCTGCTATGAGAGATTTGATTTAGTTCTTTTATTTACTTTCCCAGGCACTTTAGCCTGCGAAGGTACCAGGTTTACTATCGAGATCGTTTACGATTGAGCTTACTTCGTTATAGGTACTGTAGATACTGGATCAGATTTTGGATAAAGTTCTTTATACTTTTCTTTACCTACTTCTACAGAATCAGTATATTCAACTTTTGCTTTTCCTGTATCTTCGTCATAGTTTACCAAAAATTCTCCACCAAGGTTAGATGTTGTATCTTCATTTTCTATTAACTTCGCTTCAGTTAAATCACTAATTTCTACTTGCTCCAAATTATTACTTGCTGCATATAATTCTGCAGCTTTACCTATTGTTGCTGCGGTAGCTTTATCTGCGGATAATTGAGCATTTGTTCTAAAACCCATAAGTCTCGGAACTGCTATCGCCATCAATATACCTAAAATTGCTATTACTACTACAAGTTCTACTAGTGTAAAACCTTTTTGATTTCTTTTCTTTGTTAACTTTTTTAACATATTTTCATCTCCTTCGATTTTTTATATTAATACTGTAAAAGTATTTATAATTTATTTCTTTTAAATTGTGTTTACTAAATCAAACATTGGTAGTGCCATGGCTATTACTATAAAGCCTATAACTACTGCCATGCCTATTAAGAGTATTGGCTCTATTAAGGTGGTCATCCTTTGAAGAGATACTTCTACTTCTTCGTCGTAAAAGTCTGCTGTCTTTACTAGGATATTGTCTAGGGAACCTGATTCTTCTCCAATATTTATCATTGAATATACCATAGGTGGAAAGACTTCTATATCTCTTATGGTTTGGGAAAGAGATACCCCTCTTCTAATTCCATCCATTCCCTGGACTAGTCTTTCTTTTATATATGCATTGTTTACTACATTGGCTACTATTTCTAAAGCTTCAAGTAAGGGTATCCCTGAACTCATAAGAGTTGACAGAGTTCTTGTAAATCTTGAAGTTATAATCTTTTGATTTGTATTTTTTATAAAGGGCAGTCTTATCTTTAATAGATCTATTGATCTCTCCCCTGAACTTGTACCCTTATAGTAAAGATATAACACACTTACTGCTCCTAGACCTCCAATAAATAGATACCAGTATCTTTGCAGGAGTTTACTTGAATTCAAGAGGAAAAGTGTAATCCCTGGTAGTTCTGCACCACTACTTTCAAACATCTCAACAAATGTAGGAAGTATACCTACTAGCATAAATACAACTACAGCTACTGATACAAAGATCAAAACTACTGGATATATAAGGGCTGACTTTATCTTGTTTTCCAACTTGTATTCTTTCTCAAAGTGGACTGCCATTCTCTCTAATATAATATCTAAATTACCACTTACTTCTCCTGCTTCTACCATGTTTATTAGAATAGGTGGAAAAGCTTTTCCATGTTTTTTCATAGCTCCTGAAAGAGTAGTACCCTTTTGCAGGTCTGTATGGATACCTTCTAAAGATAATCTTAAACTCTTATTTTCTGATTGGATAGATAGAATATCTAAGCACCTTATAATGCTTATACCTGCATCTACCATGGTATAAAACTGCCTGCAAAATACGGCAAGATCCTTTTTACTTACTTTCTTCTTAAAAATATCTATACTTGAAGATTTTTCAAGATCCTTCTCTATAGATATCGGTATATAATCTTCATTTTTAAGCATATCTAAAACTTCAGATTCAGATTCAGATTCAAAGAATCCTTCTACTGTTTCTCCATTAGTATCTATTGCTCTATATTTATATATCATATAACCCCTCTTATAACATATATTTTTTAATATAATCGCTGTTCATAGCTTGTTTTATGGCAACTTCTCTTTCTATATGCCCATTTTTATAAAGACTCAATATATCTGTATCCATTGTCATCATACCAAAGCTTGCCCCAGTCTGTATAGCTGTATCTATTTGATGAATCTTATCCTCTCTTATTAAGTTTGATATGGCACGATTTATCATCATTATTTCAAAAGCTGCTATTCTTCCCCTGTTTTCTTTTTGAGGAAGAAGTTGTTGTGATACTACAGCTTGAAGAACTGATGAAAGTTGTACCCTTATCTGTTGCTGCTGGTGAGGTGGAAATACATCTATTATCCTATCTATGGTTTTTGCTGCTCCAGATGTATGAAGAGTAGATAGGACTAAGTGACCAGTCTCAGCTGCTGTAAGGGCTATGGAGATGGTTTCTAGATCTCTCATCTCACCTACTAGTATAACATCAGGGTCCTGCCTCAAAGACGACCTTAAGGCCGTTGTAAAGCTTTGAGAGTCATTTCCTATTTCTCTTTGATTTACTATAGATTTATCATGCTTATGAAGATACTCTATAGGATCTTCCAAGGTTAAGATATGACAATTTCTCTCATGGTTTATTTTATCTACTAGAGAAGCAAGGGTTGTAGACTTACCGCTTCCAGTAGGTCCTGTAACCAGTATAAGCCCTCTTCTCAATAGAGATAGTTGCCTTACAGCTTCTGGCAGTCTCAGCTCATCCATAGAAGGAATTCTAAGAGGTATGATCCTCAGAACCATTCCATAGCTGCCTCTTTGTTTAAAGGCATTTATTCTATATCTACCTATACCATCTGAAGAAAAAGATCTATCTATTTCACCCTTGTTCTCTAAGTTTACAATCATTTCTTCTGTTAAGACTTGAAATACCAATTCCTTAGTATCTTCAGGCTTAAGTACCTCTTCTTGCAAAACTATCAATTCTCCATTTATTCTTAAAATAGGAGGTCTACCTACAGTTATATGTATATCTGAAGCGTTTTTTTCTATGCCTAAATTTAAAAGTTCAATTAAGTCCATCTTTCTCCTCCATTAATCTTTTATTCCTATTTTAAAAGCTTCTGTTATGCTTGTTTCTCCATTTATAACTAAATTACTAGCTTCCTTATAAAGAGTACTCATTCCATTTTCAAGGGCTACATCTCTTATAGATTCTATATCAACATCTTCCTTTATAGCTCTTTTTACATTATCTTCTATCATCATTATTTCATGTATTGCCTTTCTTCCTATATAACCCCCATTGCAGGCATTACACCCAACAGCCTCATAAAGGATTAATTCTTTTTCCAAATCAACTCCCAAGGCTTCCTTTTCAAGATCATTTGCCATATATGCTCTTTTACAGTTAGGGCAAAGTAACTTTAGAAGTCTTTGAGATATAATACCAGTAATCGAAGAAGATACTAGATAATGCTCTATACCCATATCTATAAGTCTTGCTACAGTAGATGGGCTATCATTTGTATGAAGTGTAGATAAAACTAGGTGCCCTGTTATAGAAGCTCTAATAGCTATTTCAGCAGTTTCTACATCTCTTATTTCTCCTATCATTATTATATCAGGATCCTGCCTTAAAATTGATCTGAGTCCTGACGCAAAGTTCATACCTGATTTTGTATTAACTTGTACTTGATTTATCCCATCTAATTTATACTCTACAGGGTCTTCTATAGTTATTATATTTTTTCCCTCAGTATTAAATTCCTTTAAGACACTATATAAAGTAGTTGTCTTTCCGCTTCCTGTTGGACCTGTAACCAGTATTATACCATAAGGCTTGGCAAGAATATCATCAAATATTTTTAAATTGTTTTTACTAAGACCTAGAGATTCTTTTGAATAATTAAACTCTGATTTATCTAGGAGTCTTATAACAGTTTTTTCTCCATATACAGTTGGAAGTATGGATATCCTCATATCTATATCTCTTCCAAAGATATTTGTATCTATTCTACCATCTTGAGGGATCCTTTTTTCTGCTATATTCATTTTTCCTATTATCTTTATTCTAGTTACTATGGGAGATAAGTTACTTTTAGGTAGGGTCATTATTTCTGTTAAGTCTCCATCTACTCTGATTCTCACTCTTACATATTCAGAAAAAGGTTCTATGTGTATGTCAGAAGCCCTATTTCTTACAGCCTGTTCTATAATTGAATTTAAAAGTCTCACTATAGGTGCAGAGGTTACTTCCATCTCTTCTGTTAAATCATCATTAATACTTCTATCAGAGAATGATTCTTCAGTAAATTCTTCTAGGATTTTATTTGAAGATTCGCTACTAAAATACCTATCTATAAGATTTAAAATTTCTTTTTTTAATGATATGACTATTTTTATCTCCATTTTTGTATATAACTTTACATCATCAATTGCATAAAAATTTAAGGGGTCCGCCATAGCTAAAACCAATTTATCATCTTCTATATCTATTGGTATAAGATTATATTTTTTTGCCATACTCTGTGGTATCATATGTACTGCTCTTGTCTTAATAGGATATTTTGCAATATCTACTTTTGAAAAACCTAATTGAGTCGATAGTATGTTTATTATATCTTTTTCACTCAAGATTCCTCTTTCCACAAAGATCTCTCCTAATTTTTTATTTGTTTTTTTTTGTTCTATTAAAGCTGTTTCAAGATCTAGTTTATTTATCTTCTTAGACTCTAAAAGCAATTCTCCTAGTTTTAAATTTTTATTATACATTTTATCACCCTTTATATTTATATATTCTATATAAAATCTTTAAATCCTTCTTTTGTTTTTATTATATATGATTTTATTTTATATATATTTTTATTATGAAGAATATCATTTATGATAAGATCTCTTAAGATATTGTACCTGTCTTTTAATATCTCTATATAATAATACTCCTCTAAGACAAAGATTATATACAATCATCTGTTTACCTTATGAGGAGCATATCATTATTTATAAAATTATCTATTTTTCTTCCTGTTCGTGTTCGGCAAGTATTGATTTTATTTTTTGAACGATAAGGTCTATGGCTACTTTATTATATCCACCTTCAGGTATATTTATATCAGCATATCTTTTACTTGGCTCTATAAATTGTAGATGAGCTGGTCTTACTGTATCCATATATTGGAGTATTACAGAATCTAAAGTTCTTCCTCTTTCTTTTATATCTCTTAGTATTCTTCTAATAACTCTTACATCTGAGTCAGTATCTACAAATACCTTAATATCTAATAGATCTCTAATTTCTTTTTCAAATAAGACTAGGATCCCTTCTAATATTATTATTTTCTTAGGTTCTACTAGGCTTGTCTCTTTTTTTCTATTATGGTTTTCAAAATCATACTCAGGTTTCTCTATAGATTTTCCATCCCTTAATTTTTTCAAATGTTCTACCAGTAGATCATTGTCAAATGCTGATGGATGGTCATAGTTGGTATTTATTCTTTCATTGTAAGACATATCACTTTGATCTTTATAGTATGAGTCCTGTTCTAATATTACTATGTCCTTTTCATCAATAGTCTTAAATATTTCCTTTGTTACTGTTGACTTTCCAGAGCCAGTTCCTCCAGTAATACCAATTAAAATAGGTGAATTCAAAACAATCAATCCTCTTTTCTTTTTCTAATTAAATAATATTTATCTATATCTTTTTCTACTTTCATCTTTATTATCTGTTGTGCATGTGGTGCTACATCTATTTTTTCATCCTTATCATTCCACATTTTTTCAATTTTTTGAGTGAAAAAGTCTTTGCTAGGACCAAAAATTTCTATTTCATCTCCTACAAACATTCTATTTCTTTGTTCTATTGTAGCTATTTTAGTTTCTTTATTATAGTCTAAAACCATTCCTACAAAATCAAAGGTTCTCACATAGGAACTACTAGAGTATACTTGTGCATTTTCACTTTTCCCTAAATAAAAACCTGTTGTAAAGGCTCTGTGACTAACTTTTTCTACTTCTTCTAACCACAATGGGTTATATTTATAGTTTTCAGGATCTTCTATATATTCATCTAGAGCTATTCTATAGGCTCGGATAACAGTTGCTACATAGTAGGAACTCTTTACCCTTCCTTCTATTTTAAAGCTATTTATTCCTGCTTTAACTAGTTCATCTATATATTCAATCATACAAAGATCTTTAGAGTTGAATATAAAACTTCCCTCATCATCTTCTATTACTGGAAAATATTCTCCAGGTCTCTTTTCTTCTACTACATGATATTTATACCTACAAGGTTGGGAACAATCCCCTCTGTTTGCATCTCTATCTGTCATATAGTTACTCATTAGACATCTTCCAGAATAAGCCATGCACATAGATCCATGTACAAAGGCTTCTATCTCTAAATCCTCTGGTATTCTTTCTGTAATAGATTTTATTTCTTTAAAGGATAATTCTCTAGCTAGGACTATTCTTCTTACTCCTAGCCCATACCAAAACATAATTGTCTCATAGTTTGTAACACTTGCCTGAGTACTTATATGGATTGGTAGATCTGTTACAGTTCTTTTAATTATTGAAAACATTCCAGGGTCTGATACTATTACAGCATCTACATTTATCTTGTGTAGATAGTTAATATATTCCTCTAGTCCTTCCAAATCTTCATCATGAGGCACTATATTCAAAGTTATATATACTTTCTTTTCTCTCTCATGGGCATATTCTACAGCTGTTTTAATATCTTCTAAAGAAAAGTTTTTAGAAGAAGTTCTAAGTCCAAATGCTTCTCCCCCCAAATATACAGCGTCAGCGCCATAAAGAATAGCCATTTTTAATTTATCTAGATCTCCTGCTGGAGCTAGAAGTTCTATATCTTTTGTCAAGTAAATCACCTTTCCTTATATGTTAAGGCTACTCCATCGCCTATAGGTATTATACAGGATGTAAAACCTTCTATTTCATTTATATGTTTTAAAAATTCTCTTAGTCTTTTTACTATGGTTATTTTTCTTCTAATAACTAGTTTATCTGTTGCTACCATGCCTCTAAAGAGTACATTATCAGATATAATCATGCCATTTGGATTTAAAAATTTTAAGGCTTCATTAAAAAATTCTAAATATTGGCCCTTTGCTGCATCTATAAATATTAAATCATATTTATCCTTTAAATTGGGTAAAATCTCCTGAGCCTCTCCCTGCAATATATTTATATTGTTTTTATAGTCAGTTTGAGAAATGTTTTCTAAGGCAAGCTCTATCATATCAGCCCTTCTTTCGATTGTAGTTATTTCACAATCCCCTTTTAAGGCCTTGGCAAACACAAGTGCAGAATAACCTATAGCTGTACCTATTTCAAGCACTTTCTTAGGTTTTAAAGCCTTTAGCTGAACAGTTAAAAACTGTGCAACTTCTGGCTCTATTATTGGTATATGATTTTTTTCTGCATAGTCTTCCATAGCCTTGAAAACATCCTGCCTTGTAGGAATCAATTCCCTTATATATTCTTCTATATATTCCTTGTTAATATTACTCAATTTCATCATCCTAATTTATTTTTTTGGCGCTGCATCCTTGTGTTCTTCAAATGTATTTGAAAATGTATGGCTTCCATCATTTTTGTCCGTAGTCCTAAAAAACAAAAAATCAACATCCTCAGGCTTTATGGCAGCTATTAAAGATTTTTCTCCAGGGGAAGCTATAGGAGCAGGTGGTAGTCCACTATTTATATAGGTGTTAAAAGGTGAATCTATCTTTGTTTCAGCAATAGATAAGACTTCCTTTCTCTCTCCTAGTATATATTGTACAGTGGCACAGGATTGTAGTTTCATATCAGTCTTTAACCTATTATGAAATACTCCTGATATTGTAGATCTTTCTTTATCCAGCTTTGCTTCTCTTTCTATAATAGAAGCAAGAGTAATTATTTCATTTAAATCAAGATCTATGTCTTTTAAATTAGGAACTATATCTTTTATATATAGCTTATTAAAAGCTTCTAGCATTTTTTTTATTATAATCTCCTCATCGTCATAATCATATACTTCATAAGTAGATGGAAATAAAAAACCTTCTAAAGATTGTCCATCTTTTATAAGCTTTAAAAAATCAAAGTCTTCTTCAAATTTCTTCTTATCATTGGCTAATAATAAGAATTTATCTTTATCTATAATTCCTTCCTGACTTAATTTTTCTGCTATATCCTTAATTTCATATCCTTCTGGTATTGTAAATTTAACTACATTTCCAGATCTACCGCCATTTTTAAGAGATGCTATAATCTCATCTAAAGTCATCCCCTGATTTAAATCATAATTACCAGCTTTCAGAGAGGTTTGATCTTTAGAAAACTTTGTTTTAAATAAAAATGTCCATTTGTTTTTTATAAGATCTTTATCTTCAAGCAATACAGCTATACTTTTACTTGAACTACCTTCAGGAATTTCCAAGTTAATATTTTTATTCTCTTCACTTGAAACTGGATCTAGTGAGCTTTTATATAGATATAAGACAGCAAATATAGCAATTAATAGGATTATAAATAAAGATATTATAATATTGTTTTTCTTTTTACTCTTTGATTTTTCCATATTTCCTACTCCTTATTTATTATATTAATATTTTTTGTAACTTGTAGCTTTTTCATAGGCATATAAAAACAAATTACCAAAGATAAGTAAAGAAACTAGCTCACCTATTGATATTCCTAGTACTATTAGTGGATATGATATCTTAGTTAGAAATGACACCCAAATAGATACTATTAACCCATTTAATAGAACTGGAGGAATCATACCTATAAATTTATTCTTTGCCTTAGAAGTTAAATATGCTGCTAATAGTGTAGTAAGACTTCCACCAATTATATCAACAAGTCCAAATCCAGAAAAAGAAGATAAGATTAAATTAGCTAGAAGAGAGCCCACAAATAAACCAGGAATGGCTGCAGATTCTACCAAGGGCAAAATTGCAAGACCCTCTGCAATCCTTAACTGGATCGGACCAAAGGTTAAGCCTACTATAGGATAGGGCAATACTTGTAATATTATTAGAACTATGTATATTGCTGCTATTAAGCTTGCTTTAGTCAAATATCTTATATTCATTGGTCTCCTCCTAATAAATAACATTATATCATTTTTAAAAAAGTATTCAAAGATAAATCCCTGGTAATTTGTAGATACCAGGGATTTAATTAAATTTCCATTATAATTGGTAATATCATCGGATTTCTCTTTATCTTTCCGTAGAAGAAAGATCTTAGAGCATCTCTTACATTAAATTTAAGAGTTGTCCAATCTGTAATTCTATTTTTCTCACAATCTTCCAATACTTTTTTTACAATTTCACGAGATTCATCCATCAAATCTTCAGATTCTCTTACATATACAAATCCTCTAGATATTATATCAGGACCTGAAATCACTTTTCTGGTCTTTTTATCTATACTCATTACAACTACTATAAGGCCATCTTCTGATAGATGCTTTCTATCTCTTAAAACTATATTTCCTACATCTCCCACTCCAAGTCCATCTACTAAAATATTGCCAGATGGTACTATAGGACCACGCTTTGCTGTTTTCTCAGTAAATTCAACACTCTGTCCATTTTCAAGAATGAATATGTCTTCTTTAGCCATTCCTAAATTATGAGCCAAGTCTGCATGGGCCTTTAAATGTTTATACTCACCATGGGCTGGTATAAAAAACTTTGGCTTAAGAAGTGTATGAATTAACTTTAACTCTTCTTGTTTAGCATGGCCTGAAACATGGACCTCAGCTAAAGCTTCATATATTACCTCTGTTCCTTTTTCTATTAACTTATTTATAATCTTAGATACAGTCTTTTCATTTCCTGGTATAGGCGTTGCCGATATTATAACCAGATCATCTTCTAAAAGCGATATTTTTCTGTGTTCGCCAAAAGCAATCCTAGTTAAAGCAGACATTGGCTCTCCTTGAGAACCTGTAGTTATAAGAACTATCTCATCTTTATTGTATTTATTCATATCATTTATATCTATAAAGGTACCTTCTTCAACCTTTAAATAACCAAGTTCTTTTGCTACTGTAGTAGTATTTATCATAGACCTACCAGAAAGGATAACCTTTCTATTGTTTCTTTCTGCTGCAGTTATTATTTGCTGAACTCTGTAGACATTAGATGCAAAAGTTGCTACTAGTATTCTTCCAGTGGCATTTGCAAACATCTCTTTAAATGTTTTTCCAACCGTACTTTCGCTCATAGTATATCCTGGTTTTTCTGCATTTGTACTATCTGCCATTAAACATAATACGCCTTCTTTTCCTAATTCTGCAAATCTAGTCAGATCTATAATCTCTCCTGAAATAGGAGTATAGTCTACCTTGAAATCTCCAGTATGAACTATAGTCCCTACTGGTGTATGGACAGCAAGTGCTGAAGCATCAGGAATACTATGTCCTGTAGCCATAAACTCTACTTGAAAGTGTTTACCCAGCTTTACAAAATCACCATGCTTTACCACATTTAAATCCACATTATCTAATTTGTGTTCTTTGAATTTAGTCTCCAACAGACCCAATGTAAGCTTAGTGCCATATATAGGTATATTAAGTCTTTTAAGTGTATATGGTATTGCTCCTATATGGTCTTCATGTCCATGGGTTAATACTAGACCTCTTATCTTGTCTTTGTTTTTAAAAAGATAAGTTATATCAGGAATTACTATATCCACTCCTAACATTTCGTCTTCTGGAAAAGTCATACCGCAGTCTATAAGTATAATATCATCTTTATACTCTAGCACATTAATATTCTTTCCAACTTCCCCTAGTCCTCCTAGAGGAATTATTTTTAATTTTTCTTTTTTACTCACTTTATCACTCCTTGTTTTTTATGTTTATATTATTTAGCCTCATTAAATTAAAATTTAAGAATTTTTACAAGAATCACAATATCCATAAAATTTAACATTATGGTCCACTATGGTGAAACCTTCTTGCTTTTCTATAGTTTTTTCTAAAGAATCTAAAAGATCAATTTCAACTTCTATAACTTTATCGCAACTTAAACATATGAGATGATGGTGATGATGATCGTTGTAGCTATCCTTTAGCTCATATCTACTAAATCCATCATCAAAGTTCATCTTTACTACAATATTTAGTGTTTCAAATAACTGTAAGGTTCTATAAACTGTAGCTATACCTATCTCTGGATAGTCAATAGATACTAGGTTGAATATTTCATCACAACTTAAATGCTCATCGAAATGTTCTATTATAGTATTTAGAATTGCTTTTCTTTGCTCTGTTAGCTTATAACCTTTTTGCCTAAGTATAGACTTATATTTTTCTATATCCAAATGCATATTATCACCCGCTTATCAATTAAAAGGATATTTCTATTGTAGATTCTCTTTTAATAATTCTTCATATACTTCCTCAGCATCTTTTAATTCATCATCATCTATTCCAACTAACATCTCATCGCCATTGCCATCAAGCTCTATTCTTAGAATATACGTTTCAGATTCAATATCATCTGCTGGCAACATAGCAACATATTCTGTATCATCTAACTTAAATTTAGCTTTTACTAAAAATTCTATTTCATTTCCCAATTCATCATAAAACAAATGTCTTTCCATCAAATTTAATTCTCCTTTCCTATAGTGTCTAAATAAGATTGTAAAATGATTCCCGCTGCTATTTTATCAATATATTGCTTTCGATTTTCACGCCTTACATTACCTTCTATTAGAACACGTTCTGCAGACATAGTTGTCATTCTTTCATCTAAATATATTACATCTATGTTAAATTTATTTTTTATTTTCTCACCGAATTTTACTGTTTTTTCACTTTGAGGTCCTAGACTGCCATTCATATTCTTAGGCAAACCTACGACTACTTTCTTAATATTATATTCATTTATTAATTCTTCTATCTCTAGAAAATCCTTCTTTTTCCCAACTCTTTTAATGGTTTTCAAACCTTGGGCTGTAAATTGTAAAGCATCACTTACTGCAACCCCTATATATTTATCTCCCACATCAAGTCCTAATATTCTTTCCATTTATATTCTCCATCTAAATTACTTTTATACAAAATTCTGGACAAACTGTTGCACAATAGCCACACAATATACATTTATCATTAGGCACAGCTATACTGTCTATTATATTTATCCCATTTTGTTTGCATCTTTTTACACAATTTCCGCATGCTATACAATAA
Organism: uncultured Tissierella sp.; assembly: GCA_964489715.1. Taxonomy (GTDB): domain Bacteria; phylum Bacillota; class Clostridia; order Tissierellales; family Tissierellaceae; genus Tissierella_A. The sequence goes on along the minus strand of CAZBAK010000023.1, from coordinate 4,021 downwards.
TCTGCTACTATTAATCTTCTTTTTTGCTTATCTATGCTATTTTTTAATTCTTCTTCTATATATCCCTGGTCCATTAAACTTATATTTGCATCTATTTCTTTAGTTGATTGCATTCCAATAGCTATAGAATCTATAAATCCTATATCTTTTACAAAATTAAATGAATCTTCAATTTCTTTTATCAAATGACCTCCACCTAGAGGCTTCATAGCATATATACCTTTACCTAATCTATTTATTTCTTTTAATTCACCCAACATATCTTCTATTGTTCCGTCTTGAATTCCTAATCCCGCTTTATTTACAATGGGATGTATTATATCTATCTCTTTACTAGTCTTAGCAGCTACAGCTCCTGCTACATTGTGTGTTGATATGCCAAAGGCTCTAATAATACCTTTTTCTTTTGCTTGCAAAAAATATTCTATAGCTTCAAAATGGCCCTTTATAGTATGAATGCTTTCTTGTTCATGAAGTAAAAATATATCTATGTAGTTTGTTCCTATTTCTTTTAAAGCTAGTTCTAAACTCTCTTTAGCCATTTCTTTTGTGTATGCATAGCACTTTGTAGCTATAATATAATCTTCCCTTTTGATTCCTTTTAAAGCCTTTTTTATATAGTCATAATTTTCATAGATTTCTGCAGTATCTAAAAAGTTTATACCTCTTTCAAAAGCATATTCTATTAAATAAGCTCCTTTTTTAAGCGATAAATTTGCTTGAAAAGGAGTCATAGTTAGAGAACCAAAGCATAATCTTGATACTTCAATTCCAGTGTTTCCCAATGCTACTCTTTTCATAAAAGCACTTCCCATTATTAATAAAAATCTTATAAAATGGATACATATATATATGTATCCATTTTATAAGTTATACATTATACCTTATGCATTATGTTCTAAATAATCTCTTAAGATTTCTTCTAGTATCTCGTCTCTTTCTATCTTTTTAATTATAGATCTTGCATCCTTGTGACTAGTTATATAAGTTGGATCTCCCGATAAAATATAACCTATTATTTGATTTACAGGTTTATATTCCTTTTCTTTTAAGGCTTCATACACATACAATAAGATTTCCTTAGGTTCAGACATATTTTCCTTTGGCACTTCAAATTTCATAGTTTGATCATTATAATTATCCATTTCGAGTACCTCCATTTTCTTTATTATACCACAAAATACCTATTTTTCACAAAATAACTAATATATTTTAATATTATATATAAATTATTTTGTAATTAAGCTAGGAACTAATGCAAAAGCTTCATCTAATTTGCTTGGATCTTTTCCACCTGCTTGAGCTAGATTTGGCCTTCCTCCACCATTTCCTCCAGTAACTTTAGCAACTTCTCTTACAATATTTCCAGCTAATATACCCTGGTCATTCAAATCCTTAGTTACCATAACTAAAAACATAATTTTTCCATCAACAACAGATGCTAATACTATGACTCCAGAATCTAATTTATCCTTTATTTTATCTCCCAGATCTCTTAAACTCTCCATATCCATATTATCTACTTTATAAGTTATATAAGATATTCCATCTATTTCTTTTTTACTTTCTAAAACTTCCTTAGATAAGTCTCCTGCTAGCTTTTTCTTTAAATCACTAATTTCTTTTTCCTTGGACTTTAGTTCATTTACCATAGATTCAGTCTTGTCTATAACATTTATTTTATTTGTTTTTAAAATCTCACTTAGAGTTTCTATTTCTTTTTCCTTGCTATTTAAATATTCATATACTGAAAGGCCTGTCATAGCTTCTATCCTTCTTACGCCAGATGCTATGCCACCTTCAGATGTTATTTTAAACATTCCTATATTAGATGTGTTATTGACGTGAGTTCCACCACAAAGCTCCTTAGAAAATTCTCCCATCTTAACAACTCTCACTAGTTCTCCATATTTTTCTTCAAAAAGTCCCACTACTCCCATGTTCTTTGCATCATTTAGAGAAGTTTCAACTGTATTGACCTCTAAAGAATTATAAATTTCCTTATTTACTATCTCTTCTATAGATTTTAATTCTTCATCTGTAGGGCTCTCAAAATGAGTATAATCAAATCTTAATCTGTTAGGCAATACAATTGAACCAGCTTGTTCTACATGTTCTCCTAAGACCTCTTTAAGAGCCTTGTGGAGTAAGTGAGTTGCAGAGTGATTCCTCTTAATATAGTCTCTCCTAAGCTTATCTACTTTTGCCTTAACATTTTCATTTTTATTTAGATTTCCCTGTAAAACTCTTATCATATGAATAATTAGTCCATCTTTTGTATGTTTAGTATCTATTACTTCAGCTTTAGAACTATCACTTTCAATTATTCCAATATCTCCAACTTGTCCACCAGATTCTGCATAAAAAGGAGTTTTATCCAATACTAGTATACCCTCTTCTCCCTTAGATAGAGAATCCATGATATTATTATCTTTTACTAAAGATAATACCTTAGAACTAGTTTCTGTTTTTTCATATCCTTCAAACTTTGATGATAAGTTTTTAAATAATTCTAAATCTATACTTTCTCCCCATCCACTATCACCATCGTCACGAGCACTTCTAGCTCTATTTCTTTGCTCTTCCATTTGGCGATTGAATTCCTCTTTATCTACACCTATTGATCTTTCTTCCAATATTTCAAGTGTTAAATCAAGGGGAAAACCGTAAGTATCATATAATTTAAATGCATTTTCGCCACTTAAAATTCTCTCTTTTTCATCTTTTAATTCTTCAATATACTTTTCAAGTATTTGTATTCCTTGGTCTATGGTTTCTTCAAATTTATCTTCTTCTGCCCTTATTATTTTTTTAATATGATCTTTATTAGTTTCTAACTCTTTATATTCAACCTTCCAAGACTCTATCATAACTTCAACTACATCTGTTAAGAAGGCTTCATTTAAACCTAAAAGCTTACCATGTCTACTTGCACGCCTTATAAGTCTTCTGAGAACATATCCCCTTCCTTCATTACTGGGAAGTACTCCATCAGAAACTAAGAATGTCATAGCACGAACATGATCTGTTATAATTCTTATAGATACATCTTTTTCTTTTATACTACCATATTTATAATTGCTTAAGCTTTCAATTTTTTCTATAATTTTCTTTATTTCTTTTATTTCAAAGATATTATCTGCTTCTTCTAGCACTGCTGCAATTCTTTCTAAACCCATACCAGTATCTATATTAGGATGTTCTAAAGGATTGTATCTGCCCTTTTCATCTTTATCAAACTGAGTAAATACTAAATTCCAAACTTCAATAAACCTATCACATTCACAACCAGGTTTACAATCCTCAGATCCACATCCATGTTTTTCCCCTCTGTCTATATATATTTCTGAACATGGTCCTGATGGTCCTACTTCTAATTCCCAGAAATTATCCTCTTTACCCAAGGGAACTATTTTCTCCTTAGGTAATCCTATAACTTTATTCCAAATTTCAGAAGCTTCTGTATCTTCATAGTATACTGAGGCCCAAAGACTTTCAGGATCAATTTCTAATCGCTCAGTCAAGAACTCCCATGCCCATTCTATAGATTCTTTTTTAAAATAGTCACCAAAAGAAAAATTTCCAAGCATTTCAAAAAAAGTTGCATGCCTATCAGTCTTACCTACGTTTTCTATATCTCCTGTTCTAATACATTTTTGAGAAGTAACCATTCTCTTACTTGGTGGTTTTAATTCTCCAGTAAAATATTTTTTAAGGGGTGCCATTCCTGCACCTATAAGTAATAGGGATTTATCATTTTTAGGCACTAAAGAAAAACTAGGTGCTATCAAATGTCCTTTTTCCTCAAAATATTCTAAAAATTCTCTTCTTATTTCATGTATTCCAATTTTCTTCATATTTACACCTCTTTATCGTTCAATTAATTACTAAAAATCTCCTTACCGTAAAGGAGATTTTTATATCTATCTGGATTATAATTTAATATACAAACTTTGTCAATTCTTTCTAGTTTTCCTGGGATTGAAGCTTATATAATATGAATTCATAAATTATTTTTGAT
>CAZBAK010000022.1:0-26385 GCA_964489715.1 uncultured Tissierella sp. | reverse complement strand
CATTTTAGGAACATTAGTTCTAGATACATCTTATATTATATTATAAGATAAGTCAATTATTTTTAATTAAAATTCTTAACTTATTAAGTGCTTCTATTGTAGCTCTTTTTCTAATCAAATTCCTATTTCCTTTAAAATTATATTCAAAAACTTTTTTAAATTCATTAGTAATTATACATATGTATACTAATCCCACAGCTTTTCCTGGTCGAGCTCCTCCTGGGCCTGCTAGTCCAGTTATTGAAAGACCAATATCTATATTGGATTTATAAAACAAACCCTCTGCCATTTCTAAAGCTGTCTTTTTACTAACTGCTCCATAGTTAATAAGAGTATCCTTTTTTACATTCAGTTCTTGTATCTTTGCTTCATTGCTATATGTTATAAGTCCTATCTTAAAAATATTTGAAGCCCCAGGAACACTAGTTATCTTACTAGATATCATGCCTCCTGTTATAGATTCGCATACTCCTAATATTAAGTTTTTTTCTATTAATAATTTAACAACTGCCTCTTCCAATTTAATGTTATTATATCCATAAATAAATGAAGAAAATTCATCTTCTATTCTTTTACTTATATTTTCAATATCAGAATTTATTGTATCTTTATCTAAAGCTTTAGATAAAATTTTTATTTCAACTACACCTGTTTTAGCAAATGTAAGAATTTTAGTATTTTTAGTATTTAAGTTTAAAGTATTTAAACGTTTTTCTAAAGATGATTCACAAATTCCCACTAAATTTATAGATCTAGTAACTATATTTAAATTGTTCTTAAGAAGATCTTTAATACTATTTTCAAACATCAATTCCATTTCTATAGGTGGTCCAGGAAGCATAATAATTTTTTTATTGTTATTTTCAATTAATATTCCTGGAGCGGTTCCGATTGTATTTTCGATATATTTAATATTTCTATTTAAATCTATAATTTCTTTTAGTACCCTACTAAAAACTTCTTTTGTTACATCATCTTTTGTGGGCCCTAAACCTCCCGTTGTGATGATTATATGGGATCTATTAATAGCGGTTTTGATTATAGATTCTAACCTTTCTTTATTATCATCTACTGAAGTATGATAATGAACATTTATGCCTAGTTCAGTAAGCTTTTGAGATAAAAATAGACTATTAGTATTTACAGTACTTCCTATAACAATTTCTGTTCCAATAGTTATAATTTCACAAATCATAAATTCAACTCCTATTATTTATCTTTTAAATTCAAGGTTTTAATATTTTTATATATATAATCGTATCCAGATAGTACTGTAAAAATTAATGATATATATAATAAAATTTGATCCATAGGAATATTAAATCTTTCAAAAAACATATTATCAAACAATAATAACACTATAGCTATTAATTGAGTAATAGTTTTGAATTTACCCAAGGAACTTGCAGCAATAGTAACTCCTTCAGAAGCAGCAATTATTCTAAACCCTGTTATAGTAAATTCTCTTGCAATTATAATTATGACCACCCAAGCAGGAATAGTCCCAACTTCTACTAGCAATATTAAAGCAGCCGAAACCAATAGTTTATCTGCTAGAGGATCTATAAATTTTCCTAAATTAGTGATTAGACTATCTCGTCTTGCTATGTAACCATCAAGCATATCAGTTAAAGCAGCTATAATAAATATTATTCCAGCATATGTTTGATTATTTGGGATATCTATATAAAACATAATTATAAATACAGGTACTAAAAATACTCGACTAAAAGTTATTTTATTAGGTAAATTCATTTTTATCTCCATTCTTATTAAAATATTTTTATTATAAATCTAAACTATCTAAATCACCTTTACTGATAAGTACTTTTCTAGGTTTACTTCCTTCGTATCCACCGACAACACCTTGTTCTTCCATTTCATCTACTATTCTAGCAGCTCTAGCATAGCCTATTCGCAGCTTTCTTTGTAGTAGAGATATAGAAGCTTGTCCTTCTTCTAGGACTAAGTTAATAGCTTCAGGTAATAATTCATCACTATCGAGAATCTTTATATTGGAAGAATTCTCCAGCATTTGTAGTACTTCTTCATTATAAGATTTATCATGATTATTACTTAGAAAATCTACAATACTTTCTACTTCATTATCACTTATAAATGCTCCTTGTATTCTAAGAGGCTTAGAAAAGAAAGAAGGATAGAAAAGCATATCTCCTTTTCCTAGCAATTTTTCTGCTCCTCCCATATCTAAAATGGTTCTAGAATCTATCTGGGATGAAACAGCGAAAGAAATTCTTGAAGGAATATTTGCTTTTATAGTTCCTGTTATTACATCCACAGATGGCCTCTGTGTTGCTACTATTAAGTAAATGCCTGCAGCTCTAGCCATTTGTGCTAGTCTACATATATATTCTTCTACTTCTTGGGCTGCCACCATCATTAAATCTGATAACTCATCTATTATTATGACTATAGAAGACATTTTTTCTATTTTATTAGATTTTACCTTTTCATTGTAAGAAGTTATGTCTCTAACATTATTTTCTGCAAAAATATTATATCTTTTTTCCATTTCCTCTACAGCCCAGTTTAAAGCAAATGAAGCTTTTTTGGGATCTGTAACTACAGGAATAAGAAGATGGGGAATTTTATTATATATACTTAACTCTACTACCTTAGGATCTATTAATAATAATTTTACATCATCAGGTGAAGACTTATATATAATACTCATTATAATAGTATTTATGCAAACACTTTTACCTGAACCTGTAGCACCGGCTATTAGCAAGTGTGGCATTTTATCTATAGAAGAAACTACAGAATTACCAGAAACATCTTTTCCAAGGGCTATAGGAGTATTGGAATCAATTGATTTATAATCTTCAGAAGTTAATATCTCTTTTAGCATGACATTATCTTTTGTTTTATTAGGGACCTCTATGCCTACTGCAGATTTTCCAGGTATTGGAGCTTCTATACGAATATCAGAAGAAGCAAGACTCAAGGATATGTTGTCAGATAAAGACACAATTTTACTAAGTTTAATACCTGGAGAGGGTGATAACTCATAGCATGTTATAGTAGGACCTCTGTTTATCTTTGTGACTTCTGAACTAATCCCAAAATTTTTCATTGTTTCCTCAATAATATCTGCATTTTTTAATATTTCTTTTTTATCTTTAAATTCTTTCTTTTCAGGAGATAATAATAAATCAAGTGGAGGAATAACATAAATTTCACTATTATTTTCAACTTGATTTATTAATTCTTCTTTTTCCGAATCATTACTTTTAGACTTTAATTTCAAATTCTCTTTAGCATCATTCTCATTATAATCTTGTATTTGTATTTCTTTATTTTTAGAAGTATTTTCTTTTTCTAAAACTTGATCTAATTTTTCTTCTTTTCTTTTATTTTTTCTACTCTTATCAAGATTGTTTTTATAATTTTTAATAGACATAGATATTTTTTCATATACATCCTTTAACTTAATATTGAATAAACTTAACAATAAAATAAGAGTTGTAAAAAATAAAATTATGTAACCTCCAACAACTCCAAAAAGTTTATAAAAAAAGTAACCTAAAAAAGAACCTACAAGTCCGCCACCTTTATTGAAAGCTGCCAAAGAAAGAGAAGCTTTTATTCTATTTGAAAATCCATCAATAGATGCGTTTTTACTATCTAAAAAAATTATAAAAATTATAAATATAATAGCAATTATTAGAATCGGTTTGATTTCTTCTTTATTAAACTTATCTAATATAATAGATATACCTAAACTAAGTAATAAAAGAGGAAAAAAATAGCCTCCAAAACCCATTGTTGAAAATGTAAAGCTTCTTATTAGGGATCCAACGATACCTACCTTGTTGGTGAATAAACCTATTCCTGATATTATAGCTATTCCTACTACAATAATTCCAATAATATCTTTATTAAATCTATTATTTTTTAATTGCTTTTTTTTTGTTCTTTTTTTTCTTTTTGTTTTCAATCTTAAGTACCCCTTTGTGTCATTTTATAATATTTTGTGTTAAGAGATGTTGATATATGGTTATTATAACATAATTAAAAGTCTTTATCTATTTTATTAGTTCATAAATTTTAAACAATATAATGTATCATTTATGAAAAGATTTCTTTTGTTCATTATAAAATAATTATCTTAAATTATTTTATTCCTGTACTACCAAAACCACCACGTTTTTTATTTTTTAAATCATCTACTTCTTCAAACAAAATTGATGGCTGGTTTTCAAAAATACGAAATTGACAAATTCTATCATTTATATTGATTTCTGTGTCTCTCATGGCTATAGCTGGAAACTTCCATATATCTTCATTAGAGCAATAGCTTTCATCAATAATGCCACAATGATTGGATTGTATAATACCAAAATTTTTATATGTACTACTTCTTGGTACAACATGGGCTTCATATCCTTTGGGTAACTCCATTGACACACCTAAAGATATTAATCTGAATTCGCCTTTCTTCATAACTATATTTTCAGCAGATCTCAAATCAATCCAATCACTTTTTCCATCTATATATTTTAATTTTTCAATTTTGTCACTAATATAATTTATTTTAATTTTTTTCATTTTCTTTATCCTTTCTTTTATGTGCTAATATTTGTTCTCCAAATTCTCATAGAAAATTAATTAATTTATTAATCTTTAGATATTGGCTTTTAAATGGTTTTAAATCAATACCTACATATTTCTATGGACATAAGTTTTAGACTCAATAAAAGCTATTATAGCTCATCTAAGGATCTATATAATAGACTATTATTGAGATTATATTCTAAATATTTTTTCTCTTATATTGTTTTTTAAATTTAAAGTTTTATTGGCTTCCGAAACATAGGATATATTTATCTTATCTCTTTTAAATGAATTATAGATTATATCTGATATATCTTTTTGATTTATCTTATCAATTTTTCTCAATATTTCATCTTGTTTTTCTATTTTATTAAATAAAGATACAGATTTAGCATTTTCAAACATTCTCGATAGAGAATCTTCATTTTCCAAGATATAATTTATTTTTAAATGCTCTTTAGCTTTTTCTATTTCTTCATATTCAATACCCCTACTACTCAATCTTTTAAGCTCTTTATCTAATATAGATAGAGTTTTATCTACTTGATCATTATTTAAACCCATATAAATAGATACATCTCCTATATCCTTGTAACTAGATATACTTGAATAAAGAGAATAGGCCAAACCTTCATTTCTTATGCTTTGATACAATCTAGAGCTATCATTATTTACAAGTAAATTAGTTAAGATCATATAAGAATATATCTTTTTAGAACTAATAGAAGGTCCAGGAAATCCCATACACAGATTAAATTGTTCTACTTCCTTTTCTTCACTGCTTATATTATTAAATGAGAAATTATCTAATTTTATAACTTCTGTATTATTATAATTTTTACTTGCATTTATCTCTCCGAAAGCATATTTTAATTTCCTATATACTTCATCAAATTTAATATCCCCTACTACTGATATAGTTATCTTATTACCCGTATAATTTTTATTATAGTATTCCAATAACATATTTTTGTCAAAATTATTTATAGATTGACTATTGCCTAAAATTGATAGAGATAGGGGAGAATTTGAATAAATTGTTTTATTTAATAATTCATGAACTAAATCTTCCGGATCATCTAAGTACATATTAATCTCTTCAACTATGGTTTTTTTCTCTTTGTTTATATCATCTTCATTAAAGGAAGAGTTTACAAGCATATCACTTAATAAATCTATAGCAATATCTAAATGCTCTTTTAATAATTGAACATAAAAGCAAGTATTTTCCCTACTTGTAAAAGCATTTAGATTCCCCCCAATATTATCACTAATTTCTGCTATATCTTTTAAGCTTTTATTTCTAGTTCCTCTAAATAGCATATGTTCTATAAAATGAGAAATTCCATTATTATGTATATTTTCCCTTACTGAACCATTTTCTATTATAATACCTAAAGATATAGATTGCATATTCATTAACTTTTCCATAACAATCTTTATTCCATTATTTAATTCTTTTATGCAATACATATTTCCCTCCATCTATATAGTAAACTAAATAGTAAACTAAATTTATTTAAATATAATTATAACAAATCAGAATATGCACTATAAAAAAATTAAAACATGAACCTAAAAAGGTTCATGTAAAATTATTTTTCTTCTTTATCATCTTCTAATAAAACTTTTCTGGAAAGATTTATTCTACCTTGTTTATCAATCTCCATAACTTTTACTAAAAGCTCATCTCCAACTTTTAAAACATCTTCTACTTTATTTATTCTCTCATTTGCTATTTGAGAAATATGGAGTAAACCTTCTTTTCCATTAAATATTTCTAAGAATGCTCCGAAGTTAGTTATCTTAGTCACTGTGCTCAGATAGATTTCTCCTACCTCTACTTCTCTGACAATATTTTCTATAATCTTAATAGCTTCATTACCACTTTCTGTGTCTTCAGCTGCAATAGATATTTTTCCATCATCATCTATATCTATTTTTACTCCCGTTTCATCTATTATTTTATTTATTACTTTTCCTCCTGGTCCAATAACATCTCTTATTTTATCAGGATTTATTTGCATAGTATATATTTTAGGTGCATAGGTGGATAATTCTTCTCTAGGATTAGCGATAGCTTGATTCATATTATCTAGAATAGATAATCTTGCTTTTTTTGCATCTTCTAAAGCTTCTTCTAATATATCTCTATCTATGCCAGAAATTTTTATATCCATCTGTATAGCTGTAATCCCATCTTTAGTTCCTGCAATTTTAAAATCCATATCTCCAAGATGATCTTCCATACCTTGAATATCTGTTAGAATTGCAACCTTATCATCGGTTTTAATAAGGCCCATAGCTATTCCAGCTACTGAAGATTTAATAGGCACTCCTGCATCAAGTAAGGATAGTGTACTACCACAAACACTTGCTTGGGAAGAAGAACCATTTGAACTTAACACTTCTGATACTAGTCTTATAGTATATGGGAAATCCTCTATAGATGGTAATACTGGAATTAATGCTTTTTCTGCTAATGCACCATGACCGATATCTCGACGGCTAGGTCCTCTCATAGGTCTTGTATCTCCTACTGAGTATGGTGGAAAATTATAGTGATGCATATATCTCTTAGATTCTTCCTCTCCCAAACCATCCACCATTTGAGCATCTGAATTAGTACCTAAGGTAGCTATAGTTAATACTTGAGTTTGACCTCTAGTAAATAGTCCAGATCCATGTGTTCTTGGTATAAGACCAACTTCACTTGTAAGTTTTCTTATTTCATCTAACTTTCTACTATCTGGTCTTATATTTTCTTCTACTATAAGTCTTCTCACTTCATTTTTTATAATACTATCAATTACTTGAAGGATAGTTTTTTTGTCTTCTGGATACTCTTCAAGAAATTTTTCTGAGATTTCTTCACTTGCTTGATCTATGTTTTCCTGTCTTTCTTGTTTCTCCACAGTATTTATAGCATTTATTAGTTTATCTTTACCATAATCTATAATTTTTTGCTCTAAATCTTGATCAGGTTTAAATACATCAAATGCTCTTTTTTCTTTTCCAACTTCATTGGTAATGTTTTTTATAAACTTACAAATTTGACTTATTTCTTTATGAGCAAACATAATTCCATCTAAAACATCTTTTTCGCTTACCTCATTAGATCCTGCTTCAACCATCATAATAGCTTCTTCTGTACCAGATACCACTAGATGTATCTCTGATCTATCTCTTTCTTCACTATTTGGATTTATTATGAATTCACCATCTATTAAACCAACTAAAACTGCTGCTGTTGGACCATCAAATGGAATATCTGAAATAGAAAGAGCTATAGAAGAACCTATCATTGCTATAATCTCAGGTGAATCTTCTTGATCTACAGATAATACAGTTGTAATTACTTGCACATCATTTCTATATCCTTCAGGAAACAAAGGTCTTAGTGGTCTATCAATAAGTCTAGAAGTTAAGACCGCTTTTTCACTTGGCCTTCCTTCTCTTTTAATGAATCCTCCTGGAATTTTACCAACTGAATAAAGTTTTTCTTCATAATCGACACTTAGAGGGAAAAAATCAATTCCTTCTCTTGGTTTCTTAGAAGAAGTAGCAGTAGCTAGTATAACCGTGTCTCCATATCTTAATAAACATGATCCGCCTGCTTGCTCAGCAACTTTTCCTATACTAATATTTAAATCTTTACCAGCTAATTTATAATTAAATATTTTCTCCATAAAATACCTCCTTTTTCTTATCTTATATATTTATTAGTATCTATTGTTTAATAAATAATACTAAAATTAAAGAGCGGGACTCTCCCGCTCTCTTATTAACCTCTTATGTGTAATCTTTCAATTAAAGAACGATATTCTTCAATATCATTGTTTTGAAGATATCTTAAAAGATTTCTTCTTTGTCCTACCATCTTTAACAATCCTCTTCTAGAATGATGATCCTTCTTATGTGTTTTAAGATGCTCATTTAAATCATTAATTCTATGAGTTAATATAGCGATTTGTACCTGTGATGAACCAGTATCACCTTCGTGTAATTTGTATTCATCAATTATTTGTTCTTTTACTTCTTTTGTCAACATTAAAATACACCTCCATTTTTTTATTCACCTATAGCTATGTAAAGCGATGAGGAACCGCTAAACTTAGCAATAGGAAGTTTATTGCATAACTTTATAATACCATAATTAAGATAGAATGTAAACTATAGTTATTGATTTAAAAAACTGCTAGTTATACTATTTAAGAATAACCCTCACTATCTCTAAATATTTACTTTAAAGGATACTTTCAACATCTTTTTTCATTTGTAATTTAAGTTCTTCTAAATTAGAGAAGTGCATTTCAGGTCTAATATAGTCAATAAACTCTAGTTCAAGTTCCTTACCATATATTTCCTTATTAAAATCTAAGATGTAAGTTTCTATTTTAATAATATCTCCCCCAACTGTAGGATTAGTTCCAATACTAGTAATAGATTTGTAACGTTTATTGTCTATGATTGTATTGGTCTTATAGACACCTATTTTAGGAATCTGATAATTGATTAAAAGTTCAATATTTGCAGTAGGAAAACCTAATGTTCTACCTAGTTTATTTCCATGGACTACTTTTCCTCTTATTTTATAAGATCTATTTAACATCTTATTTGCATTTTTAATGTTTCCATGTCTTATAAGTCTTCTAATTTCAGTGCTGCTCAATATATTTTCCTTATCATATACAGGGTCAATTACATTTACTTTAAAATTGTATTTTTCACCTAATGCCTTTAAAGTATCTATGTCTCCTGAGGCTTTAAAAGCAAATCTGTAGTCAAAACCTACATAGACAGAATCTATATTAAGTTTCTTTACAAGAAATTGACTTACAAAATCTTCTGGACTCAATATTCTAAACTCATCTTTAAAATCTACTTTATAGATAGTTTTTATTCCTTTATCTTCAAAAATCTCACATTTATCTTGAAAAGAAGTTAAGATCTTTGGACCTTCACCACATAATATTTCTTTAGGGTGCTTATTAAATAACAATACTGATGGATTTATATTTGAATTTTCACAAGCTTCTATCAGTGATGATATAAGCTTCCTATGTCCTAAATGTACCCCATCGAAATTTCCTAAAGCTATACTAGTTTTAAATCTTTTTTCTACATAATCTTTTGTTTTTATGATTTCCATCTTAACCACCTTAAACAAATACTTTTTTCATTTTTAATAAACTTATACCATTTTTTTCTATAATATTTCCAAGACCAATAAATTCATTATTTGAATACACTCTTAAAATAGTTTCCAAATCTATTTTATTATTTTCTATTTCTATTTTTACTCCATTAACGAGCCTTTTATATAAGTCATCTTTTATTACTATAGATTCAAAATCCATTAAAGCAAAATCTATTGGCAAAAGTATTTTTTCTAGTTGAGATATACTCATTTTCTCTAAATCTTCTTTTCTATATGAGTTTTTTATTTTGAATGGACCTACAGAAACTCTCAATAGATTTGACATGTATCCAAATGTACCTAAATCTTCACCTATATCATTGCACAAGGTTCTAATATATGTACCTTTAGAACATCTTGCAAGAAATTCTATTTTCCTATTATTATCTATATTTTTTATTTCCAATTCATAAATTGTAATAGGTCTGGCAGCTCTTTCTACAGTCTTACCCTCTCGAGCTAATTCATATAATTTTTTCCCATTTTGTTTTAAAGCTGAGTACATAGGAGGCACTTGCAAAATATCTCCCTTATAATTATTAAATATAGTTCTTATTTCTTCTTCACTAACTTTTTTAAAAGATTCTTTTATTGTCTCTCCATCTCCATCTTGAGTATCAGTAGCTTTTCCTAAAGTTAATTCTCCTAAATATTCCTTATCTGCTGATAAAAGATACTCAGATACTCTAGTAGCCTTACCTATACATATTGGTAATACTCCTTCTGCATTTGGATCTAAAGTGCCAGTATGACCTATCCTTTTAATATTTAACAATTTTCTAAAAAAACTTACTGCTCCATGTGAAGTCATCCCTTTGGGTTTATAGAAATTTATTATACCATTCATATTAATAACCCATATCTTCTTGTATTGATTTTACTATTAGTTCTTTGGTTTTTTCTATATCCTCATTAATAGTACATCCTGCAGCTCTCTTGTGTCCTCCACCGCTAAATTTATTACAAATTTTTGAAGCATCTAAATATTCCTTAGTTCTCATACTTACCTTTATATTTTTTATATCTATTTCTTTTAAAATACAGGCAACTTCCACCGTTTTTATTTTTCTAATAAAAGATATTATACCTTCTGTGTCTTCCAAATCTGCTCCTGTTTCTTTTAGCATTTCTTGTGTTACTATTACTATTGCAATTTTACCATCATTAAAAGTTTCAAGGGTTGTTAAGGATTTAATAAATAATTTCATTCTGATAAAACTCATATTTTCATATAGCTTTATATTAATCATCTTTTTATCTATACCTTGATCTAATAAATCAGCAGCTATTCGATGAGTATCGGAGCTTACACTCTCATATTTAAAACTTCCTGTATCTGTACTTAGTGCAGTATATAAGTTTGTAGCTATATCTTTATCTATTTCTATATTCATCTGCTTAATTAATCTATAAACTAGTTCTCCAGTAGCTGAAGAACTAGAATCTACTATGTTTATATCACTAAAGTTATTATTACTTATATGATGGTCTATATTTATAGTATTTCTACTTTTTTCAAAAATTTCTTTGTTATCTCCTAATCTGTCCTTATCTCCACAGTCTAAAGCAATAAATAAATCTATAGCATCTAAATCATCATATTTTTCTATAAGATTAATTCCTGGTAGAAATTTAAAATCATTTGGTATTATATCACTTTTTAATAAGAAAACTCTCTTTTCTATTTTTCTTAAAGCCAATGTCAACGCTATACTTGAACCTAGACTATCTCCATCAGGATTTGTATGAGAAGCTATAAAAACATTGTTACTTTTTTCAATTAGAGATATAGCTTCCTCAATAGCTTCTATGTTTTTTTTATTCATTTCCCTTACCTCTATTATTATCTTCTTTCTTAACTTTCTCTATTAGGTCTGAGATATGACTTGCATGTTCTATAGTTTCATCCAAATGGAATATCGGTTCTGGAACATGTCTTAAATTAACCTTCTTACCTATTTCACTTCTAATAAAACCTTTAGCATTTCTTAATCCATCTAATGAATCATTTTTTTCTTTTTCATCACCTAAAACTGAAACATATATGTTGGCATAAGATAAATCCTTGGTTACATTTACATCAGTTATTGTAGTCATAGATGTAACTCTTGGATCCTTTAAACCATTGAATAGTATTTCAGACAATGCTTTTTTAACTTCTTCAGAAATTCTATTTATTCTTTTATTATTCATTAAAGCACCTCTCTATCTTTGTACTTCTTTTAATATATACGCTTCTAGCATATCGCCTTCTTTAAGATCATTATAGTTATCAAGACCTATACCTGCTTCATAACCAGATGCTACTTCTCTTACATCATCTTTAAATCTTTTTAATGAAGAAATATCTCCTTCAAACATAACTATGTCATTTCTTAATAATCTTATTTTGGATCTACGTGTTATTTTTCCATTTAAAACATAAATACCTGCTATACTGTTATTATTTGGTAATCTAAAAGTTGCCCTAACTTCTGCACGTCCTAATACTTCTTCTACTATAGTAGGAGCAAGCATACCTCTTACAGCTTTTTGAATATCTTCTATAGCCTCATATATTACTCTATATGTTCTTATATCAACATTTTCTCTTCTAGCTTCTTCTAATGCATTTAAGTTTGGTCTTACATTAAATCCTATTACTATAGCATTTGAAGCTGCAGCTAACATTATATCACTTTCAGTAATTCCACCTATTCCACCGTGTATCATATTTACTTTAACTTCTTCTTCAATATCTAACTTTTGTAATGATTGACTTAAGGCTTCCATAGAACCTCTTACATCTGCCTTTATAATTATATTTAATTCTTGAATATTACCATCTTTTATAGTTTCAAATAGATTTTCTAAAGTAACTCTATCATCAAGTTTAAATTGTCTTTCTCTTAATTGGTTTTTTCTTTCATTAGCATAATAACGTGCTGTTTTTTCATCTTTTACTGCATATATCAATTCTCCTGCATTAGGTACTTCTGAAAGTCCTAAAATCACAGCTGGAATTGAAGGGGTAGCTTTTTTCATATCCTTACCATTATGGTCTAACATTGCTCTTATTCTACCACTAGCAGTTCCAGATACAACCATATCTCCTACCTTTAAAGTACCTTTCTGAACTAACACTGTTGCAAGGGGACCCTTTCCCTTATCAAGTTGTGCTTCTACTACAACCCCTATTGCTTTTCTATTAGGATTAGCTTTTAATTCTTGGATTTCTGCAACTAATACTACCATCTCTAATAATTCATCGATACCTTCTCTATTTTTAGCAGATACTGGAACTGTTATAGTATCCCCACCCCAATCTTCTGGTAACAATCCATTTTCTACTAACTCTTGCTTTATCCTATCTAAATTAGCAGTTGGTTTGTCCATTTTATTAATAGCAACTATTATTGGAACCTCAGCTGCTTTAGCATGACTTATAGCTTCTAAGGTTTGAGGCATTACTCCATCATCGGCAGCAACAACTAATATAGCAATATCTGTAACTTTGGCTCCCCTAGCTCTCATTGAAGTGAAAGCCTCATGGCCAGGAGTATCTAAAAACACTAAGTTTTTTCCATTGGCTCTTGCTACTGAAGCACCTATATGTTGTGTTATTCCTCCAGCTTCACTAGTAGTCACATGACTTTCCCTTATTGCATCTAATAGCGAAGTTTTTCCATGGTCTACATGACCCATTACAGTTACCACTGGCGGTCGAGATTTTAAATCTTTTTCATCATCTTCAAAATCCAGGTCAGCCATAATTTCTTCTTCAAGCTCTTCTTCCTTTATGTCTTCATTTAAACTCAACTCAACCCCAAAATCTATAGCTAACAAACTAGCAGTATCAAAATCAATAAGTTCATTTTGACTTACCATCATGCCTTGTCCAATTAGTTTAGTAATTATTTCTGAAGGATTGACCTTTAATTCGTCTGCAAAATCTTTTACTGTTATTTCACTAGCTATTTCTATGACATTAGTTTCTTCCTTGTCACCATCTTCTAATAATTCGCTTTCATTATCCTCTACTTCTTCTTGATCATTGATTTTATTATTATTTTCTTGTGTTTTATCTGTTTTTATAATTTGTTCCTCCTCATTTGATAATAATTCCTTAATTAATCCAGCTTCTTCACTGGTTAACGAACTCATATGACTTTTAACATTTATGTCTAAGTCTTCTATTTTTTCTATAAGTTCTTTACTGCTCATTTCTAACTCTCTTGCTATTTCATATATTCTCATCTTTGTCATATAATGCCCCCTTAAAATATCTAAAGATGTTTTATTCAATCAGTTTTTATTTCTTTTTCTAATTCTTCTAATTTATCTTTTGGTATATCTGCTTGTAAACTTCTTGATATTCTATTTGATTTTACAGCTTTTTTAAAACATTCTTTATCATTACATATATAAGCTCCACGACCATTTACTTTTCCTGTTAAATCTACCACTATTTCATTCTCAGGTGTTTTAACAATTCGAATTAATTCTTTTTTACTTTTATTTTCTTGACAACCCAAACATTTTCTTAAAGGTATTTTCTTTTTTTTCATTTGACCACCTTATTCTTTTTCTTTAATACTTTCTTTGTACTGAGTCTCAGATTTTATATCTATTTTCCAATTGGTTAGTTTTGCTGCAAGTCTTGCATTTTGACCTTCTTTTCCTATTGCAAGTGATAATTGATAATCCGGAACCACAACAAGTGCAGATTTTTCCTTTTCATTTGCTTCTACTTTTATTACTTGAGAAGGACTTAAGCTATTCCCAATAAAAGTTTCCACGTCATTATTCCAAATTACAATATCTATCTTTTCTCCATTTAGCTCCTCCACTATTGTTTTCACTCTGCTTCCTTGAAAACCTACACAAGCTCCTAATGGATCTACATCTGGATCTTTAGAATAAACTGCTATCTTAGTTCTAAAGCCTGCTTCTCTTGCTATAGAGTAAATTTCAACTATACCCTTATTTATTTCTGGAACTTCTAATTCAAAGAGTCTTTTTACTAGATTTGGATGAGATCTAGATAAAATTATTTGAGGACCTTTAGTAGTTTTCTTTACTTCTACTACTAATAACTTAAGTCTATCAGATTGCTCATAGATTTCACCTTCTATTTGTTCTGTTGGGGGTAAAACTCCTTCAGTTTTACCCAAGTCAATAAACACATTGTTTTTTGATATTCTTTGAATCATACCTGTAATTATTTCATTCTCTCTATTTATAAACTCATCATAGATAACGTCTCTTTCTGCATCTTTTATTCTTTGTATTACCACTTGTTTTGCAGTTTGAGCTGCTATTCTACCAAAATCTTTTGGAGTGATTTCAAGTCTTAAAACATCTCCTAGTTCATAAAGTTCATCTATCTCTTTAGCTTTTTGCAAACTTATTTGTAAATATTCATCTTCAACTTCTTCTACTACATCTTTTATAGCATATACTTTAGTCTTTCCTGTCACTTTATCTATTTCAACTATTACATTTTGTGAAGCACCAAAGTTTTTCTTATAGCTTGATATAAGTGCTGATTCTAATGCTTCATATATAATATCTATAGACACGCCTTTTTCTTTCTCAATTTCATGTAAGGCATTAATAAAATCCTGATTCATGATCAACCTCCTAAAATTTAATACTCAATTTTATAATTGAAATATATTCTCTGGGTATTTCTATTGTCTTATCATCTTCTTTTATGGCCACATATTCTTTAGAATAGCCTTTTAGCTCGCCTTCATAATTTTTCTTACTTTCAAAAGGTCTATAAAGACCTATTTCAACATCTTTTTCTAAGTTTCGTTCTAAATCCCTATCTGTTTTAAGTGGTCTATCTAGACCAGGAGATGACACTTCTAAATAATATTCTTCTTTTATAGGATCTTTTTCATCTAATTTATCACTTAATTCTTTACTTACCTTCTGACAATCATCTAAAGTTACTCCTCCTGGCTTATCTATAAAAACTCTTAAGAAATAACTTCCCATTTCTTTTTTATATTCAATATCCACCAAATCATATTCCAATCTCTCAGTTATACTGCTACTAATACTTCTTACTATTTTAAGCATTTCTCTTTTATTTATTTCAAACACCTCCGAATTGCAGAAATTTATAAAAAATCAAGAGTGGGCTAGCCCACTCTTTCTGATAGAAAACCTTTTTAATATTACTTTTAATTATATCATGCAAATCTTGAAAAATCAAATATTAAAAAGACTAATTTGATTGCTCTGAGGTAAGTTATCTAAACATCCATGATCTGTTAAAGCCTCTATTACAGTTCTACTAACTTTACCTCTTTTAACGAGATCTTCAATAGATATAAAACTGCTTATCTTTCTTTCTGCCACAATATTTCTTGCAGCGTTTTCTCCAACTCCATCTAATCCTTTTAAAGGTGGAATAATTCCTTCATCTCCTATTAAAAACTTATCACTGTCTGATTTATACAAGTCTACGTTTTGAAATTTAAAGCCTCTAGCATACATTTCTCTTACGACTTCAAGTACAGTTATAAGATTCTTTTCTTTAGCAGTTGCGTCATTGCCTAATGATTCAAGCTCTTGTATTTTTTTATTAACTGAATTTGCCCCCTCTAATATTAATTGAGCATCAAAATCAGCAGCTTTTGTAGTAAAGTAAGTTGCGTAAAAAGCCTGTGGATGGTGAACTTTAAAATAAGCTATTCTAAAAGACATCATTACATATGCTACAGCATGAGCTTTAGGGAACATATATTTTATTTTATTACAAGACTCTATATACCAACTTGGTAAATTTATTGACTTCATATCTTTTTCTTCTTCTTCTGTAAGTCCTTTTCCTTTTCTAACATGTTCCATAATCCAAAATGCTTTTTTCTTATCTAATCCAGCATTTATTAAAGTTATCATTATATCTTCTCTTGTAGATATAACTTGAGATAAAGTTGCTGTATTGCTCTTTACTAAATTTTGAGCATTATTAATCCATACGTCTGTTCCATGGGAAAGACCACTTATTCTTACCAGTTCTGAAAATGTTGTAGGCTTAGTTTCAATTAACATCTGCCTTACAAATTTTGTTCCAAACTCAGGTATTCCCAAAGTACCAACTTTAGAATTTATATCTTTTTCTTCTATATTTAAAGGTTTAACACTGTGAAATAGTTCCATAGTGGATTTTTCATCTAAAGGTATAGATGTAGGATCTATACCTGTTATATCTTCTAACATTCTTATTATAGTAGGCACATCATGACCTAATATATCCAATTTTAATATATTGCTACTTATAGCATTATAATCAAAATGAGTAGTAATAACTCCTGATTTTTTATCATTGGCAGGATATTGAATTGGAGTAAAATCTAATATATCCTTATAATCTGGAACAATCATGACTCCCCCTGGATGTTGTCCTGAGCTTCTCTTTATACCTGTACATCCCTTAACTAGACGATTTATTTCAGCAGGATTAACAAATAGTTCTTTATGTTCAAAATATTTTTTTACAAATCCATATGCGGTTTTATCTGCTATGGTTCCTATTGTACCAGCTCTAAAAACATAATCTTCTCCAAACAATTCTTCTGTATACTTATGAGCAACAGATTGATATTCTCCTGCAAAGTTTAGATCAATATCAGGTTCTTTATCACCTTCAAAACCTAAAAATACTTCAAAGGGAATATCCTGTCCATCTTTATTTAAAAAGCTTCCACAATTAGGACAATCTTTATCAGGCAGATCTGAGCCTGAGGCTATACTACCACCTTCAAAAAACTCACTAAATTTACAATTCGGACAAATATAGTGAGGTTCTAACGGATTTACTTCTGTTATACCACTCATAGTAGCCACAAATGAAGAACCTACAGAACCACGTGATCCTACTAGGTATCCATCTTCTATTGATTTCCACACTAGTTTTTGAGATATTATATACATTACAGCATAACCATTTTCAATTATAGAATTTAATTCTCTGCATAGCCTTTTTTCCACTATTTCAGGTAGTGGATTTCCATATATCTCATATGCTTTTTTATATGTTATATCTTTAAGCTCTTGTTCAGAACCTTCAATTACAGGTGGATATGTTCCCTCTGGTATTGGCTGTATATTTTCTATCATATCGTTTATTAAATTGGTATTATCTATTACTACTTCTCTTGCTATATCTTCTCCAAGATAGTCAAATTCCTTTAACATTTCATCTGTTGTCTTAAAATAAAGTGGCGCTTGATCTTCAGCATCAGAAAAACCCTGACCTGTCATTAAAATCCTTCTATATACTTCATCTTCAGGATTTAAAAAGTGAACATCTCCAGTAGCAACCACTATCTTATTATATTTTCTACCTAAATCATATATTTTTTTATTCAAATTTTGAAGTTGTTCATAGTTTTTCATTATTCCATTTCTCAGTAGATGTTTGTTATTATCTAAAGGCTGAATTTCTAAATAATCATAAAACTTTACTATATTCCTAACTTCAGAATAACTTCTATTTGAAGTTAAAGCTTTAAATAACTCTCCAGCCTCACAAGCACTACCTATTAAAAGTCCCTCTCTATTTTCTTCTAAAAGTGACTTGGATATCCTTGGTCTTCTATGGAAATATTTTATATGGGAATCTGATATCAATCTATATAAGTTTTTTAATCCTACTAGATTTTTAGCTAATATAGTTACGTGATATACACTATCTTTAGTTATATCTTTATTTACATTTAAATGATTTAAAGAATCTAAATCATCTATTCCCTTATCTTCCAATAATTCCATTATCTTTAAGAAAATATCCTTAGTAGCTTCAGCATCATCTAAAGCCCTATGATGGTTTTCTAAATTTATATCTAAATGTTTGGCCAAGGTGTTTAATTTATGGTTTTTAAGATCTGGAAATACAGCTCTTGAGAGTTCTAAAGTATCTAATACAGGATTAGCTAATTCCATTTTAACCTTTTTCAAATTTTCACGGATAAACCCTACATCAAAATTAGCATTATGTGCTATAAGAACACTATCAGTTATAAATTCTTTAAATAGGGGAATAATATTTTCAATAGTAGGTTTTTCTTCTACCATTTCATCAGTAATACCAGTTAATTTAGTTATAAATTCTGGAATAGGTCTTTCAGGGTTCACTAAATGACTAAAACTATCTATTACTTGACCATTTTTTATTTTTATAGCTCCTATTTCTGTAATAGAATCGTTTATGGCTGATAATCCTGTAGTTTCTATATCAAAGATTACAAACTCTTCATAGTTTTTGCTATAATCTAATCCTGATATTATTTCTTTTTTATCATTTACTAGGTATCCCTCTACACCATACAAGACTTTAATACCTAGTTTCTTACTCATTTGCATAGCTTCTGGAAATGCTTGCACAACTCCATGATCTGTCACTGCTACAGCCTTATGACCCCATTTATGAGCTTGTTCAATTAGCTTATTTACAGTAGTTATACCATCCATAGAACTCATTTTTGTATGTAGATGAAGTTCTACTCTTTTTTCAGGAGAGCTATCCAGCCTCTCAATTTTAGCTAAGGGTTTTAAAGATTTTAACATAACTACTTGACATCTAGAAAAATTATCGTATATTACATCACCTTGTAAAACAACATATGCTTCTTCTTCCAAATTATCTAATAGATTCTCAGCCTCTTCATTTTTTAAGAAAACTTTTACTAAAGTAGAGTCTTTTTTATCAGTTATATAAAAAGTTACTATGGTTTTATTACCTCTAATTTCTCTAAAATCAATGTCAAAAACTTCACCTTTTATAACACAAGATCCTGTTTGAAGATTAATTTCACTTATATCCATAGGTTCGCCTTTGATAGCTTTACCAAAGGAATAATTACTAGATTTTAACTTGCTTCCTTTCTTTGATGAAGCAGGAATTGTATTCTCTAGTATAGTTTTAGAGAATACTTTTTCTTCATCTAATCTATCTTGTAAGAAATTACTATTATATTCATTACATATATTTTTACTACTTTTTAGGTCTAAGTTTAATTCATATTTAACTTTATCTTTAAGTCGCCTTAAAGTTCCTTGTTTTTCCAGGGATAAAAATGACATTTCATTTGGAAATTCTAAGGATAGATTATTGTTTGTAAAATCATAGCTTAATTCTTCAATCCAAGAGATACTAGAAGGAATTAAGCTATTTATAAATTCTTTTATATTTTGTATATATAGTTTTCTATTTTTATCAAACTCAATATTAGTATTATATTTTATTTTTAATCTTAAATTAAATTCCTCAAAAAGATTTTCAAAATATTTTTCTATTTCTAAGAAGTATTTATATGATACTATTTCTGAAGATTCTAGATTAATATGCAGATCCATTTTTTCTTTATCTATTCTTATATTCGTTATATTAATAGGCACACTTAATAAATGAGAATATTTTTCTTCTTTAATAATTTTATTTAAACTTATGATTTCCATATAGGATATTCCTCCTATTTCTAATACTTTCTTGTTTAACTTAGCTAATCTTCTTTATCTGTTTAACTAGCTCATCTAAAAGTTCTTCTTCTTTTACTTTTTTAACTATTTTACCTTTAATGAAAATTATTCCTTCACCATTTCCACCTGCAATACCTATGTCTGCTTCTTTTGCTTCCCCTGGTCCATTTACAGGACATCCCATTATTGCTACTTTTAAATTTACATTTATATCTTCTAATCTTTTTTCAGCTTCTTTAACAAGTTCAATTAGATCAATTTTAGTTCTCGCACAGGTTGGGCAAGATATTAACTCTAAACCACCTTCTAATAAGCCTAAAGACTTTAATATCTCTCTTCCTACTTTTATTTCTTCAACTGGATTCTCCGTAAGTGAGACTCTTATAGTATCTCCTATTCCCATAGACAAAAGCGCCCCTATACCTACTGCTGATTTTACTGTACCTTTAATTCCAGGACCTGCTTCAGTAATACCTAAATGAAGAGGATAATTTCGTACTTCACTCATTTTAGTATAGGACCTTATACTTAATGGTACATTACTAGCTTTTAATGAAATTTTAATCTGATTAAAATCTAAGCTCTCTAAAACTCGAACTTGCTCTAATGCGCTTTCAACCATAGAGTATTCATTAACTCCATTATATTTTTCAAGATATTCTTTTTTTATAGAGCCAGAATTTACCCCTATTCTAATAGAAATATCTCTTTCTTTACAAGCCTTTACTATTTCCTTTACTTTATCTAAACTGCCTATATTCCCTGGATTTATTCTAAGACCATCTACCCCATGTTTTATAGACTCTAAAGCAAGTTTATAGTCATACTGAATATCAGCTATAATAGGAATATTTATTTTTTCTTTTATTTTTTTTATAGCTCTAGCATCTTCAGTATCTGTTATAGCCATCCTTATAATATCACATCCAGCTACTTCTAATTCCCTTATCTGGCCTACAGTAGCTTCTATATCCTTAGTTATAGTATTAGTCATAGATTGTATTGATATAGGATTATTTCCTCCTATAAGTATGTTTCCAACCTTTATAACTTTTGTTTTTTTTCTCATATTAACCACCTTTAAAATATATTAATTCTTATTAAGTCCCTATAGGTTACTATAATCATAAGTCCTATTAATAAAACAAATCCTATTATATGGACAAAGTTTTCTTTTTCAGGAGAGATGGGTTTTCCTCTTACAAGTTCTATAAAGAGAAATATTAATCTACTTCCATCTAAAGCTGGAATAGGTAAAAGATTAAAGAAACCTAAATTTACACTTATAAATCCTAATATAAGTAATACATCAGTAAAACCTGTTTTTGCTGCCTCACCTACAATACTTATGACGCCAACCGGTCCTGATAGATCTCTAGTGGATACTTGACCTCTGAAAGCCATCTTTACGAAATCAAACATAGCATTTAAAATCATTCCAGTTTTTTGAAATCCACCTTTTATTGCTCCACTGACACTTTTTTCCATTTTAGTTTCTATACCTATAATCATTCTATTATTTTCGACTTTAGGAGTTACATCAAAATTAAACTTTTCTCCATCTCTTAATACATTTATTTCAAACTGCTTATTTTGACTCTTATTTCCAATTTCATCTATTACTTGTTCCCAATTATCGATTTTCACATTATCAATTGCTATTATCTCATCGCCTTTAACTATTCCAGCCATTTGAGCAGGAGAATCTTTTGTTGTATTTTCTATTATTGTAGTTGGCATACCAGTATTAAAAGATACTATTGAAAGTACTATTATAGCCAGTACAAAATTCATAAAAGAACCTGCTATTAAAACTGCCATTCTAGAAAAAACAGAAGCCTTATTAAAACTTCTAGGATCATTAGAATCCTCATCTTCACCTTCCATGCTTACATATCCACCTATGGGAAGAAGTCTTAAACTATATTTAGTTTCACCCTTTTTAGTGTTAAATACTGTTGGTCCCATACCAATAGCGAATTCTTTCACCTTAATGCCTACTAGTTTAGCTACAGTAAAGTGACCTAATTCATGCAGTAGTATCACTAAAAGAAAGACAAATATTGCTGCTATTGCTGTTTGCATAAATCCACCACCTTTTTCATTTTATAAAATACTCTATATAATAATATATTAAAGGTGCTCCTAAAATAATACTATCAAATCGATCCAATATACCACCATGACCCGGCATTATATATCCATAATCCTTCAATTTTACACTTCTTTTAATTTTTGACGCTATTAAATCTCCTACTTGAGAGAATATAGATACAACAATAGAAAGTATTGCCAATAGAAAGAAAGATTCTCTTTTAATATATAAGGAAAATAAAACTGTCAGTAGAAGGCTTCCTAATACACCACTTATAGAACCCTCTATGGTTTTATTTGGGCTTATTTCTGGCCAAAGTTTTCTTTTACCAAAATATTTACCGCCTAAATAAGCAAATGTATCTGTACCAAAAGATATTATAAAAATAAGCCATATATAAATGCTTTTATTTAAGAGATTTATATATGAAAATAAAAATGGTATATATAATATACCTAAAAAAGTAACTCCTAAATCTATTATTCTTATATTTTTACTAAATAAGTACAACGTTAATGAAGTTATTATAGTAAAAAAGATAATAAAACGTATGTCTATATGGCTATAATAATTACTTATATATAATAAAAAAGTAGTAAAATATCCAATATAAGATAAAGGTTTTAAATCTATCTCCTTTACAGCAAAATAGAATTCTCTTAAACCTATTAATGATACAATAAATACACTTGTATATAAAAATATATTTCCCTTATTAATAATGAATATTAATAAAACAATACCTATTATTGCAGATAAAATTCTTTTCTGTGTCTCTTTCAATTATAGTCCCCCAAATCGTCTACTTCTTTTTTGAAAATCAAGTATAGCTTTATATAAATCTACTTCAGAAAAATCAGGCCACAATATATCAGAAAACCATAATTCAGTATATGCTATTTGGTATAGCATAAAATTACTAATTCTTAGCTCACCACTTGGTCTGATTAATAAGTCAGGATCAGGTTGATTTTTAGTATATAAATATGTAGAAAAGATCTCAGTATTTAAATCTTCAATTTTAATATTATCTGATTTAAAATCATTTAGCAAGTTTTTGACCGCATATATTATTTCATCTTTACCACCGTAGTTTAATGCTATATTTAGAACCATGCCATCATTATCTTTGGTTTTATAAACTGCTCTTTCCACCTCTCTACGAGCTGAGGCAGGAAGCTTAGATAGGTCTCCTAAGATATTTAATTTAACATTATTCTCAATCAATGTATTTAATTCATTTTTAATATATAATATTAAGATTTTCATTAAATTGCTTATTTCTTCTTCAGGCCTTTTCCAGTTTTCTGTCGAAAAAGCATATAGTGTTAAATATTTAATACCTAAATTTGAGGTCCAGGTCACAACCTCTATAACTCTTTTCATACCCTCTCTATGACCTAAATATCTAGGTAATAATTTTTTTTTTGCCCATCTACCATTTCCATCCATAATAATTGCAATATGTTTTGGGAGTTTTTCTAAATTAATTAGTTTTTTCAAATCATCTTTTTCTGATTTAATTTTCATAATTATATCTCCTAACATTAAAAACCCCTTCTTATAAGAAGGGGTTTTATTTATATTTCTAATAACTCATCTTCTTTATCTTTTGTAATAGTATCTATTTCTTCGATGAATTTATCTGTTATCTTTTGCATTTTATCTTCTGCACTTCTTCTTTGATCTTCGTCTAATTCCTTGTTTTTTTCCATTTTCTTAATAGAGTCAATTCCATCTCTTCTTAAGTTTCTTATGGAAACCTTTGCATTTTCTCCATTTTTCTTTACTATTTTTGTAAGTTCTTTTCTTCTTTCTTCAGTAAGTTGAGGAATTTGAAGTCTTATTATCTTGCCATCATTTGTAGGATTTATTCCTAAATCTGATACAAGTATTGCTTTTTCTATAATAGGAATAAGCTTCACATCCCAGGGTTGTATAGATAGAAGTCTAGGCTCAGGAGCTGAAATACTAGCCACCTGTATAAGCGGAGTCATTTGTCCATAATAGTCTACAGTTATTCTATCTAAAAGACTAGTGTTTGCTCGCCCAGCTCTAATAGATTGTAATTCTTCTTGATAAACTGAAATTGTTTTTCTCATTTTCTCCTCAGTTACCTTATGAATATCTAAATCCATAATTAATCCTCCTTCACATGTGTACCTATTTTTTTTCCACTGACAACATCAATGATATTACCAGGTTTATCTATTCCAAAAACTATAAGTGGAATTTTATTATCCATACATAGAGAAGTGGCTGTAGAATCCATTATTCCCAGTCCTAAGTTTAATATATCTATATAAGTTAAACTATCAAACTTTTTAGCGGAACTATTTATCTTAGGATCAGAATCATAGATACCATCTACTCCCTTTTTCCCAACTAATATAACTTCAGCTTCTATCTCTGCAGCTCTTAAAGCCGCAGTAGTATCTGTTGAAAAATAAGGATTTCCAGTACCAGCTGCAAATATAACTACTCTTTTCTTTTCCAAATGTCTTACAGCTCTTCTTCTGATATAAGGCTCAGCGATTTGTTTCATATCAATTGCTGACTGAACTCTTGTAATTACATCTAGTTTCTCTAAGCCATCTTGAAGCGCTAGTGCATTCATAACGGTTCCAAGCATTCCCATATGGTCAGAAGTAGTTCTATCCATTTCACTTACACTGGCACCTCTCCAAAAGTTCCCTCCACCAACTACTATAGAAATTTCTACACCTAAATTTTGAATTGCCTTTATTTCTTCAGCAATTCTCATTACAGTATGAGTATCTATGCCAGAACCTTTTTCTCCAGCCAATGCTTCCCCACTTAATTTCAAAACTATTCTTTTATATATGGGCTTCATTTAACACACTCCTTATGTAAGAAAATCATAGTAAATAGGGAACAAAAATTGTTCCCTATTTAATTAATTACCCATTTGTTTAGCTACTTCATCTGCAAAGTTTTCTTCTCTTTTTTCTAAACCTTCACCAAGTTCATATCTTGTAAATCTTCTAATTTTAATATTTTCACCGATTTTAGCAATTTGTTCATTTAGAATATCTTTTATCTTTATGCTGGGATCTTTTATAAAAGCTTGTTCTAAAAGACAAATTTCTTCATAAAACTTGCCCATTCTTCCTTCAACCATTTTTTGAGCTATATTTTCAGGCTTACCTTCATTCATAGCTTGTTGAATCAAAACATGCTTTTCTCTTTCAGCTACTTCTTCTGGTACATCTTCTTTACTTACATATTGTGGATTTGCAGCTGCTACTTGCATAGCCATGTCTCTTACAAACTCTTTAAATTCATCTGTTTTAGAAACAAAATCAGTTTCAGCATTTACTTCTATTAAAACTCCAATTCTTCCACCATGTATATAAGAATCTACTAAACCTTCTGATGCAATTCTACCAGCTTTTTTAGAAGCAGAAGCAAGTCCTTTTTCTCTTAATAAATCAATAGCTTTTTCAAGATCGCCTTCTGTTTTTTCTAATGTATTTTTACAATCTAACATTCCTGCACCTGTTTTTTCTCTAAGTTCTTTTACTAGTGATGCTGTTATTTTCATATCATTATCTCCTCCAATTGTTAAAAATGGTAAGTGTCTAAGTATATTTACTCAGACCCTTACCGCTTTTTCTACTCTTCAACAGACTCTATTTGTTCTCCTTGTTTTCCCTCTAATACTGCATTAGCCATCGTTTCAGTTAATAATTTAACTGCTCTAATAGCATCATCATTACCAGGGATTACAAAGTCAATTTCATCAGGATCACAGTTAGTATCAACTATGGCTACTACAGGAATTCCAAGTATATGTGCCTCTTTAACTGCTATTCTTTCTTTTCTTGGATCAACTATAAATAAGACATCTGGTATCTTATTCATGTTTTTAATTCCACCTAAAAACTTCTCTAATCTCTCTTCTTCATGCTTTAAATCAATAACTTCTTTCTTTGGTAAAAGATCAAAAATCCCATCTTCTTCCATTTGTGCTAATTCATGTAGTCTATCAATTCTTTTTCTAATAGTTTTATAG
>CAZBAK010000021.1:25826-27219 GCA_964489715.1 uncultured Tissierella sp. | reverse complement strand
CTAATTCTTTTTGGATAGCCTTCATCTGTTCTCTTAAATAATGTTCTTTTTGAACCTTATTTATCTGTTTTTTTACCCTTTGGTCGATCTTATCTTCTATTTCTAAAAGCTCTATTTCTTCTTTTAATATAGCATGAAGGGTTTCAAGTCTTTCATAAAAGTCGAAAGTTTCCAATAATTTTTGATTGTCTTCCATTTTAAGAACTATATATGAGGCTATAACATCTACCAGTCTACCTGGATCTTCTATGTCAGCTACTGCTGTAAGTATTTCAGGTGAAATCTTACTATTTAAACTTATATATTCATCTAGATCAGATATAATAAGTCGCATAGCAGCTTCTACAGATTTATCTATTACTATTTCCTTTGGATCATATATATACTCTTCTGCTTCAACTTCAATATATGGATCTTCTTTTAATATGTTTATTAGCTTTCCCCTACTTTGTCCTTCTACAAGGACTCTTGTACTACCTCCAGGAAGTTTTAACATTTGTTTCACCTTGGCAATAGTACCTGTAGAATAGATATCCTCTTCTCCAGGGTCATCTATTTTAGGATCAATTTGAGTACAAAGAAGTATTGAAGATTCATCTAGCATTGCTTTTTCTAGTGCTTTTATAGACTTATCTCTCCCTACATCAAAATGAATTACCATAAAGGGGAAAATTGATATACCTCTTAAAGGTATCAGTGGTAAAACTTTATCTTTTATCTCATAGTTGCTTTTTCCCATTTTTTCACTCCCGTTTTAAATTAAAATAAAAGGCTCACATAGAGTGAGCCTTATGAAGCGGATTCTTTCTTTCCGTCTTTAGCTGTCTTACCTGCATTTTTATTGTCTAATAATATTAGTGTAGGATCTCCTTTGTTTTCTACTGTTTCCTTAGTTATAAGACATTTTTCAACATCTTCTCTACAAGGAATTTCATACATTATATCTAGCATAGTTTCTTCTATAATACTTCTAAGTCCCCTAGCACCAGTTTTTCTTTCTATAGCTTTTTTAGCTATAAGTTTTAATGCTTCATCATCAAATTCTAACTCTACATCTTCCATCTTAAATAGCTCTTTATATTGTTTAACTAGAGCATTCTTAGGTTCTGTCAATATTCTAACTAGAGCATCTTCATCAAGTTCTTCAAGAGTAACAGTTATAGGAAGTCTTCCTACAAACTCTGGTATAAGTCCGAATTTTAAAAGATCTTCTGGTTGTAGATTCTTTAGAATCTCTCCTACTCTTTGCTTTTCTTTTGTCTTTATTTCTGCTCCAAAGCCTATAGAATGTTTTCCAGTTCTATTTTGAACTACCTTCTCCAGACCATCAAAAGCACCAGCCACTATAAAGAGTATATTAGTAGTGTCTACTTGAATGAAGTCTTGATGAGGA
>CAZBAK010000021.1:0-25816 GCA_964489715.1 uncultured Tissierella sp. | reverse complement strand
ATACCAAACTTAATAAAATCCTCGGGCATCACATCCTTTAAGATTTCTCCGATGTTCTTTTCTTCTTTTGCAGAAACCTCAGCTCCAAAACCAATGGATTTCGTATCCTGCCTTGCCTCAATGATCTTTTCTATTCCGTCAAATGCACCTCCACATACAAATAGGATGTTTTTGGTGTCTACTGCAATCATTTTTTGGTCAGGATGCTTTCTCCCCCCTTGTGGTGGTACATTTGCTACAGTACCTTCTAATACTTTTAAAAGTGCCTGTTGTACTCCTTCACCACTTACATCACGTGTAATAGATGGATTTTCTGTTTTTCTTGCTATTTTATCAATCTCATCTATATAGATAATACCTTTTTCTGCTTTTTCAATATCATAGTCTGCAGCTTGTATAAGTTTTAAAATTATGTTTTCAACATCTTCTCCAACATATCCTGCTTCTGTAAGACTAGTTGCATCAGCCATAGCAAAAGGTACATCTAATATCTTAGCTAATGTTTGAGCTAGCAGTGTTTTTCCTGAGCCTGTAGGACCTACCATTAAGATATTACTCTTTTGAAGTTCTATATCATTATTTTTAGAAGGTTTATTGTTTATTCTTTTATAATGATTATATACTGCTACTGCAAGTACTCTTTTAGCTTTTTCCTGTTGTATAACATAGTCATCTAAACTACTATTTATAGTGGAAGGCTTTGGTACTTCTTCCATATCGTATTCAAAATGATCTATAAATTCTTCTTCGATTATATCTTGGCATAGCTCTATACATTCATTGCATATATATACATTTGGCCCTGCAATTAGTCTACGCACTTGATCTTGTGGTTTCCCACAAAAAGAACAACGAAGTTGTTTGTCTTCAAATTTGGCCATTGCGACACCTCTTCTAATTTATTTTCTTGAGTCTACTACTTTATCTATTATACCATATTCAACAGCTTTTTCTGCAGTTAAATGATAGTCTCTATCTGTATCTCTTGCTATCTTCTCAAGTGGTTGACCCGTTCTTTCACTTAAAATTTTATTTATACGTTCTCTTATTTCAATGATCTTTTCTGCCTGAATTCTTATATCTTCAGCTTGACCTTGAGTACCGCCAAGAGGCTGATGAATCATTATATCAGAATTTGGTAGTGAAAATCTTTTTCCCTTAGTTCCACCTGCTAATAAAAAGGCACCCATACTAGCTGCCATTCCTACACATATAGTGGAAACCTCTGGCTTTATATATTGCATTGTATCATAAATAGCAAATCCTGCACTAACTGAACCACCAGGACTATTTATATATATTTGAACATCTTTGTCCGGATCTTCAGCTTCTAAAAATAAAAGTTGAGCTACTATAAGATCAGACATCACATTGTTTACTTCTCCTCCTAAAAATATAATTCTTTCTTTTAGAAGTCTTGAGTATATATCGTAAGATCTTTCTCCTCTACTTGTTTGCTCTACGACCATTGGTACTAATGCCATAAAAAACTCTCCTCCTATTATTTATAATTAACATTTTCTAACAAAAACTCTATAGCCTTATTATTAGCTATACCCTTTTTTAGAAATTCTAAATTTCCAAGTTTCATATCTTTAATAAATCCTTCTGTATCTTCTGCCCTATATTGAGCAGCTAGTTTTTCTAGTTCTTCATCTATTTCTTCATCACTTACTTCTATATTTTCAGCTTCTACAAGCGCCTCTAAAACTAAATCAGCATTTACTCTCTTCTCAGCTGTAGGTCTTAATTGCTCTCTAAGTGCATCCATATCTGAACCTGTTAGCTCTAAATATTTTTCAAGCTCTAAACCTTGATTTCTAAGTCTAAGATCAAATTGCTTTACTTCATCATTGAGTTGATCTTCTATCATAGCTTCTGGTATATCTACCTTAGATTCTTCTACCAGTTTTTCAATAACTAAATTTTCTTTTTCAGCTTTTTCTTGATTAGCTAATTCTTCTGAAAGCTTTTCTCTTATATCAGTTTTTACTTCTTCAAGAGTATCAAATTCGCTTACATCCTTAGCAAATTCATCATCTAATTCTGGAAGTTCTTTTTCCTTTATATCTTTGATTGTAACTTCAAATTTAACTTCTTCACCAGATAAAGATTCATCTTGATATTCTTCAGGGAAGGTAACATTTACATCTACTAATTCATCTTTTTTATGTCCAATTAGTCCTTCTTCAAAGCCTGGTATAAAGGATTTAGATCCAATTTCTAGTTTATGGTCTTCTGCACTTCCACCTTCAAATGCTACATCATCTTTAGTTCCTACAAAATCAATAGTTACTAAATCTCCATCTTTTACTTCTCTATCATTTGCATCTACAAGCCTAGCATTGGATTCTCTCATAGTTTCTAATTCAGTATTTACCATTTCATCTGTTACGCTATAGTCTTTCTTTTCTAGCTCTATAGACTTATAATCCCCTAGTTCAACTTCTGGTTTAACATCTACACTTATTTTTACCAGTATAGCTTTTCCCTTTTCTATTTCATCAATGTCTACTTCTGGTCTATCTACTGGTTCTAATTCTAGTTCATCTATTGCAGCTTCATATTTTTCTGGTAGTACAAAATTTATAGCATCATCATAAAAAACTTCTTCTCCGTAATTCATCTCTATGATTTTTCTAGGAGTTTTACCCTTTCTAAATCCTGGTATATTAAATCTTCCTCTGTTTTGTAAGTAAGATTTTTGTAATCCTTTTTCAAACTCTTCACTCTCTATTTCAAT
The DNA here is from genome assembly GCA_964489715.1 of uncultured Tissierella sp. Taxonomy (GTDB): domain Bacteria; phylum Bacillota; class Clostridia; order Tissierellales; family Tissierellaceae; genus Tissierella_A. Next base: position 23,073 of record CAZBAK010000021.1, on the reverse strand, counting down.
ATTAAAGGAAACCTTGTTTCCTTCCTTCTTCTCTACAGCTAATTTCATCTTAAATATCCTCCTCAAAAGTTTTCTAGATTTTCGATACTATTGTATCATATTATTATAACATAAGAATTTTTATTTTCAAAACAATATGAAAAAACCAATGGATATGTCCATTGGTTTTGTATGGTGCGGGAAAGAGGACTTGAACCCCCACGTCAATGACACTAGATCCTAAGTCTAGCGCGTCTGCCAATTCCGCCACTCCCGCATAAAGAAGTTTACTACTTCTCTATTATACATCACCAAGCAAGCTCTTGTCAATCTATTTATTTATAAACTTACCATTAAAGTTAAAAGGCCAATATAATTCCCTCATGATTTACATATGCAGTACTCAATCCCCTAGTATCTACAATTATAACATCTTTAAAATTATATAGCTCTTCTATTTTTAATTTTAAATTAGTTGCCTTTTCTAATGCATTGGCATGAGATATTGCAAGGATTTTTTCTTTAAAATCCTTTTTACTCTCACCTATAATTTCAACCAATCTATTAAAAGCTTTTTTACTTCCTCTAATATTCTCAACTAATTCTATATTGCCCTCACTATCTGCACCCATTATAGGCTTGAAATTTAAAAGTGTAGCTATTAAACCCTTAGTTTTTGATATTCTACCATTTTTAATTAGGTTGCTTAGATCTTCAGATATAAAATATGTCTTCATATCACTTATATAGGCTTCAACGCCTTTTACAACTTCCTTATTTGTAAGATTTTTCTTTATTAATTCACCAATTTTAAGGGCAATTAAAGTTTCTGTAACACTAGCACCTTTGGAATCAAATACATGTATAAATTTTTCCGGCTCTTTTTCTAAAACCATATCACGAGCTAAAGTAGCACTATTATGAGTTCCTGATAATTGGCTAGATATAGTAACAGCAAATATATTTTCTGAATCCTTATATGCTTCCTTAAAGTCTCCAGGTGAGGGACAGGATGTTTTTATAGGATTCGGGCTCTCTTTCATTGCTTTTACAAGATCTTCCATAACCATATCTTTATCATCTATAAATTCTCTTCCATCTACTGATATATTAAATGGAATCAACTCAATGTTTAAGTCTTCTTCTATCTGGCTATTTATATCACAGCTACTATCTGCAACTATTTTATAATCCATTTTAGCACCTCTTTTTTTAGTTTTTTAATCTTTCTTCTATTAAACTTGCTAAATCTTCTGCTGTCTTACTTATCTCAGCCTGATTTTCTCCTTCTATCATTACCCTAACTAAAGCTTCTGTTCCAGAAGGTCTTATAACAACTCTTCCCTTACCATGAAATTCTTCTTCTATTTTTTCAATTTCTTCTTTTATAATACTATCTTCTAAATACTTATACTTTTTATCATTGGCAACTATAGCATTTACTAATACTTGAGGATAGTCTTTCATAACCTCACTTAAAGCACTAAGTGGTTTATTGCTAGCTTTTAAAACTTCAAGTAGGTGCAAAGCTGTGGCTAGCCCATCTCCTGTAGTATTGTATTTTAAGAATATAATATGTCCTGATTGTTCTCCTCCAAGGACATATTCTTCTTTTAACATTTCTTCCAGAATATATCTATCTCCTACCTTAGTCTTAACTATATTTAAACCTATATCTTGTAAATATATATCCAGTCCCATATTGGTCATTACAGTTCCTACCACTGTATCATTAGTCAGTTCATTTCTCTCTTTTAAATGAGTTGCACATATGGCAAGTATGTGATCTCCATCTATTATATTAGCTTTTTCATCAACTGCTATTATCCTATCCGCATCTCCATCAAAAGAAACTCCTATGTCTGCTCCCTCTTTTTTTACAAGTTCTTGAACTATTTTAGGATTGGTAGATCCGCAATCCTTGTTTATGTTCATACCATCTGGACTAGAATTTACACAAACTACTTCCCCATTTAATTCTCTTATAATTTCAGGCCCTATTTTAGATAAGGCACCATTCCCACAATCCATAATTACTTTTATACCCTTTAAATCTATATCTATACTCTTTTTTAAAAATTCTTTATAATCTCTTCCACCATTTTCCTCGATATATACTCTTCCTATATCATTTCCAACAGGTCTTGCATGGATTTCTTTTTCCTTGTTTAAAATGCTTTCTATTTCTTCTTCTACACTATCTGATAGTTTCAAGCCTTCTTTATCAAAAAACTTTATACCATTATGTTCACCTGGATTGTGTGAAGCAGAAATCATAATCCCAGCTACTGCTCCATACTTTCTAGTTAAATAAGCTACAGCAGGTGTAGGTATAACTCCCAGAGTTATTACATCCAGACCCATAGAAGTAATCCCAGCTATAAGACTTGCTTCCAGCATATCTCCTGAAGCCCTAGTGTCTTTGCCTATTAGTATCTTTCCCTTTGCACCGTGGGTCAATACAAAAGCACCCGCCTTGCCTATTTCAAATGCAAGTTCAGGTGTTAAGTCTTTATTAGCAATTCCTCTTATTCCATCAGTACCAAAATATTTAATCATTTATTTCCTCCATTTTATCTTTACTTTTAAACTTGTCTTCTACTATTTCTATTAGTGTATCTATTTTATTTAATTTAGGATCTTCTAAGACCCTCTCTAACAAGTATTCTAAGATCTCACCTATAATCTTACCTTCTTTATATCCCAATTTTACTATATCATTCCCATCAATAGCAAGCTGTTTTTTCTCTACTGGTTCATCCTCTTCCAGTATATCTTTTATTTCTTGCCTTCTTTCTTCTATAATACTTGTATCTCTATTCTTATTTGTACATTTCATATCTGCTTCTTGAAGGTGTAAGAGATGAAAGATTCTTTTTTTACCAACCCTATTGATAAGTCTTTTAAGTCCTTTTTTACTAAAATCATTATGCTGGGTCATATGATCTTTTATAAGAAGCTTAACTCCAGCAATCAAATAATTAGACGCTCGCAATTCCTTTAATCTTTTTTCTGCTATAACTACACTTACATCTTGATGCCCATAAAAATGACCTATGCCCTCTTCATCTAAACTAAAGGTATCTGGCTTGCCTATATCGTGAAAGAGAGCCGCAAGTCTTATTTCTAATATTGGATCTGTAGAATCTAATACACATAGAGTATGGGTAAAGACATCATAGATATGATGAGGATTGTGTTGATCGAATCCAATTGTAGGCACTAGTTCAGGAATTATTAGCTTTAAAATATCTAAATCTTCTAATAGTTTTATACCCCTAGAAGGTTTTCTTGAAAGAAGTATTCTAAATAATTCTTCTCTGATTCTTTCTGAGCTTATCTTTTCTAAGGATTTTCCCATCTCTTTAGAAGCCCTATAGGTTTCCTCTTCAATTCTAAATTCCAAGCTACTACTAAATCTTATTCCCCTGAGAATCCTAAGATGATCTTCAAGAAATCTCTCTCTAGGATCTCCTACAGTTCTTATTATTTTGGCTTTTAAGTCATCCATTCCACCAAAGGGATCTATAAGTCCTCTTTTTTCTGAAAAAGCCATAGCATTTATAGTGAAATCTCTTCTTTTTAAGTCTTCTATTATATTACTTGAAAAAGAAACACTACTTGGTCTTCTTCCATCTATATAGTCTTCATCTATTCTATAAGTAGTTATCTCTACATTTGCTTCCTTTTGAACCACAACTATGGTTCCAAATTCTTTTCCTACAGCTATGGTCCTGAAGTCTTTAAATATGGACTCCATCTCTTCCGGCATAGCGTTTGTAGTAATATCATAGTCCGTTGGTTGGGAGCCAATTAAAGTGTCCCTAACACTACCTCCAACTACAAATGCTTGAAAACCATTGTCTTCTAATCTATTTAAAAGTTTTTTTACATAATCAGGTATTATAAGTTCCATAAATTTCCTCCATTGTTAATTACTACTAATATACTATAGTATACCATAATTATTAATTATGCATATTAAATTCTATAGACTTATATATTTAAATATGAGGAATCATTTTATGCTAGATAGGAAAAAGGAACCTTGAATTATCAAAGTTCCTTTTACTTAATATTTTTTAAATAATAGTGTTGCATTGTGCCCACCAAATCCTAGAGAATTTGAGATAGCATATTCTATATCTCTTTCCACCATTTTATTAGGTGTGTAATTTAAATCACATTCTGGATCTGGATTATTGTAATTAGTAGTAGGAGGTATTATTCCTGTCTTTAAAGCTAAAGTTGTAGCTATTGCTTCTACCCCTCCTGCTGCACCAAGTAGATGACCTGTCATTGATTTTGTTGAACTTATATTTATATCCTTTGCATGTTCTTTAAATATGTTTTTGATAGCAATGGTTTCTAATTTATCATTAAAATATGTGCTTGTTCCATGGGCATTTATATATCCTACATCTCTATAGTCTATATCTGCCTCTTCTAGGGCAAGAGCCATGGCATTTGTTCCTCCCATAGCTTCAGGATCTGGTTGAGTTATATGATAGGCATCTGATGTGGATCCATATCCTACTATCTCTCCATAGATTTTTGCTCCTCTTTTAAGAGCATGTTCTAATTCTTCAAGAACTATTACTCCAGCTCCTTCTCCCATTATAAAACCATCTCTATCTTTATCAAAAGGTCTTGAAGCGGTTTCTGGATTATCATTATTGGTTGACATGGCCTTCATAGAGCAAAATCCTGCAAATCCAACAGGAGTTATAGAAGCCTCTGCTCCACCTGTTACTATCATATCCATGACTCCTTTTTCTATCATTCTAAAGGATTCTCCTATGGCATGAGTTGCTGAAGCACAAGCTGTGGTTATTGTCATACTAGAACCCTTGAGTCCCAAGTCCATAGAAATCTGAGCTGCACCCATGTTGGATATCATCATGGGTATTAAAAGTGGGCTTACTCTTTTAGGACCTCTTTCCAGAAGTTTTTTATGCTCTGTCTCAAAGGTCTCTATTCCCCCAATACCAGTACCTAATATTACACCTATATTATTTTTATCTAATTCTTCTAAATCTATAGCCCCATCTTCTATAGCAAGTCTTGAAGCTACAACAGCATATTGAGTAAATCTATCCATACGCTTTGCATCTTTTTTATCCAAATAATCTTCTGGCTTAAAATCCTTTACTTCAGCTGCTATTTTTGATGTGAAATCACTTGTATCAAAACGTGTTATAGGACCAACTCCAGATTTCCCTTTCTTTATAGATTCCCAAAATTCATCCTTACCTATACCTATAGGAGTTACGCATCCTAAACCTGTTATTACTATTCTTCTCATAATATCCTCCTTAGGCATTAAGAAACTTTCTTATCAATATAGTTTACAATTTCTCCAATACTATTAAATTTTTCTGCATCTTCATCTGGAATTTCTATATCAAATTCATCTTCAAGTTCCATTATTATTTCAACAGCATCCAATGAATCTGCATCTAAATCTTTCATCATAGATGTCTCCATGCTTATCTCTTCTACTTCTACCTCTAATTGTTCTGCTATTATATTTTTTACCTTATCAAATATCATTTTTTGCACTCTCCTAATTTTTTTATATTTATTTTTATATTCCCATACCGCCATCAATATTTATAACCTGGCCTGTTATATAGTCAGCTTTATGGCTGGCTAAAAACACTGTTAAATCTGCTATGTCCTCTGGCTTTCCTAAAGATCCTAGAGGAATTTTTTCTATTAAAGATTCTTTTATTTCATCTTTTAAAACATCAGTCATCTCTGTCTCTATAAATCCAGGGGCGATGGCATTCACTCTTATTCCCCTGCTTGCAAGTTCAAGAGCCATAGACTTTGTAAAACCTATTATCCCAGCCTTTGAAGCAGAATAATTTCCTTGGCCTATATTTCCCCTTACTCCCACTATTGATGATATATTTATAATTTTGCCGTATCGCTTCTTCATCATTTTTCTAGAAACTGCCTTAGTGGTTAAAAAAGTACCTTTGAGATTTACATCCATTACATCTTCCCAGTCTTTTTCATTCATTCTTATAAGAAGATTGTCTCTAGTTATACCTGCATTATTTACAAGTATATCTATGGATCCAAATTCTTCTTCTATCTTTTTAACGGCTTCTGTTACTTCTTTTTCATCAGATACATTAACTTTTAATCCTATAGCTTTTACACCGTTTTCTTCCAGATCTTTTATTGTTTCATTAGCTTTTTCATCATTACTACTATAGAAAAAACTAATGTTTACAGCTTCTTTAGAAAGTTTCAATACTATCTCTCGTCCAATTCCCCTACTTCCACCTGTTACAAGTGCAGTTTTTCCCTCTAAACTCAATCTATACACATCCTTTTAAACTACTTATAGTTTCTTTAAAGGAGCAAGTATTTTCTATATTAAAAATCTTTACATCTTTCTTTAAAGATTTAGCTGTTCTTTTAACAAAACTTGCAGCACTTTTATTTGGACCTACTTCTATAAAAGTATCCACTCCTTTTGTTATTAAATGCTCTATTGATTGTTGAAACAATACAGGACTACTTACTTGTTTTACTAATTTTTCTGATATTTCACCTTTATTGTTTATAATTCTAGCATCCACATTTGAAACTATCTTTTTCTGTGGATTCTCTATCTCATATTTTAACAGTTCTTTTTCAAGCTTTTCACCAGCTTTTTCAAGCATGCTAGAGTGAAAAGGTCCACTTACATTTAAAAGCACTGCCTTTCTAGCTCCTAAGCCCTTAGCTTGAGAAACAGCTTTTTCAACTGCCTTTCTTTCTCCAGTTAATACAATCTGACCTGGACAATTATAGTTTGCAATTGACAAAATACCTCTATCTTTACATCTTTCTACTAAGATTTCTACATTCTCTATATCTAGTCCTAGGATAGCTGCCATAGCTCCTTTATTAGAAGGAACAGCCCTTTCCATGAACTTTCCTCTTTCTCTAACTATATTTACTGCATCTTTAAATTTAAACACTCCCCCAGCAACTAATGCTGAATACTCTCCAAGACTCAATCCTATAGCATATTCATAGTCAATTTCTTCTACTTCTAAAGCCTTTAAAATAGCTATACTAGTAGTTAGAATAGCTGGTTGAGCATTTTCTGATTTCATTAACTCTTCTTCATCACTAGAAAAGATCATCTTGCTTAAATCCATATTTAAAACATCATTAGCCTCGTGAAATATATCCTTTGATGCCTTGTTACCATTATAAAAATCTTTTCCCATTCCAATGTATTGACTTCCTTGGCCTGGGAATAAGAGCGCTACTTTACTCATTTTTTTCCTCCTCATTTAAAAGTACTAAACTTTCAAGAGTCTCCCTGCCAATTTTGACAATATCATCTATTATATTTTTACATGGTTTTATATCCTCTATTAAGCCTGATATTTGACCAGCCATCAGAGAACCCTTTTCTACATCTCCCTCTTTAGTACTTAGTTTCAACCTTCCAGCACTCCACTCAGCAATTTCTTCAAGAGTGCTTCCATTTTTTTCAAGTTCTAAATATTCTTTTGCAAATCTATTTTTTAGTATTCTTATTGGATGACCTGTACTTCTCCCAGTTACTAGGGCATCTCTATCTTTCGCATTTACTATCTTATATTTAAAGTTTTTATGAACATCTGCTTCTTCTGAACATACAAATCTAGTTCCCAATTGTACTCCATCAGCACCAAGAGCAAGAGCAGCTATAAATCCTCTACCATCTGCTATGCCTCCTGCTGATATAACAGGAATACTAACTGCGTCTACTATTTGTGGAACAAGAGCCATAGTTGTTATTTCACCAATATGACCACCTGCTTCTGTTCCCTCCGCTATTAATGCGTCTACTCCTTGTCTTTCCAATCTTCTCGCTAAAGATACAGTAGGTACCACAGGTATGATTTTTACATTGTGTCTTTTAAGTTTCTCAATGTATTTCCCTGGATTTCCTGCACCTGTGGTTACTACAGGAACTCCTTCTTCACAGATTATATCTACAATATCCTCAGCATATGGATTCATAAGCATTATATTTACTCCATATGGCTTATCAGTTAACTTTTTTATTTGTCTTATCTCTTCCCTTATAAAGTCTCCTGGAAGACTTCCACTTGCTATAATTCCAAGTCCACCTGCATTAGAAACTGCCGCTGCAAGAGTATGGTTAGCTATCCAAGCCATACCACCTTGAAATATGGGATACTCTATCCCAAGTAAATTTGTAATCTTTGTTTGAAACATCCTATTCCCCCTTATTCCATTTTAAAAGAATTGAGCCCCATGTAAGACCTGCCCCAAAGGCAACTAGTAATAAATTATCACCTTTTTTGATTTTTTTAGATTTTAAGGCTTCATCTAAGGCTACTGGAACAGAAGCTGCAGATGTGTTTCCATACTTATTTAAATTTATAAACACTTTCTCTCTTGGTAATTTCAATTTTTTCATTGCTGAATCTATTATTCTAATATTTGCTTGATGTGGAATAAGAAGATCTATATCTTTAGAATCCAATCCTGCTTTTTTTAATATAGCCTTAGAGGATTTTTCCATGGTTCTAACAGCAAACTTAAATACCTCTTTTCCATCCATCTGTATATAATTTAAACCCTTTTCTAATGTTTCTAGGCTACTAGGCTTTCTTGATCCACCAGCTGGCACAGTTAAAACATCACCCTTAGATCCATCAGAGCCTAATTCTTCAGCTATTATACCTAATCCTTCTTCACAAGCTTCAACCACACAGGCTCCTGCTCCATCACCAAACAATATACAAGTATTACGGTCCTTCCAGTTTACTATTTTTGAAAGAACTTCAGAACCTATTACCAATACTCTTTTATATATACCCGATTTTATAAAAGCTTTAGCTGTAGTCAGTGCATATATATATCCTGTACAACCTGCATTTATATCAAAAGCTGCTGCATTTATAGCTCCAATTTTATCTTGAACGATACAAGCTGTTGATGGAAAGATATGATCAGGACTAATAGTTGCAACTAATATAAGATCTATATCCTTTGGTAAAACTTTAGCATCTTCCATGGCTCTTTGTGCTGCTATAGTTGCTAGGTCTGATGTTGCAATTGTATCTTCTGCAATTCTTCGCTCTTCTATACCTGTTCTTTCTATTATCCACTGGTTAGAAGTATCTACTATATTAGCTAAATCATAATTTGTTATTATTTTCTGAGGAACAAAACTACCAACTCCAGTAATTCCTACTGCCAAATCAACCAAACTTTCACCTCCAATTTTAATTTTAATATTACCACTTATCCATTATACACCATCTATGGAAAATATTGAAATAATTTTATTTTATATCACTGGAAAATAGATGATTTTTAATTATTATTGCTATTATAGGCATAGTAATATAAAATATAGAAATAGTATATATGATTTTTAAAAATTAATCAATATTATAATTTTTATTTAATTTTAAAGAGAGGTGAAGAATATGTCGAAAATATTAGATATCAATGAGATAATGGAAACTATACCACACAGATTTCCCTTCTTATTTGTAGATAAAGTTGAGATCTTAGAAGAAGGAGTTAAGGGTCTAGGTTATAAAAATGTAACTATAAATGAATCCTATTTTCAAGGTCATTATCCTGGGGCACCTGTCATGCCAGGAGTTATATTGGTTGAAACAATGGCTCAAATTGGGGCTGTTATACTTCTGTCTCATGATGATTTTAAAGGCAAAATTCCCTATTTTGCCGGTATAAATAAATTTCGATTTAAGAAAAAAATAGTTCCTGGAGATAGTTTAAAAATCCAAGTTGAGATAACAAAACTAAGGAGATCCATAGGTATTGGATATGGAAAAGCTTATATAGGAGACGATTTAGCAGGCGAAGGTGAATTTATGTTTGCTATTTCTGACAAGGAATAGTTTACTTGCATTTTAGTATAAAAGGAGTTGATCTTATGAATATACCTACTTTAAAAATTGGTAACAAAATAGCAAAGATACCAATTATACAAGGTGGGATGGGCGTAGGAGTGTCTTTATCAAACTTAGCTTCAGCAGTGGCAAACCAAGGCGGAATAGGAATTATCTCTGGAGTTCAGATAGGATTTCGTGAAGATGATTTTGATAAAAATACTAAGGAAGCAAATCGAAGAGCTTTAAGAAAAGAAATAAAAAAAGCTAGATTGCTTAGCCCCCATGGCATCATTGGAGTTAATCTTATGGTGGCCATGAATAATTATAAAGAAATGGTAGAAGTAGCTGTAGATGAGGGAGTAGATCTAATAATTTCAGGTGCTGGTTTTCCAAAAGAATTGCCAGAGCTTGTAAAGGGAACAGATGTTAAAATAGCTCCTATAGTTTCTTCTTCAAAGGCAGCAGGATTAATAGTTAAACTTTGGAAGAGGAGATATGATTATATTCCTGATTTAATAATAGTAGAAGGACCTGATGCAGGTGGACATTTAGGTTTTTCCTTAGATGAGTTAAAGGGAGATAATTATCCAGATTTAGAAAGCATTATGCTAGATGTTATGGAAGTTATTAAGCCTTTTGAAAAAGACTATGACAGAAAGATTCCCCTAATAGCAGCAGGAGGAATATTTGACGGAAATGATATATCCCACTTTTTAAAGCTGGGAGCATCTGGTGTTCAAATGGGTACAAGGTTTGTAGCTACTAAAGAATGTGATGCTAGCCATCAATATAAGCAGGCTTATATTGATGCAAAAAAAGAAGATATAGACTTTATCTTAAGTCCTGTAGGCATGCCAGGACAAGCTATAATCAATCCCTTTGTAAAAAAAGTTACCCTAGAAAAGGAGAAAGTTACTAATTGTTATAACTGTCTTATTCCCTGCAATCCTAAAAGTACCCAATATTGTATTTCACAGGCACTTATAAATTCTGTGAGTAATAATATTGAAGAGGGAGTTGTATTCATAGGTAAAAATGGATATAGATTGGACAAGATAACTAGTGTTAAAGATTTAATAGATGAATTAGTTAGTGAAATTAAAAAAAGTTAGGCCTTGGCCTAACTTTTTCTCTTTTATCTCTTTTATATTAGATATATAATTCTCTATTATATTTACTTTTAGCTATTGTCTTTCCTGATTTTATCACATATAATCTCTCTGGCTGTAATCTTATAGCATCTTTTACATTGTCAGTATTTAATATTACAAGATCTGCAGGATTTCCTATTTCTATTCCATAATCTTCTATTCTTAATATCCTTGCAGCATCAAAGGTTATCATGTCAAATACTTTTTCTATCTCTTCAGGTAGACTCATCTGCGCAGCATGGGCTGTTATCAAAGCTACTTCTAACATATCAGCACTACCAAAGGGATAAAATGTATCCTTTATACAGTCTTGTCCAAAACTTACATTTATTCCAGCTTGAAGAAGTTCTTTTACCCTTGTTATTCCCCTTCTTATAGGCTGCTTATCTTGTCTTCCTTGAAGCATGAGATTCGTTACAGGATTTGTTATAATATTGATTCTAGCCTTTTTAACCTTGTGGATAACATAACTTGCATAGTGATCATCATAGGCAGCTAAGGCACAGGTATGCCCTGCTGTAACTCTACCTTCCCAGCCTCTTTTAATTGTTTCATCAGCTAGCATTTCTAGTGTTCTGTAAAAAGGATCATCGGTTTCATCTATATGCATATCCACATCAGCATCATATTTTTCTGCTATATCAAAACATATTTCTATATGCTTTTTACTGTCCTCTGGAGTATCTTCATGTGCAGGCATACCGCCTACTATATCAGCACCTGCCTCCATGGCATCCCACATAAGTTTTTCACAGCCTGGGTCTTTGATTATTGCTTCTTGAGGAAAGGCTATGATTTGCAAATCAACTATGTCTTTATATTTTTCTTTAAGTGCTACTATTCCACTAAGTGGTTTTAAGCCACCTATAGTATCTACATCCACATGAGTTCTTAACTTAAGAGTACCATTAGATATAGCCATTTTTATTACTTCTTCTGATCTTTTTACTATATCTTCATCTGTATATCTAGCCTTTTTATCCCAAATTATTTCTATAGCCTCTTGAAGAGTGCCACTTTGATTTGGCCTAACTACGTCTACAATATTTACCTTGTCTAAGTGAATATGAGGATCTATAAATGGAGGAATTACAAGATTTCCCCTTGCATCAATTTCTAGGTCACTTTCCTCATCTATCTTCTCTGATATTAGAGCAATTTTCTCATTTTTTAGTCCAATATCTACTAAAGAATCCTTTTCTCTCAGTTTAGCATTTCTTATTATTAAATTCACATTTATCCTCCTTTTAATTTTTTAATCTTTATTCTATCTCTCTAACTTCTACTTTAAACTTAGAATTATCTATACTTAGATTTAATTTTTTAAGATTATTAAATTTAAATCTATTATTATTGATAAAATCACTTATTTCATCTAGATATTTTTCATATTCCTTGTAAATCACATGTGATTCTTCTACCTTTATAGCTTCAAAATCCATAGTATTCCCAGGAGCCATTTGTGCTAGTTTATCTAGATCCTCTGTTATTACTGTTGCTATTTTACTATAGCCCCCAGTTGTTTGCCTATCAGCCATCATGATTATGGGAGAGCCGTGTCCTGGTACTTGAATAGAACCAAATAGGATTCCATCTGAAACTATATCAGCTCCATCTATATGATCAATCTTTGGTCCATCTAGTCTATATCCCATCCTATCGGCTTCTGAAGTAATTTTGTATTTTGAACTTAAAAAAGTTTCAATAGCCTCTTTAGTAAAATAATCATCTTGTGGTCCCAATACCACCCTTATTTTACTATCTTCCTTGTATCTAGGCTTATATTTTTCCGGTAAATAGGCTCCTCTAGTAGATAATTCTCTATCTCCCAAACTTATTTGATCATCCTTATTTAGTTTTCTGCCATGAAATCCTCCAAGTTTAGCTCTAGTAAAAGTAGACTTGCTCCCCATTATTGTTGGAACATCTAAGCCTCTACTAAAGGCAATATAGGATCTAAGACCACTTACTGAGCCTGATAGTGATAATAGATCTCCTTTTTCTACAAATAAACTAGTCCACATAGGAACTGGCTGACCATTTATCTTTGGATTCATATTAGCTCCAGTAATAGAAATAACTTCATCACAATTAAAGAGTATTTCAGGTCCTAAAAGTGTAGTTTCTAAAAGAGCTTCATATTCATCATTATCAACTAATTTATTTGCAATTCTAGTAGAAAAGCTGTCCATAACTCCTGCAGGGCTCATACCATATTTTTGATATCCCCATCTTCCCCTATCCTGTATACTGCTAAGGAGTCCTGGCCTTATAATACTAATTGTCTTCATCACTATCACCTCTTTTAGAAATCTTAACACTGTAGTCATTATTTTCTATTGACTTCTCTATCTTTATATATTCTTCTTCACTTATAGGAGAAAATCTAACATAGTCTCCAGCATTTAAGAGTATAGGTGTGTCAGCTAATGGATCATAAAGTTTAACTGGAGTTCGTCCAATTAATTGCCAACCTCCTGGACTATCTATTGGATATATACCGGTCTGGCTTCCTGCTATACCTGTGGAACCTACTGGTATTTTAGTTCTAGGAATCTGTAATCTTGGGCTTTCAATTCTTTTATCCATACCTCCAAGATATGCAAATCCAGGTGTAAAGCCTAGCATATAGACAAGATAATCACTAGAGCTATGAATTTCAATAACCTCTTCTATACTTAAGTTATTGTGATCTGCTACAAATTTGATATCTGGTCCATACTCTCCTCCATAAACTGTAGGAAGTTCTACTATCCTAGCTTGTTTTTCCTTATTGTCTCCTGATTTATTAATTATTTCTTTTAAAGATCCCACTAGGGACTTATAATCTATCAGCATAGGATCATAAATTATAAGTATAGATCTGTAGGTCGGTATAGTTTCTAATATAGCTGGAAAATTGTTTTCTTCAATAGCTATAAGGCTATTGCGAATCTCAGTATTGATCTCTGGGCTAATGCTGTTTCCAAATTCTATAACTAAAGATCTATCTCCTGCAGGAATAAATTTTACTTTTTTATACATATCTTTCACCAACTTTTATTTTTTAAAATAAAGCCTTAAGCCCTGTTAAAGATTTAAAGCCTAGGAATAATGTTACAAGAACTACTATAATTCCTGTTATCAATAGCCATTTAGGGTGTTTATAGTCTCCAATTATATTTTTATTTCCTGATGCAGTAATAAATACTATTATCCAATTATTAGAATTTTTCAAAAGTCTTGGCTAAACTTGTTAAAAATGAAACTGAAGTATAAGCTGCTTCTACTATTGATCAAATAGCAACTGTTAGGTTTTATTCTTATCCTTATTATTTATCATATTTAACCTTCTCCTTTATATAAAATCCTTTAAAGCCTTTAAGCTTATTCCTTCTGCCAGCAAATTTTCTTTTATTTCCTTTACAAAGGAAACAGCTTGAGGATTGTCACCATGGACACAGATAGAATCTGCAACTATATCCATTTCTTTTCCACTTATACTTTCTACTTTACCATCTACTACCATTTTTTTAATTCTATTGATTGCTTGCTCTGGATCATGAATAACAGCTCCTGGTAGTTTCCTATTTACAAGTGTTAAATCCTCGTTATAAGCTCTATCTGCAAAGACTTCTTGAGCTACTCTAAGTCCTTTTTCCTGTGCACGCTTAGCAATATAAGTACCACTTAAGGCAAGAAGTATAATATCTTTATCCACATCTAATATTCCATTGATAACCTCTTCCGCTAATTTAGGCTTCATAGAAGCAGTATTATAAAAAGCCCCATGTAATTTTATGTGTTGAATCTTTATTCCATTAGCTGATGCAAATCCGTTGAGGGCCCCCAACTGATAAATCATATAAGTTCTAGCTTCCTTAGGACTAATATCCATATTTCTTCTACCAAAACCTAAAAGATCTGGATAGCCTGGATGGGCCCCTACGGCTACACCGTTTTTTATGGCTTTTTTTAAGGTCTTTTCCATAATAATAGGATCTCCAGCATGCCAACCACAAGCAATATTAACACTTGTCACATATTTTATCACTTCTTCATCTAAACCTAAAACATAAGAGCCAAAACTTTCTCCGACATCTGAATTCAAATCAATAATACCTTTCACTATTATCCCCCCTTATTATACCTCCCTAAAATTATTATACTTCATTTTAATTTATCACATTAGCATAAGCTTACTTCAAAATTCCTATAAAAAAATACTAACAAAGATCTTAAAATCTTTGTTAGTATTGAAGAGCTTTGTTATCTTTAACCAAAGAAGTTAAGTAACAAACCTGCTGCTACAGCTGAACCGATAACTCCAGCTACATTTGGTCCCATAGCATGCATTAATAAGAAGTTTCTTGGATTTGCATCTTGTCCAACTTTTTGTGCTACCCTCGCTGCCATAGGTACTGCTGATACTCCTGCAGCTCCTATCAATGGATTTACTTTTCCACCAGATAGCTTGCACATAAGTTTACCAAATAGAACTCCTGATGCAGTTCCTATAGCAAATGCTAGTAATCCAAGTCCTATAATACTTAATGTTTTAGCTGTTAGGAATGTTGCTGCATTAGCCGTAGCTCCAACAGTTACTCCTAAGAATATAGTTACTATATTCATTAGTTCGTTTTGTGCTGTTTTAGATAATCTATCAGCCATTAGTGATTCTCTAAATAAGTTACCTAACATTAAAAGTCCAACTAAGGAACCTGCTGAAGGCAGTATTAATGTTACTACTACAGTAACTACAATTGGAAATATTATTTTCTCTCTTTGAGATACAGTTCTCAATTGAGTCATAACTATTTCTCTTTCAGACTTTGTCGTTAAAGCTCTCATAATAGGCGGTTGAATAATTGGTACTAAAGCCATATAAGAATATGCTGCAACTGCAATTGGTCCTAATAATTGAGGAGCCAATTTAGATGTTAAGAATAATGCAGTTGGTCCGTCTGCTCCACCAATTATTGCTATACTTGCAGCTTCTTTTGCTGTAAATCCTACTAATCCTGCTGCATTTAGTGCAATAGCACCTAAAAATGTTGCAAATATACCTATTTGAGCCGCTGCTCCTAATAATATACTCTTTGGATTTGAAATTAATGGTCCAAAGTCAGTCATTGCTCCTACCCCTAAGAAAATAAGTGGAGGATAAATTCCAAGTTCCACACCTTGATAGAGATAATACATTAATCCACCAAGTTCTTTAGTTTTTGATACTAATTCTCCTGTACTCGCATCCTTAACTATCTCAACTATTGGCTCTCTCATAAGATTCGCCCCTGGTAAGTTAGCTAAAAGCATACCAAATGCTATAGGGATTAAAAGTAACGGTTCAAACCCTTTAGCAATTGCTAAATACAGTAATACAAAGGATATTAATAGCATTAACGCTTGACCATATTCCATTATGAAAAATCCAGTACTTTGCCAAAAATCAGATAAAACTTCTATAAACATTCGATTTTCCTTCCTTTCTTAATGGAATTATTCAACTATTACTAATTGATCTCCAGTATCTACACTTGAACCTTCTGATACTAAGATCTTAGATACTGTTCCGTCTTTTGGAGAAACTAATTCATTTTCCATCTTCATTGCTTCAAGTATAATTAAAGTATCTCCAGCCTTTACTGTATCTCCTTCAGAAACAAGAACCTTCCAGATATTTCCTGGCATAGGTGAATCTACTACTTCTTGTCCTGCTGAAACACTTGCTGCTGCAGCTGGTGCTTCTTTAGCTGCTGTTGGCTTAGCTGGCGCTGCTTTAGCCGCTGGTGCAGCTGCTGCTGGTGCTGGTCTAGATTTTGGTGCGGCAGCTGGTGCTGCTCCTTCTGTTATTTCATCAACTTCAACTTCATAAGAGTTTCCATTTACATTTATTACAAATTTTCTCATATTATTCCCTCACATTCTATATTTTATAATTTATAATTTATTATTAACTTGTTTTATATTTCCTGCGTTTGCCCATGGACTAACGCTTTGTGATGTTCTTCTTATGCTTTTAATATTTATCTCAGGAATGCTAGTTCCTAGATTTGCAGCCACTGCAGCAGCTATAACTGCTACTAGTTCTTCAGAAATCCCACTAGAATCTTCTATTCCCAGTTTAGGATCTTGACCTCCAACTGAAGTTTCATCTTTTGATATTGTCATCTCTGGTTCATCTTTTTTACCTGGCTTCTTTTCGCCGCTAAAAGCTTTTAAAGCATTAATAATAGCTGCAATAACTATTAATACAACGAAAACTAATAGTATACTGAACAATGCAACTATTAAGGCTTCTCCCATACTAATAAAATCTCCCATTTTTTCACCTCATTTATACTGGTAAGTTACCGTGTTTCTTGCTTGGTCTGCTTTCTACCTTTGTTTCTAGCATATCAAATGCAGCTATAAGTCTTGGTCTTGTAGTACTTGGTACTATAACATCATCTACATAACCTCTTTGTGCGGCAATATATGGATTTGCTACAGTTTCCTTATATTCTTCTATCTTCTCTTCTCTAGCCTTATCTGGATCTTCAGCATTAGCTATTTCTTTTCTAAATATAATATTTGCTGCTCCACTTGGACCCATTACAGCAATTTCTGCATTAGGCCATGCAAATACTTGATCTGCACCTAATTCTTTATTACACATTGCTATATAAGCTCCACCATAAGCTTTTCTTAAGATTAATGTAACTTTTGGTACAGTTGCTTCACTATAAGCAAAAAGCATCTTAGCACCATGTCTTATAATTCCACCATACTCTTGTCCTGTTCCTGGTAAAAATCCTGGTACATCAACCAAGTTCAATAAAGGTACATTGAAAGCATCACAGTTTCTTATAAATCTTCCTGCTTTATCTGATGCATTGATGTCTAAACATCCAGCTAAAATTTTAGGTTGATTTGCTACTACTCCTACAGTCTTACCATTTAATCTAATATATCCTGTAATGATATTTTGAGCATAGGCTCCTTGAACTTCAAAGAAATCTCCTTCATCTGCCAGTGTTTCTATAACCTCTTTCATATCATAAGGTTTATTAGGGTTTTCTGGAACCATAGTATTTAATTTTTCTTCAATTCTATTTATGTCATCTTCCGATTCATAAACAGGTGCTTTTTCTAAATTGTTAGAAGGCAAGAATGATAGTAATGTCTTTACTCTTTCTATACATTCTTCATCTGTTGGATCCATAAAGTGAGCAACTCCACTTGTTCTGTTGTGAGTCATTGCTCCTCCTAAAGCTTCTTGAGTAACTTCTTCTCCTGTTACAGATTTAATTACTTGAGGTCCTGTAATAAACATCATACTTGTATCTTCTACCATAAATATGAAGTCTGTTATTGCTGGAGAATATACTGCTCCTCCTGCACAAGGTCCCATTATTACTGAGATCTGTGGAA
This sequence comes from uncultured Tissierella sp., assembly GCA_964489715.1. GTDB lineage: Bacteria > Bacillota > Clostridia > Tissierellales > Tissierellaceae > Tissierella_A. The sequence continues at coordinate 4,655 of CAZBAK010000021.1, read as the reverse complement.
TAACTCCAGATGATATTGTATTTCTATAAAATATCTTACCAAATCCAGAAAGTGAATCTACACCCTCTTGAATTCTAGCTCCACCTGAATCATTCATACCAATTATAGGTGCACCCATCTTTAATGCCATGTCTTGAATTTTAGCTATTTTTTCAGCATGCATTTCTCCAAGAGATCCACCAATTACAGTAAAGTCTTGAGCATACACAAAAACCAATCTACCATCTACTGTACCATAACCTGTTACAACACCATCTGCAGCTGCATCAACCTTTTCCATTCCAAAATTTGTAGACCTATGCTTAACAAATTTATCAATTTCGATGAAACTTCCTTCATCAAAAAGTAGGTTAATTCTCTCTCTAGCAGTTAGTTTACCAGAGTTATGATGTCTTTCAATCCTTTCCTTCCCTCCACCCAGTTCAATCTTCTTACTGATTTCTAGGAGTTCATTTAATTTACTCATGCTTTTTCCCCCTTGTTATTTTTGATAATAACTTCTATTATTTATTTTAAGATAAATTAAATATTATTTAGTTTATCTCTATTAAACTATAAGTAAACCTTTTCCTTAATAAAGACTAAGCTTTATACTTTATCAGGGTAAAGGTCACACATTCATAATTATATCATCTATGGAACCTATCATCAAGTGACTTTACTAACTTCTAATGTTTTCAATTATAAATTTTATTGATTTTTTTATCTTTTGCTTAAAAGCCATACAAAGCTCTTTGATAGATGTATTATATCATTTAATTCGTAGTAATTTTCCACATAAATAATTAGCTTCTTTTGTTACAATTTTCAATATTCTTATGATATAATAATATATCAAAGAATATTAATAGGTGGGTGGTTATTTATGAATAAAAATTTTTCACTAGAATCAGCAACTATTAAATCAATACATGATTCTATGACTAAGGGAGAGTTAACTTGTAGATCCCTAGTTGAAATGTATCTTGAAAGAATAGAGCTTTATGACCAGCAAGGCCCAAAGCTTAACTCTGTAATTTTAGTAAATCCAAAAGCTTTAGAAATAGCAGATGAGCTAGATAAAAAGTTCAAAGAATCTGGCTTTACAGGTTCCCTACATGGTATACCAGTGCTTTTAAAAGATAATGTTAATACTGGTGATATGCCTACTACTGCAGGTTCTTTAAGCTTGGAAGGTGTTGTTCCAAATGAAGATGCCTTTCTTACTAAAAGATTAAGAGAAGAAGGTGCTATAATAATAGCAAAGGTAAATCTACATGAATTCGCAGTATGGGGCGAAACCGTAAGTTCTATACTAGGACAAACTTTAAATCCATATGATCTTACAAGATCTCCAGGAGGTTCAAGTGGTGGAACTGGAGCAGGTATAGCTGCTAACTTTGGGCTAATAGGTATAGGTACTGATACTATTAACTCTATACGTTCACCTGCTTCTGCATGTAGCCTTGTTGGATTTAGACCAACTATAGGACTTGTAAGTCGTTCAGGAGTGGTTCCTTATGCTCTTACCCAAGATACTGCAGGACCAATTATGCGTACTGTAGAAGACACTGCAAGGGTTTTAGATGTAATTTCAGGCTATGACCCTAAAGATGCTGAAACAGCATGGAGTGTAAATAAAATACCTAAGTCTTATACTGACTTTTTAGATAAGGACGGATTAGAAGGTAAAAAAATAGGTATCTTGGATAGTTTCTTTGGAAAAGAAGAAATACACAAAGAAGTAAACAAGGCTATGTATGATTCTATAGATCTTATGAAAGAAAAGGGTGCTAAGCTAGTTCATATTACAGAAGATATAGACTCTGACGAATTAGTTGGAGATATTAGCCTTCATCTATATGAATTAAAGACTGACCTAAGTTCATACTTAAAAGAATTAGGTCCTAAGTCAGAAGTGCATTCTCTGCAAGATGTTATAGATTCTGGTAAATTCCATGAAGGAATAAAGGAAAATATATTATTTGCTAATACTTTGGACAAGGGTACAGATGTCTATAATAGCCGTATGGTAAAGAGATCAGAAGTTAGAACTCTTCTTATGGAATTAATGGCCAAGTATGAGTTAGACGCTATAGTTTATCCTCATCAAAAACGTCCAGTAGTAAAGGTTGGAGAATCACAAGTTGAAAGAAATGGTGTACTAGGCTCTTTAACAGGTTTCCCTTCAATTGTAGTTCCTGGTGGCTTTACTTCACCAAAGGAAACTGCACCTATAGGAGTTCCAGTAGGTATAGAATTCCTAGGAAGAGAATGGAGCGAACCAACTTTATTTGAAATAGCTTATGGTTTTGAGCAAGCAAGTAAATATCGTAAAGAACCAGTATTATAATAAAACAAGAAAAAAATCCTTGAAAGTCTGGAGACTTTCGAGGATTTTTATTATATCTTAACTATATTATTCTATTATTGTTCCACTTAAACCTTTTAAAGCTTCATTTACTTTTTCTAGTGAAGTGATTATTGTCTTTCTTCCTGCTTTTGACTCTACAAAGCTGATACCTGCTAAAACTTTAGGTAACATACTACCAGGTGCAAAGTGACCTTGATCAGCATATTCTTTCATTTCATCGACAGTTACTTTATCAAGATTTTTTTGATTTGGTTCACCAAAGTTTATAGCTACTCTTTCAACTGCAGTAAGAACTACCAATGTGTCTGCGTCTATATCTTTTGCAAGTCGCTCAGAAGCTAAATCTTTATCAATAACAGCTGCAATACCCTTAAGTTCTTTACCTTCTTCGATTACTGGTATTCCACCGCCACCTACAGTTATGACTACAGTGCCATTGTCTATTAAAGTTTTCACTGTATCAATTTCAACTATTCTCTTAGGAGCTGGAGATGCAACAACTCTTCTATATCCTCTACCAGAGTCTTCTATCATATCATAGCCCTTTTCTTTTGACATAGCTTTTGATTCTTCTTCTGTATAGAAAGGTCCTATAGGTTTTGTAGGATTTTCAAATGCTGCATCTTCCTTATCTACTACTACTTGAGTTACTATAGAAGCTACATTTTTTTCAATATTTCTAGAAGCTAACTCATCACCCATAGCTTGTTGAATATGATATCCAATCATACCCTGGCTCATAGCTCCACAAACATCAAATGGCATAGCTGGAGTAGCCTCACTAGCTAGTTCATTTTGTATTAAAATTCTTCCAACCTGTGGTCCATTTCCATGAGTTATAACTAGATTATGTCCTTCTTCTACAATATCTGCTAAATACTTAGTATTTTCTTTTATAATATTTAGTTGAGCTTCAGCAGTAGGTTTACTATCTACATCTTGAAGAGCGTTTCCTCCTAATGCTACTACAATTTTCGTCAATTAAAATCCCCCTTTAAAAATAATTATATTTTAGCCTCTAATTAAAATATGTCTTCTTTCTTTAATTCTTCTATTTTTTCATCATCGTAATTTAATAACTCTTTTAATATTTCATCTGTATGTTGTCCTAATAGTGGAGAAGTCATTCTTATATCCCCAGGAGTATCACTCATCTTTATAGGAATTCCAGGAACTTTTATTTTTCCTGATACAGGATGATCTATTTCTCTTATCATTTCTCTTGCTATAACTTGAGGATCTGCTAAAACTTTATCTATTGTATTGATTGGACCATTAGGTACCCCTGCTCCATCCAATATATCTTGCCATTCTTGAGTAGTTTTAGTCTTCATAGGTTCTGCTATTAAAGGTCTTAATTCATCATAGTTTTCATCTCTTAATGGATTAGTTGCAAATCTTTCATCATTAGCTAGAGATTCTTTTCCTATGGCCTTGCAGAAATTTGCCCATAGTACATCGTTTCCAGCAGCTACCATGACTTGGCCATCAACAGTTTCAAATGGCTCAAAAGGTACTATTGATGGATGCTTGTTACCGCCTGGTTTTGGAGCTTCTCCTGTAACTACATATCTAGCAATAGCATTTTCTAGTATGGCTACTTGACAGTCAAGCATTGCTACATCAACTTTTTGTCCTTTTCCTGTTTCATTCCTACTATTTAATGCAGCTAGTATTCCAATAGTTGTAAATAAACCAGCAGTTATATCTCCTATAGAAGTTCCTACTCTTGTAGGTTCTCCACCTTCTTGTCCTGTAATGCTCATAAGACCACCCATAGCTTGAACAACTGCATCATAAGCAGCTCTCTTGCTGTAAGGTCCTGTATGACCATAACCAGATGAAGCAGCATAAACTAGCTTAGGATTGATCTTCTTTAAATCTTCATATCCTAAACCTAGTTTTTCCATTGTTCCTGGTCTAAAGTTCTCTACAACTACATCTACTTCCTTAACTAATTCACGGAATAATTCTTTACCCTTTTCAGCTTTTAAGTTTAAAGTTAAACTTCTCTTGTTTCTATTTAAACTCATAAAGTAAGCTGACTCTTCGTTCATATATGGTCCAAAGTGCCTAGCGTCGTCACCTATAACTGGCATTTCCAACTTAATTATATCTGCTCCTAAATCTCCTAGTATCATAGTAGCATAAGGTCCTGCTAGTACTCTAGTAAGATCTAATACCTTAATATTCTCTAATGAGAAATCCATTCTTTTTCCCCCTTGTTTTTTATCCATATGTTTTCTATTTTTAGCTTTTAACTTATATATAACAATTACCTACTCTAGAGTAGGTAATTGTT
>CAZBAK010000020.1:6260-27241 GCA_964489715.1 uncultured Tissierella sp. | reverse complement strand
ATATTACAATACTTCATTTGAATTGTCAACCTCTTTTAGAAAGTTTATTATATTTCTTTTTTATACTTATATTCTTTCTGCTTCAGTTGACTTTATTATAATACAATCTTTTTATAATAAAGTCAATAGCTTTTATAAGATATTTATATTTTATTTTATTATTGATGACAACTCATCAATCCATAGCATTCTATAAATCTAATTATCTCTGATCTTTTCCTTTAACCATTTGATCTGAGTTCTTATATTATCATCTTCATTTAATTCATAGGCAGCTTCTGCATCCTTTAATGCATTTTCATATTCTTCTAAAGCAGAATACATTAAACTTCTGTTAAATATAAGTTTATAATCTAAATTAGCTCCCTTAAGTCCTTCTGTAAATGTATCTATAGCTTTAGATATATTTCCAACATTATAGTATAGAACTCCAAGTTCGTTATATATATCTGTTTCTTCATCATTATATTTTATTGCTTCATTGAGAAATTCTATAGCTTGATCTATTTCCCCCATACCATTATAAGCTTTACCTATAAGATAGTTTACATTCCAACTCTCTTCATGTGTAGGTAGTAACTTAAGAAGTGAATCCAAAGCTTTACTATAATCATCATAGGTTAAGTAAGTAATAGCTGTTTCGAAATTTACTTCATCTTTTATAGTGGCTATTTCTTCCCTTATCTCTTCTTTTAGTAAATCATCTTTACTAAATTTTAAAAACTTCTCCCAAATGAGATTGGCTTTAATGTACTGACTAAAGTATTTATAGTGGTAACCTAACTTATAATAAGCAAGTGGATCTTCTTCATCAATATCTAGTATGTCTTCAAAGACTGAAGTTGATAGTTTGAGAACTTCCTCAGCATCTTTTACCTCTGTTTCTTCTAGCATTCCTTTTGCTATTGTTTCAAGTACTATTCCATATTGAAATAGTGCTCTGGTATGTTTAGGATTTAAATTTATAAGTGATCTTATATATATAAGACTTTCTTGAATATCATCATTTTTGAATTTATTTATTGAATCAAACATTAATTTTTCTTCAATATTGGGAATTATAGTTTTAAGGATTTCTTTATATTTTCCAATATTAGGAAAGTCACTGTCCCCTATACCTAGTAAATATATTATGCCTTCCACAAGCTTAGCAAAATTTATCTCTTCTCCCTTTTTAGATTTGACCTCTTCTATTAAGCTATTCATCAATATAGGTAGAGGGATATTGCTTATATCTAAATTTCTCCCTTCAAGTTTTGAACCTTCTTTTATCTGTATAAAACTGATATTTTTTGTTTTTTCCTTTAAACTTCTCTCTATATAGTTCATATTATTCACCTGCTTTATATTTTTTTCATAAATGTTCTTTTTCTTCGAGTACTAGTGCTTAAGGCTTTATAAAGATGCCCTCTATATATCATCATAAATGTAAATATTACCTGACCTATGATATATCTAACAATATATATAGGATTACTAATGAAGATAAAATTGAAATTTATATTTATATTAAATATTTCTTGTAGTATCTCTCCTGCTGTAAAATATATAGCTAAATAAAACACAAGATTGGGAATAATCCAATTTATAAAATTTTCTTTTAAAAAGTTTACTGAATATACAATACTTTCCCAAGCATCATATTCTTTCAAATAGATCGTTTCAGGCAGAGCTGTTAAGATAAACATTGCCAATAAATTTATAATAAGTAGGAGCTGGCCACCTAATGCTCCTAATCCCCCTAAAGCTGGAGTTAATAGGGATAATAATAAACGAACAATATACAAGACAAAATAAACTCCGTAGATCTCTCTTAAATAATAAGTAAAACCATATTTAAAGTTATCTATTGTCAATCTATTATAATTAACTATATTAAATAACAAATATAGATAGTTAGAAGCGAGTACACTTCTTAACAAAGCAAATGCTATCCCTGATAGTATAGATAGGGGCCCCCCAAAGAAAACGCTTAAGAGATTCAAAGCAAGTAAATTCAAAAGTGTATATACTATACCTGTAAAAGCAAGCATCCAATTTTTCGAAAAACTTTTAACTGCCTTTCCTAGTGCACCCTTATTTACATAAATTATATCTTCTAAGAAATTCACAACTAAACACTCCTTACTATATTTGTTATATTATTGGTCTTACATTTAACAACACTTCCATCCACATAGTCGAAGAGTACAAATATATCTGTCAAGTCCTTTGGGACTTTAAAATCATTCTCTATAAGTTTAAGTATATCAAGTGAAAAATGAACAACATTTACTTTGTTTATAAGTTTTTTAGTAGCTATATTTTGGTAATTTTTTAAATAACTATTTAAAAGCTTTTCATCCTTTAAAACTTCATGTATATTAAAAGAAACTGCTTCTTTCCTTTCCTCGAACTTAAAAGGAAGATTGGTTTTTTTATTATTAAATATATAATCATATTTCAAAAGGTTATTTATTATAAAGATATGATCAAAATCCTCTTCTTCTATGAATTTATGAAGGATTTTGTATAATTTATTTTTACTATGTGATAATTTATGATGCCCATTCTCATTCCAATAAAGTGAAAACTTTTCATAGAACTCAAATGGAGATTCAAAATAGTTCTTTATGAGAAATTCTAATGTATTTTTAAAGTTTCCATCATTATAATATCTTTCAACTAGATTTTCTATGTCTTTAAGTCTTAATATATCTCTATAAGGTATAAAATCGCTTTCTAAAACTTCATAAGGTGGCTCATCTATATATTTATAACCATATTTTTCTTCATCCATTCTTAATTCTGATCCTTTTAAGAGTTTTAAAAAACCTAATTGTAGTTTCTCTGGTTTTAAATTATATACATCATCAAAAGACTTTTTAAAACTATTATAATCTTCATAGGGTAGTCCTCCTATCAGATCTAAATGTTGATGTATATTGTTAAAAGAATCTATTTTCCTAACTACACTAGCTAATATTTCAAAATCAGTGGTCCTACCTATAGCATCTATAGTTTTTTCATTTGTAGATTGAACCCCTATTTCAAATTGAAACAAGCCTTCTTTTACGGTTTTTAAAAAATCTAAAGTCTCATCATCTAATAGGTGAGCTGTGACCTCAAAATGAAAATTCACATCTTTTGGATCCTCTTGAATTAAAAACTCCATTATCTCTCTAGAGTATTTCTTATTTGCATTAAAAGTTCTATCTACAAATTTAACTTGTTTAACCCCCATTTCTATAAGATTTCTAAGATCTCTTTTAACTCTTTCTATAGGAAAGTATCTTACTCCTCTTATAGTTGAGGAAAGACAGAATTTACATCCAAATGGACACCCCCTAGAGCTTTCATAGTATACTATTTTATTTTTAAATTCATCTGTGCTTTTTCTGTAGGGTGATGGTATAACTCCTAGCTCTTTCATTAATTTTCTTTCAGGATTTATTATTATCTTTCCATCTTCTCTAAATGCTAATCCATCTATAGTCTTATAGTCTTTTTCCTTCTTATGGATTTCCATAATAAACTCCCTAAAGGTCTCTTCCCCTTCACCAAAGATAATAAAATCTATATATTTATATTTTTCCATAGCTTCCTTTACATCATAACTTACTTCAGGTCCACCTAACATTATTTTTATATCTGGCTTTATAAGTTTCAATATTTCACAAACTTTAAGAGTTTCTTTTATATTCCAAATATAAACAGAAAAACATATCAGATCTTTATTTTTCCTATATATTTCCGAAGTAATAAAATCAATACTTTGATTTATTGTAAACTCAGATATATCTATATCCTTAAAATCTTCTACAATTCCCTTTAGATATCTTATAGCAAGATTGGAATGTATATATTTTGAGTTTAATGTCGCAATTAAAATTTCCATATTATCACCTGTTCTTCTCTTGTATTTTAATTAATTAATATTTTCTACTTTGTTTGTCTTTTTAATTGATTCTTACCAACAAAAAGGTTAGAATATAATGTAGAACAAAAGGAAAGGGGTTATGAGATGCAAGATTTTGACAAAATAACAATACAAGAAATGACCAAGGAGGATATGCTACTTATCATAAGAGCATTAGAATATACAGGAACCCACACTCAAGTAAAAGACTTTTTAGAGTTAAGAGACAGCTTTATAGAAGAATTATCATCTCTTGCGGATATTCCTAAAAAAGAATTCTTAGACTTTTTGAAAAAAGAAACCCTATCTTAGTTGAAAGGGTCACTTTTAAATAAATACATACCAGATCTAGTTTGAATAAGCGAAGTTAGGGATTTATCCTTAACTTCCTTTTTTATTACTTTAGAATTATTTAATAGGGAATGAAAAAACTTTTCCCCTTCTTTGAATTTAAATATATCCGGAAGTATATATTCTTTTATTATAAGATCCCTAGGATCTATTCTACTTTTTCTTAATTTAGTTACATATACAGCCATTCTCTCATAATTTTGATCTATATTTTCTTTTGTCAATTTATCCTTATTCTCATTGTGGATTATGCTTCCTATAAGTGTTTCAGGAGCCCTTCCATTCATTACTCCTAACAAATCCCACAAGGAAGCAAATTCCCCTGAATTTACTCCATGTAGCAAGCTTATAAGAGAAACTTTAGTTCTTTCAAAGTTTATCTGAAAATTTATTTCTGCCTTTGAATAATCATATTGATAGTATTTTTTATATTTTCCTAAAAATTCTATTTGAGATAAATTTATAACAAATTGTTTTAATTTCTCAAAAATATTCTCTTCTTCTCTTATTATCATGGCCAGTAATTTCCCTACTACTAGGCCCTCTAAAAGTGTCTCTACATCACCAGTAGTATAGAGTATGTTTTTAACTAATTCTTCTTCTATTGTTTCAAATTCAACATTTGAAACTACTATAGGAAACAATCTAGAATAGATAGTTTTATCTTTATAGTTGAAATAATCTTCTTCTTTTATGGAAAACAAAAGATGTTTTTCATTTTCTATCTTGTAGTATTTTAATAGTTTTAATTCTTCTTCGAACCTTGTATAATCTATTTTATTTCCTAGACCCTTTGTATCTGGCATAAGGGATTTAATTGTTATCATACATAATTGAGAATAAATAGTATTTTCCCCATTTATATTTTTATCTTCTTTAAATACATTTAATATCAGTTCTTCTAAATCTAATTTTAACATAGATCTCTCCTACATTCTTTCTGGCGCTTCCATTCCCAATAGAGCAAGTCCTGTCTTTAATACAGTTTTAACAGAATAAGTTAAACTCATCCTAGCTTTCTTAAGCTCAATATTGTCTGTTATTATAGGACAAGTATTATAGAACTTATTAAAGGCTTTAGCTAACTCTACAATATGCCTTGTAATAAAGAAAGGTTCATCTTTTTCCATAGAATCTATAATAACATCTGGAAATTCATATAGTAATCTACTTATATTTATTTCTTCTTCTGTATTCAACAAACTATAGTCTACAGGATCTTCTATATTAAAGTCACCTTTTTTAAGAATAGAGCTTGTCCTAGCATGAGTATATTGCACATAGGGTCCAGTTTCCCCATCAAAGCTTAGTGTCCTATCCCAGGAAAAAACATAATCTTTTATTCTTTGATTAAATAATTCTTGAAATATAACTGCACCTATGCCAACCTGCTTTGAAACTTTCTCCTTATCTTCTAAATCTGGATTTCTATCTTCTATTATATCTAATGTTTTTTGAGTTGCAGTTTTTAGAACATCTTCTAAGAAAACAACTTGACCTCTTCTAGTGGATAGAGTTCCATCTTCAAGACTTACCATACCAAATGGTATATGTACACAGTCTTTAGCCCAATCGTATCCCATAAGCTCCAACACCTTCATCCATTGTTTGAAATGGAGGTTTTGTTGTGAACCTACTACATATATATTTTTATAAAAATCATATTTTTCTTTTCTATAAAATGCAGCAGCCATATCTCTTGTGGCATACAGAGTTGATCCATCCTTTTTCATCATAAGAGCTGGCGGCATGTCATATTCTTCTAAATCTACTAAATATGCTCCATCTGACTCTTCTAGTAAAGCCTTTTCTTCTAACTCACTTATTACAGCTGGCATTCTATCGGAGTAAAAAGATTCTCCTTTGAAGCTATCAAACTCAACTCCCAGCATATCATAAACCTTATTGAATTCTTTAAGTGATATTTCTCGTATCCATGTCCAAAGCTCTACAGCTTCTTCATTTTTGTTCTCTAATTCCCTAAACCAGTATCTTGCCTCATCTCTTAAATCCTCATTTTCTTCAGCTTCTTTATTAAATCTAACATAGAGCTTTAAGAGTTCATTAATAGGATCCTTTTCAATTTCTTCTCTATTTCCCCATTTTTTATAGGCAGAAATCAGCATTCCAAACTGTGTTCCATAGTCACCTAAATGGTTTATGGCTATTGTGTCAAAGCCTAAAAATTTATATATTTTATAAAGTGAGTTTCCTATAACAGTTGTTCTAATATGTCCTATGTGAAAGGGCTTTGCTATATTAGGTGAAGAAAATTCTACTATTACTCTCTTATCTTTACCTAGGTCAGAACTACCATATTTTTCTCCTTGGTATTTAATAGCTTTCAAAGTAGTGAGGGTTAATTTTTCTTTATCTATAAAGAAATTTAAATAAGGACCTGCATTTTCAATTTTCTCAAAATACTCGCTCTCACCAAATTTTTCACTGAGTTCTTCTGCAATCATATTTGGAGCTTTTCTAAAAGTTTTAGCTAGTTTAAAAACCGGAAAAGCATAATCTCCCATATCATAAGATGGCGGTACTTCAACAAGTGATTCTATCTCATCTCTACTAATTGAATCAACCTGTGATTCAATTAAGTTTATAACTTCTTCTTTAAAATTTATCAAGCTTTTTCCTCCTTAAATTTAAAAACATTTACTTTACATTATAGAGTTAGTAGAACTATCCTACTTTACTTCTACTACGGTTACTCCATCTCCACCTTCACTTAATGTTCCTAGTCTTGAAGTTTTAACATGCCTATTGCTTCTTAAATATCTTTTTACTCCTTCTCTTAAAACACCTGTACCCTTACCATGGATTATTTGTACTTGTTTTAATCCAGCAAGATATGCATCATCTAAATACTTATCCAATTCCATAAATGCCTCTTCTTGATTGTGCCCTCTTAAATCTATTTCCGATTTTATATCCTTGGTTTTATTACTCATAATATTTTTAGTAGATACACTGATATTCTCATTCTTAGCTTCATCAGTTCTTCTTAAAGAGCTCACATGAGAAGTTATTTTCATAATTCCCACTTGTAATCTTACATTTCCGCCTTCATCTGGCTCTTCTAAAACAGTACCCACTTGATTTAATGTTAAAACTTCCACCATTTCTCCTGCCTTTAAATCTTTAGGAGGTTTTTTAGATTTAACATTTAAAACTTTTTTCGCTGCTTCCGCTTCTGATTTTTTTAATTTATTTCTTAATTTATCTTGAGCTTCTTGTATTTTTTTAAGTTTTTCTTTTTCTACCTCTAAGGAAACTTCTTTTAATTCTTTTATTAGATTATCCGAGTCCTCTTTAGCCTTTCTAAGAATCATTCTAGCTTCTTCTCTAGCATCTTGAAGTATTTTTTCTCTCATGTTTTTAGTGGTAGCTTTTTCTCTAGAAAGCTCTTCTGTTAACTTTTCTACTTGTATTCTATACTTTTCAGCTTCTTCTTTGTTTTCATTTATAGCGATTCTATCTTTTTCCATAGATTCTAATACATCTTCAAACTCTATATTTTCTTCTGAAATAAGTCCTTTAGCATAGTCTATTATATCTCTTTCAAGACCTAGTCTTTGAGAAATTTCAAATGCATTTGACTTCCCTGGTACTCCTATAAGTAGCTTGTAGGTTGGACTCAATGTTTTAACATCAAATTCTACAGAGGCATTTGTAACTCCCTCTCTGCTAAGGGCATATAGTTTCAGTTGACTGTAATGTGTGGTCGCAATGGTTTTTGCACCTATTTTAAGCAAATGATCTAGTATACTCATAGCAAGAGCTGCTCCCTCTGTAGGATCTGTTCCTGCTCCTAATTCATCAAATAAAACCAAACTATTATGATCCACCTTAGATAGTATATCAACTATATTTACCATATGAGATGAAAATGTTGAAAGTGATTGCTCTATACTTTGTTCATCTCCTATATCTGCAAATACTTGCTTAAAAACTCCTATTTCGGAATTAAAATCAGCAGGTATGTGAAGTCCAGACTGAGCCATAAGAACAAGTAATCCTACAGTTTTTAAACTTACAGTCTTTCCTCCAGTATTTGGTCCTGTAATTATAAGAGAGTCAAAATCCTTTCCTAGATAAATATCTATAGCTACTATGTCTTTTACATCTAAGAGAGGATGTCTTGCTTTTTTAATATTTATATAGCCTCTATCATTTAATATTGGTTTTGTAGCATCCATTTCCAAGGCAAGCTTTCCCTTGGCAAATACAAAATCTAATTCTTGTAATAAATATTGATTGTTTGATATAGGCTGAGCTTCCTCAGCAACCATTATGGATAAAGCTTTTAATATTCTCTCTATTTCTTCTTTTTCTTTTAATTCTAATTCCCTAAGTTCATTATTTAATTCTACAACCGCTATAGGTTCTATAAAAAGTGTAGCACCACTGCCACTCATGTCATGTACTAGACCTTTTATATTGTTTTTATTTTCCGATTTTACAGGAACTACATATCTACCTTCTCGCATTGTAACTATATTGTCTTGAAGATATTTTTTATTTGCTTGAGAATTTACTATTGAATTCAGCTTATCTCTTACAGCTTCATTTTTACTTGCAATTTGTCTTCTAATCATCCTTAAGGCACTACTAGCATTATCTGATATTTCATCTTCTGATATTATAGCATTTGTTATCTCATTCTCAATATTTTTAAATATACTCAGATTTTCTATTAATCCCTCTATTAAAGGATACTCATCTTCTTTATCTTCTTGAACTTGCTTTAAATAGTTTTTTAGCTGCCTTGAAACTCTAAGTGAATCTCCTATCCTTAAAAGAGCACCTGGATTTAAAGTTCCTCCAAGTTCTGCTCTCTTAACATCTGCTTTTATACTATTTATGCCAAAAAGAGGGGGAGCCCCTCTCTTTATTAAAAGAGTTAAGGCTTCATCTGTTTCCTTTTGAAATTTTCTTATTTCATCTATATCACTTATTGCTTGTATTTCCTCAGCTCTTTTTTTCCCAAGTGAAGATTCACATTTATTTATCAATTTATCTATTATTTTTTTATATTCTAATGATTTAAAAGTCTTTTTATTCATATAACCACCTCTTATAATACGCCTCTAAAATAATGTCCCTTAGTAATTTCACTAGTGTCTTTTATCTTTTCTATAAAAATTCTCGCTTCTTTTTCATCCCATATATTTTTTGTATAATTATAGTATGCATTTTGTATATCTTTTATATTATCTTTTTCTATAGTAAAATCCAATCTTCCCATACTTATACCAGCTTTATATATCTGATCCATACTATCTAAGAGCATCAATGGCACACTATTATATATAGTAGTAAAGCCATCCTTCCTAGACATATAGAAAGTTTTATTCATCCTATCATTTAGTCCATAACCATCTGCAAAATTGCAGGCCTGGCATTCGCTGTCATCTTTACATCCTTTTACTAAGGCCATCGGACAAGTTTTACTTGTCATAACTGGCAAATAACCATATACTATAGATTCTAAAAATCCGCCTGTTTCTTTTTCTATTTTATTTATCTGTGCAATATTTAATTCTGCAGATAAAGTCATAGTATCTATTCCTAAAGCTCTTAAAGTATCTACTGTATGAGAATTAAATATATTAAGTCCTATATCTCCATGTATTTTAAAATCATAATTTTCTTTTATAAAATATAATGTTCCAAGATTTTCTACACTTACGCCATCTATTAATCCTTTTATACTATTAAGTTTTTCTTCCAGTAGTTTTAAATCCTTTTCATAAAGTATTTTCTCTGTGCTAACATAGATTTCTACATTCTCATCTCTTAAATGAGAAATTTTTTCTTTATAATCTTCCTCTAGTGGAATATAAATTCTATCTAACTTTTCTAAATCCAAGTGATTGATCTCTTGTAAGTTATCTATTTTAATAGATAACTTTTTAAGCTTTATATCATCCTTTGCTTCTATCTGTAAAACAGCTTGTTTTTTTTCCCTATATTCTTTATCAGTAAGTTTTCTTCTATTATTTTTAACTTGCAAATACTCATTTAAACTCTCTACTGCTTCTCTTCTTAATTCATTTAAAACACTAAGAGGTAAAAATGTATTTTCTTGTAAATTTACTTTTAAGTCCTTTAATATATATTGAGTATCTCCAAGTTTTGAAAGTTGTTCCTTTACCTTTTCTTCGGTTAAACCCTTGTTTTTTGCTTTTTCAACTATAAAATCAACACTGGTCTTCTTACTATAATCTTTGTAGCTTAATTGTAAACTTGCTTTTTCACCTATTGCAATATCTATTTTCATATCAATAGGATAAATATTCTTGCTATCTTCATAGGAATCTTGTGCCTTTTTTAATAAACCTGCACTAGAAGATTTATATACATCCGTATTTCTTCTTATATTTCCTATCTTCTTTATTGTAACAGTCTCTCCTTTTTTAGCATTAATAGGAGATTTCATACCTCTATATTTCCCATTTGTAAGAGTAAACTCTATGCCATCATCTTTTTCTAGATCATCTTCTAAAAGTATATATAGATTATCCCTATCTGCATTAGTAACTCTTCCGAGATATCTTCCCCTATTATCAGGCCTGTCCATAGATATAAACTCTCTTCCAAAGTCACCAAGTCCAAGCCCTTTAGTAAATCCTCTATTAAATATCTGTTCTACTTCATTCTTATCATCCTTTGAAGCTTTTCCTCCATTGTCTATAAGTTTCCTATAGTTTCCCACTATAGTAGCCACATACTCTGGTCTCTTCATTCTTCCTTCTATCTTTAAAGAGTTTATACCAGCATCCATCAGAGTATCTATAAAGTCTAGAGTATTTAAATCCTTTGGACTTAGTAGATAAAGTTCTTGCCAATCATCTAATAGCTTTCCCTTTTTATCTATTATAGAATATGGCATTCTACAAGGTTGAGCACATGTTCCACGATTACCACTTCTACCACCAATTATGCTACTCATAAGACATTGTCCTGAGTAGGACACACAAAGTGCTCCATGAATAAAGGCTTCTAATTCTATGGAGCTTGCTTTTCTTATTCTTTTTATTTCATCTATTGGAGTTTCTCTGGCTAAAACTACTCTTTTAAAGCCCAATTCTTCTAAAAGTTTAACTCCTTCTAGATTATTTATAGTCATCTGTGTACTTGCATGTAAATCTAAATCAGGAAAGAGTTTTTTTACTTTTTTTGCTAGGCCTAGATCCTGTACTATTATTGCATCTACATCTTCCTGGTATAAAAACCTTATATAATCTAAAGCTTCTTCCATTTCATTATTGTCTATCAATATATTAACTGTTATATAAATTCTCACATTGTTTAAATGAGAATATGCTATAACATCCTTTAATTCTTCGTAATCAAAGTTAGAAGCAAATTGCCTTGCATTAAAAAGCTTTCCTCCCAAATAAACTGCACTTGCTCCATTTTCAACAGCTGCATAAAGAGATTCCATGCTTCCAACCGGTGCCAAGAGTTCCCTATTATAATTCACTTTTTGCATTTTCCTTTCTTTAAGAACTTGTTCTCTCGTCCAGTATCCTAATGTATTCAGTCAATTCTTTTTTAACATCTACAATTTCTAGCTGGCTTTTATAGTTCTTATCTTGAAGTTCTCTAATGATTTCATCTTTTTCTTCTATCTCTTTTTCCTTTAAGATCATATCTTCCTTTAGGTCTTCTACTATTTTTTCCATTTCTTCTCTTTTTTTATCATATTCTGTTATTTTAGCCTGATATTCTTGTGTTAAACTATTTAAAGTTTTTATTTTTTCTTTACTCTTTTCTAGTTCTTCACAAACATCATCATACTTATCTAGTGGATCTTTGGCTTTAAGTTTAAGCTCTTTAAATTGCTGTTCGCTTTGACGTAGTTCATCAGATATATGGAGAGCCGCAAGTGTAGCTGTCATAATTTGACTTAATTTATTGTTTTTAAAAGCTACTTCTTTTATTATACTATCTACATAAGAAGCAATCTCTTGTATATATTCTTCACTACCTTCACCTACTACAGTAAAGTTTCGACCATCTATTTGGACATCTACCTTTCTTCTATCTGCCATAGCCCCTTTACCCCCTATTAGTTTATATATATATTATACTATAAAAAAATATATATTCCTCTACATTTCAAAAAAAGAGGTAGATATCTACCTCTTTTAGCTTTAGCTTCTTAATTTGGCATTAAAAGTTTTTTCTAAATCCTCTATAATAGTAGCTTGTATTTTTTCTATTTCCTTGTCTTTTAGAGTTCTTTCATAAGAACGATAATCAATAGAAAGTGCTATACTCTTCATTTTGTCTGGTATCTGATCCCCTCTATATATATCAAATAATCTTATATCTTCTATTAGACCATCACCATGTTTGAATATAAGTTTTTTAATATCCCCAAATAAAATATCTTCTTCTACAACTATAGCTATATCTCTAGAAGTTGAAGGAAATTTTGGAAGTGGCTTATATTTTCTTTCAAAGTTAGTCAAATCCATAATAGCATCAAAATTTAATTCTCCCATATAGACTTTAGATTTTATGTCATAATTCTCACATACATCTACATAAACTTCTCCTATTATCCCAAGTTCCACTCCTTCTACAATTATTTTAGCAGTTCTCCCAGGATGGAATATTGGATTCTTTTCTTCTCTTTCATAGTCTATATCTTTTATTCCCAATCTATTTAAAAGTTTTTCTACAGCCTCTTTTAAGAAATAAAAATCCTTATCTCCATAAAATCCTATGGATAAAGTTTTTTGTTCATTTGGTAGTTTTTCTACTGGAAGTTCATTAGCTATAAATATATTTCCTATTTCAAAAGCAAATACATCCTTTACACTTCTGTTATAATTTCTACTAAACAATTCCATCATAGTTGGAATCAATGTAGTTCTCATAATGCTAAAGTCTTCTCCAAGAGGATTAATCAACTTTATATAATCTCTTAGCTTGCTAGTTTCT
This sequence comes from uncultured Tissierella sp., assembly GCA_964489715.1. GTDB lineage: Bacteria > Bacillota > Clostridia > Tissierellales > Tissierellaceae > Tissierella_A. Next base: position 14,031 of record CAZBAK010000020.1, on the reverse strand, counting down.
TCTATACTCATCTTGTCATAGGCTTTAGGACTTATAAAAGAATAAGTCATAACCTCATTAAAGCCTATACCTAGTAAAGTTCTCTTAGCCTTATCTTCTATGTCTTTTGATTCAGGCTTTAAACCCCTTGAGAAACTTCCTACTAGTGGCTGTCCTAGGATATTATGGAAACCATAAAGTCTTCCAATCTCTTCTATCAAGTCAACTTCTATAGATATATCTAGTCTACGAGTAGGAATAAGGCTAAAGATCAATCCATCCCTATACTCAGATTTAAGTCCTAAAAGATTTAGATACTTAATCATAGTATCTACATCTATATCTAAGCCTAGGAGTTGGTTTGCCCTCTCTGGCCTCAGGCTAATAGTTTTTGCTTCTAGCTTATTATTATACTTATCTATAAAAGATGAGATAACCTTACCTGATCCTGTAAGTTCTATAAGCTGGCATACTCTATCTACAGCAGTATTACAAAGATTAGGATCAAGTCCCTTTTCAAATCTATTAGAGGCTTCTGTTCTAAGCGAGAGTTTTTTTGATGTAAGCCTTACACTTTTAGGATCAAAGTTAGCTCCTTCAATAAGTATCAAATTTGTATCTTTAGTAACTTCTGAAGATAGTCCTCCCATTACTCCAGCTATTCCTATGGCTTCCTTTGAATCCGCTATAACTAAATCATTTTCATCTAATTTTCTTACTGTTCCATCTAATGTTTTAATTGTTTCCCCTAAATCAGCTTGTCTAACTACTATCTTTCTACCATCTAATTTTTCTAAATCAAATGCATGAAGGGGTTCCCCAAGCTCCAACATTACAAAGTTTGTTATATCTACTATATTATTGATAGGTCTTACCCCTGCTTCCATAAGCCTCATTTGCATCCACATAGGGGAATCTTTAATAAGCACATCCTTAATAACCCTAGCATAGTATCTGTTACACTTATCACTTTCTATCTCTATTCCATCTAAGTAATCATAAATATCATCTACACTACTAGACTCTATTTCCAGATCTTTTATAGGCATTTCAAAACTAGCTGCAGTTTCTATTGCCATGCCCATCATACTTAAACAATCTGGTCTATTTGGCGTAATTTCTAGCTCTATTACTTCATCATCTAAGTTAAGAACCTCTACTATATCTTTTCCAAGGGGATATTCCCTATCTAGTATAAAGATCCCTTCTTTCATCTCTTTAGAGATTACATTGTCATCAAAGCCAAGCTCTTCTAGGGAGCAAAGCATCCCATAGGAATCTATTCCTCTGAAATTTGTCTTTTCAATTACAATCTCTCCTGGAAGAATACTTCCTACTGTTGCAACTGGAAGAAAATCACCTTCCTGGATATTTGTAGCAGCAGTTACTATAGTTAATATTTCTTTCCCAACATCTATATCACAGACTACTAATTTATCTGCATCTGGATGTTTTATAATTTTTATTATTTTTCCTACAATTACTCCCTTAATACCCTTATCCATAGAATAAATAGATTCAACATGAGATCCCGAAAGTGTAAGACCGTCCGCTAATTCCTTCCCAGTTTTTTCTGTATCTATATAATCTTTTAACCATCTTATAGGTAATAGCATTTTTTCCCTTCCCTTCTAGAATTGTTTTAAAAACCTCATATCATTTTCAAATAGCAATCTTATATCTGTTATTCCATATTTTACCATGGTAATTCTATCAATACCCATACCAAAAGCAAAGCCAGTATATTTTTCAGAATCTATACCACAATTTTCTAATACTTCTGGATGAACCATTCCACAGCCTAAGAGTTCCATACTCCAACCTGTAAAACTACATTCTGCACATCCTTCTCCCATACAACTTATACATGAAACATCTACTTCTGCACTTGGCTCAGTAAAGGGAAAGTGATGAGGCCTATAACGAGTTTGCATGTTTTTTCCAAATAATTCCTTTATAAATATATCCAAAGTATGGATAAGATTTGCCATTGAAATATTTTCTCCTACTACAAGTCCTTCTAACTGATGAAACATAGGAGAATGAGTATCATCTACATCATCAAATCTAAATGTTCTACCTGCTGATATTATCTTTAAAGGAGCTCCCATTTCTTTCATAGCTCTAATCTGTACTGGTGATGTATGGGTTCTCAATAGTAATTCCTCATTTATATAAAAAGTATCAGATAGATCTCTTGATGGATGATTTTCTGGTGAATTAAGTGCATCAAAATTATTTTTCACAGTTTCAATCTCAGGTCCTTCTACAACACTAAACCCCATACTTATAAATAGTTCTTCCAGTTCATCTATTGTCTTTAAAAGTGGATGACGATTACCAATCATAATTTCATCGCTACTTATACTTATATCTATCTTTTCTTCTTCTATTCTCTCTTCTTTAGCCTGTCTAACAAATTCTTTTTTTACATTAAGTAGTTTTTCTTCTATTTCTTTTCTAATATCGTTTGCAATTTGTCCAACCACAGGCCTTTCTTCCTTACTCAGTTTACCCATATCTCTTAGAACTAAAGTAAGTTCTCCTTTTTTACCTAAAAACTTAATTCTAAAGTTTTCTAGTTCTTCAAGAGTTTTTATCTCTTCTATAGTTTTTAATGCCAAAGATTTAATCGAATTCAATTTCTCTTTCATTATTTACCTCCACGTTACTAAATATTATAATATAATATTAGTATTTTTTTCTAATGACTTTAATTATAACAGACTTTTATAGCTTTTAAAAAACTTAATTTCTACTCCTCATGGCTTCATACATTATTATAGAAGCTGCTACTCCTGCATTTAATGATTCCGCCTTGCCTGGCATAGGTATTTTTAACTCTTTGTTAGATCTTTCCATTATATCTTTTCTAACTCCATTGGCTTCATTTCCTATTACAACTACAAATCCTTGTGAAAAATCTTCTTCTTCCAATAGTTCTCCATACAAAGATGTAGTAATTATATTTATCTTATTTTTCTCTATATTGTCAAAAAACAAGTTATTATCCTTTACATTGTATAAGGGTACTCTAAATATAGAACCCATTGTGGATCTTACAACTTTTGAATTGTATGGATCTACAGTTCCTTCACCCAGGACTATGGCGTCTATATTGAATGCATCAGCTGTTCTTATTATAGTACCTAAATTCCCAGGATCATTTAATGAATCTAAAAATATAATAAAAGGTAAATTCTTTTCATAAAGTTCATCTATACTTCTCTCTTTAAATTCTACTATAGCTAAAACTCCTTGAGGATTATCTAAATCAGAAATGTATTTAAATACACTGGCTGAAATCTTTATGCTTTCTTTTCTATCTTTGATTTTTTCGTAAAAAGCTGGACCCCCATCTACTTTAAATAGAGCTTCACTAAAAATAATATACTTAATAGGCAGGGAGTTATCTATAGCTTCTTCTATAACCTTAATTCCCTCTATAATAAAAAGTTTTTCCTTCCATCTATTTTTCTTTCTAGACAAACTTTTAATTTCTTTTATGATAGGATTTTTATTGGAATTAATCTCTAGCATATCTACTCTCCCACTCTCATTTCTACTTTTTTTACATCCTCAGTAGATCCTACTATAATTAAAATATCCCCAGCCTCTATATTATCTTCAGCAGTTGGCGAAATATTTGTATGATTATCTCTTCTTATAGCTATAATATTTACTCCATATTTATTTCTGAGCCTCAATCCTTTTAAATCTTTACCTACCCAATCTTCTATGGCTTCTATCTCAACTATAGAGAAATCTGGTGAAAATTCTATATAATCTAGTATATTTTTAGAAGTTAGGTTATGTGCTACCCTGATACCCATATCTCTTTCAGGATATATAATCCTATCAGCTCCTATTTTACTTAAAACTTTTCCATGAAGTTCAGTTAGGGCTTTCGCTATTACTTTCTTTACACCTAGCTCTTTAGAGATTAGAGTAGCCATAATTGATGATTCTAAATCAGAGCCTATACTAACTACTACTGCATCCACATTGCCAAGTCCTAATTCTCTTAGAGCCTTTTCATCCATTACATCAGCCTCCACAGCATAAGTTACTATTGATGCAATTTCCCTAATAACCTCTGGATCTTTGTCTATTGCTAAAACTTCATTACCCAGTTCTGCAAGAACCTTTGCAACAGAAGTTCCAAATCTACCTAAACCTATAACAGCAAATGATTTCATATTTCCCCTCTCCTATCCTACAATTATATGACCTTCAGCTTCTCTAAAACTTTTATGTTTTCTTCTATGTCCAAATGCAAATGCCATAGTAAGGGCTCCTACTCTACCTACATACATTGTAAGAGTAATCAAGAGCTTTCCAACTGGCGATAAGGAAGAAGTTATACCTCTACTAAGCCCAACCGTTGCAAAAGCAGAAGTAGTTTCAAATACAAGATCTAAGAATACAGCATTTTCCGTTATAGTCAATATAAAAGATACTATAAGTATCCATGTCAGTCCTATCATTATAATTGCAAGGGACCTATTTATAACATCTTCTCCCAGTCTTCTATTAAATACACCTACATCTTTTTCTCCCTTTATGGTAGAAATAGTAGTTAATATTAAAGTAGCAAATGTAGTTGTCTTGATTCCACCAGCTGTTGAACCTGGAGAACCTCCTATAAACATTAGCATAATCATTAAAAATGCTGATGAATCTCTAATAGATGACATATCTATAGAATTGAAACCAGCAGTCCTAGTGACAGTGGATTGAAAAAAAGATGCTATTAGCTTATTAGACATACTAAGTTGTTTTAAGGTTAAGGGATTGGTGTATTCAATCAAAAATATAAGTACAGCTCCTCCTAAAAGCAAGATAGCAGTAATAGATAAGACGAATTTAGAATGAATATTTAACTTTTTAAACTTCCTATGATTGTAAATATCTGCATAAACAGCAAAACCAAGTCCTCCCAATATTATAAGTAAGGATAATACAAGATTTATCCAAAAATCTCCTACAAAGGGAACAATGCTATTTCCAAGAATATCAAATCCTGCATTGCAAAATGCAGATATAGAATGAAAAACAGAAAACCATATTCCTTTAGAGATTCCATATATAGGTATAAATTTAAAGGATAAGAACAAGGCCCCTATTGCCTCTATACCTAGGGTTACAGTGATTACATATTTTGTTAACTTAACTAGCCCACCCATAGTTTCATGATTTAGTTGTTCTTTTATTACAAGTCTTTCTTTAAGTCTAATTTTTTTACCTATTATTAAAGCCACAGATGTAGCCATAGTCATAATTCCAAGACCGCCCATTTGGATTAAGATTAAAATTACAATTTTACCAAATAAAGACCAGTGTAAAGCTGTATTTACTACTATAAGTCCTGTTACACAAACAGCAGAAGAAGCAGTAAATAGAGCATCTATAAAGCCTATACTTATACCACTAGTAGTTGCTATTGGCAAGTTTAAAAGTATAGTACCTATAAATATCAAGCCTAAAAATCCGGCTGCAAGAACTGCTGGAGGATTTAATTGAAATTCTAGTGCCTTTTTTTTAAAATAATTCATAATTTACCTCCATGAAATATTTATTTAAATATTTAAAAAAGAAAAAGTTCCTATCAGGAACTTTTTCTTAGTTACTTTTTGCCATTTCTACTAGTTTTGTAAAACCAGCCGCATCATGTATAGCCATCTCTGATAGCATTTTTCTATTAACTTCAATATTTGCTTTTTTTAGTCCACTAATAAATTTGCTATAGCTCATACCATTGGCTCTCGCTGCTGCATTTATTCTAGTGATCCATAGTTTTCTAAAATCTCTTTTTCTTAACTTTCTACCTATATAAGCATAATTTAATGATTTCATTACGGCTTGGTTTGCTGGTCTAAATAATTTACTTTTAGCTCCATAATATCCTTTAGCCTGTTTTAATACTCTTTTATGTCTCTTTTTAGCATTTACGCCACCTTTTACTCTTGCCATTGCTGCAACTCCTCCTATATATCTAAATAACTAATTATCTTGGTATCATTGAGTCGATTCTCTTTTGATCGCCTTTACTTACCAATGTACTTTTTCTTAAGTTTCTAACTCTCTTCTGGGATTTCTTACCAGTTAAGTGACTACGAAATGCCTTATGTCTTTTTATTTTACCTGAAGCGGTTCTTGAAAATCTTTTTGCAGAACCTCTATGTGTTTTCATTTTTCCCATCTATTTTTCCTCCTAAACTTACTCTGACTTTGGGGCTAAAAACATTGTCATATTTCTACCTTCTAAACGTGCATTTTTTTCGACAGTTCCTCTTTCTTTTGTCAATTCAGCAAAATCCTTGAGTACTTGTCTACCAGCCTCCGTATGACCCATTTCTCTACCCCTAAATCTTACAGAAACCTTTACCTTGTCTCCTGATTTTAAAAATTCATTAGCACTTCTAGCCTTAACATTTAAATCATGAGCTTCAATATTTGGACTTAGTCTAACTTCTTTGACGTTTATAACCCTTTGATTTCTTCTTGCTTCTTTTTCTTTCTTGGCTAATTCATATTTGTACTTACCATAATCTATGATTTTACATACAGGGGGCTTTGCTTTTGGAGCAACATTCACTAGATCTAAATCTCTCTCTACAGCAATTTCCAATGCCTTTTTGATGGGAACTATTCCTAACTGCTCACCATCTGCATCAATTAATCTTACTTCTCTTTCCCTGATTCCCTCATTGATTTGAAGTTCTTTAATAATATAGCACCTCCTAAAATAATAAAAAAAGAGCCGGTATAAAAATACCCGCTCTACGTCTACATAAATAATCAATCCTATAGTATATCAATTATACATAAGATTAATCTTTCTTTAAACTGACCATATGAGCCTAAGCTATAAGGTGAGAAGCGGAAACTTCTACTTGGTTTTATATATTTAATTTTCTTTCTTTAACTAGTATATAACAAAAACTAAGCTTTGTCAAGTTTCCTAGGTGCTAATTTTATTTAGATTAAATATAAATTTTTAGCTAAGATAAATATATAATTTACTATAACATATATTTGTTTTAAAATACAATAAAAATTACAATAAATTTAATCTACTTTAAAATCTCATTAAAGCGAAGATTATTAAGTGTAATGGATATACTATATAAAAAAATACCTGTATAGCTCTATGCTTAGGTCCTAATTTTCCATTATAGAAGTATAATATTAGAAGTGCCCCCAATGAAAATTGTTGTATAAAAGTACTTGTAAGTAAGTTAGTAATAAACATTATAAAAAACAAGATAGCAAATCTCTTGTTTTTTTGGAACTCCCTTGTTAAATAAAAAGATACCATATATATAATGCCAATAATTCCATAATCAAATCTAAGCAGACTACTTAGGCCTCCTATACTTATTACTAATAGATATTTATTAGAATTACTTAATTCTTTTCTATCTTTTAAAAGATAGAGAGTTAAGATTCCCAAGAATAAGGTAAAAAATATATTTTGATGCTCTAATCCAAGTCTTCCATTTATAGCATAATCAAATGGTATTTCTGATATAAAGGCGAAAGTTAAAAGTCTTAATCCATATTTTTTAACATTGCTAGTATGGACAAAACCTTCTGAGATCAAAAAAGCAAAGATTGGAAATGCCAATCTTCCTATAATTCTATAAATGATTTCTCCACTTTCAAAGATAGCTCCATAGTGATCTATGATCATTGTTACAACAGCTATTATTTTTAATACTAATACATTAATAGAATTCCCCACCTGTCATTTTATTCTATGATTTTATCAGTAATCTTAAATTTTAGC
>CAZBAK010000020.1:0-6160 GCA_964489715.1 uncultured Tissierella sp. | reverse complement strand
TTTAGCTTGAGTGTTACAGGTCCCATCATGTAATCTCATTCTGCCTTGTCTAGCTTGACCTCTTTGTTTCCCATGGCCAGCTGGACCGTTATGTCCAAATCCTGCTCCTCTATTTTCGCCAATCTTTTCAGAACATGCTCCATCACAATTAGCTTGTCTTTCTTCAATCTCATTTATTATCCTATCTGCTTTTTCCTGGGTAATCTTTCCTTCTGAAACTTGAATTTTAAGCTTATCTTTTTTTATTTCTAGATTTTCTTTCTTAAACTCTTCAAGCTTTCCCGCTTCCGATGCAATAGTAGCATAAGACTTATTTGTTTCTTCCCTTTCATCTATAACACTATCTACTGTCTTGCCAGTTAAACCAGCTAAAGTCTCAGCTGGAGTTTTGTGGTCCCTTGCTGCCAGTGCAGTAAAGCTTGTTACTCCAAGAGCCAGTATCACTCCACCCAATATAATAATCTTTCTAAAGTTTTTCATTTTCTTACCTCCTCCTATAATTATAGTTTCTTTTCTACTATAACTATATATTACACTTAAACTATGTCAAAACTATGTCTTAAGTTTTTTATTTTTGTGAAGTATTATTTTCTTCAAAACTAAATATAAATTTTGTCCCCTCAGTATCCTTGCTTTTAGCACTCAATTTTATGCTATGTCTCTTTGCAATATTTTTCGCAATTGCAAGCCCCAGTCCTGTCCCTGTTTTATTTTGTTCAGATCTAGATTTATAAAATCTATCGAAAATATATGGCAAATCCTCAGCTGATATACCAATTCCGTTATCTTCAATATAGAGTGTTCTATTTTCAGCTACTATTTTAACTGTTTCATTTTTAGGAGAAAATTTAATTGCATTGTCCAAAATAATCATTATCATTTGACGAATTCTACCATAATCTCCCATTATTTTAAAATCTTCTGTGTTTTTACTAACTAAAATCTTTACTTCTTTTTCTTTAGCAAGATGCTCAGCACTCCTTTTAAGATCATCTAATAAGTCATAGATAGAAATTTCGCTTTTTTCAATTACAAATTCAAGACTTTGTAGTTTAGAAATCTCTAAGAGATCTTCAACAAGTCTTTGCAGATATTTAGATTCATTTAGCATTTGTATATGATAGTTTTCAATTTTTACAGGATCACTAATAACTTTGTCTACAAGTGCTTCCAATGATCCACGCATAACTGTAACTGGAGTTTTTAATTCGTGAGATACATTTGCAATAAATTCATTACGCATAATTTCCAATTTTTCACTTTCCTGACTTGCCTTATCTAATCTCTCGGCTAAAAGATCTATAGTAGTGGCAAGTTCACCAATTTCATCATCTTGTCTTATATTTGTTTTTGAACTATATTCTCCATTTGAAAGATCTAGAGCCGTTTCTTTCATTATGGATAAGGGTCTAGTAAAGGAACGAGATAGGATAACAGATAAAAGAAAGGTTACAATTAATGCTAATAAAATACTAATTGAGAGTATAATAATTCCCTGTGAGATAGCTTCATTCGTTCCCTCTACAGGAGAATGTAACAATACAGCACCTATTATATCATCTGAGCTATTATATATTGGTGCTCCAACTGTTAAAGTAAGTTCTGATAAGAGATTACTAAAGTCTTCACTAAAGTCAGTTTTACCTTTAAATACTTCATCTATTAGCTCCTCTGCATTGGGAGGTAAATCTCTATAGCTATACCCTTTCATCATATGTCCATGGCCTGTGCCTCCTGTAACTAAATTTAAATCTCTATCCACTACCCATACATCAGTTCCAGCAATATCATTAACCATAGTAAGATACCTGGAAAACCCACCCATGCCACCAGAATTCCTATCAAGATAAGTAGGTATAGTTTGGGCTATATCATTGGCTCTATTTTCAAGTTCATCTCTGTGGATATTTAAGGTATTTCTTCTAAATAAAATCAAAAACAAGCTAGCAATTATTATAGCAAAGATCAACAGCGCTATTGCAAAATATAGGCTCAATTTTGCTGTGATCTTACTTTTAAACATCTTCTATCCTCTCAAACTTATAGCCTACACCCCATATTGTCTTTATATCCCAATTTATATGTTTCTCTTGATCCAATTTAGCTCTAAGACGTTTTATATGGCTATCAACAGTACGGTTATCTCCAAAATAATCATGTCCCCATAGAGAATCTAATAGATTGTCCCTTGAAAATACTTTATTTTCATTACTTGCAAGTGTCCATAGGATTTCAAATTCTTTTTTTGTCAAGGAAATTGCCTTCCCATTGATATAAATACTATAATCATCTAGATTTATCTTTAAATTTTCAAAGATAAATTCTCTTCCTGTTTTTTCTTCACTATCAATTCTACGCATTATAGCTTTAACTCTTGCCATTACTTCACCTGGTGAAAATGGCTTAACTATATAGTCATCTGCACCTATTTCAAGGCCCATTATTTTTTCAAAATCTTCTCCTCTGGCTGTAATCATTATTATTGGAACATTTGAGTTTCTTCGAATATCTCTACAGACCTGAAAACCATCTTTTTTTGGCATCATAACATCAAGGAGTACAATATCAGGATTTTCACTTTTAAATTTATCCAAGGCTTCTTCTCCATCAAAGGCACTTATAGCTATATATCCTTCTTTTTTTGTATATTCTTCTAAAATTGAAGTTATTTGCTTATTATCATCAGCAATTAATATCTTATACATCTCTATCACTCCTAATCTTATCTTATCATTAATCTATGACATTTTTATGTCTTTAAATAATAAAATTCGATAAATATTAAATCCCTATGGCTAGTCATAGGGATTTAAATAAACATATATTTAATTTTCTTCTCTTTCTTCTTTATTCTCTTCCATTTTATTTCTAATATTAAGCATTTTTTTATCTGTCATGGCTATAGTTTCTGCACATTCTTTTAACTCTTCTTCTATTTCTGCAGAGTTTTCAACATTCTCCTTATATTTTAACTGATGTTCTAAACTTGCCCAAAAATCCATAGCAACTGTGCGGATTTGTATCTCTACTCTAACAGATTGTTTTTTATCTGAAAAGAAAACAGGAACTTCTATAATCATGTGATAGCTCCTATATCCATTGGCTTTAGGATTCTTTATATAATCCTTTGCTTCTATTAATGTTATATCATCTTGCTTAACCAGCATATCTGAAATTTTATATACGTCATCTATAAAGGCAGTAATAACTCGTATTCCAGCAACATCATTTAAAGAGTTCATTATAGAATCTACACTTAACTCCTTATCCAATTTTTGAAGCTTGTTAACAATACTCATTGGTTTTTTGACTCTAGATTTAATAAATTGTATTGGATTCTTTCTATTATTAAGAGATAATTCATCATTTAATATCTCTAGTTTTGTAGTTACCTCTCTTATGGCAGAGTTATACATGAGCATAAGCTCTTTAAAGTTTACTATCTCTTTAAATATCATTTCTGGTACTTGAGGTAAAACTGTTTCACTTAATAAAATCCTCTTAGATCCATCACTTCCCAAGGTTAAACACTCCTTTAAACTTTTACTATTTTATTTTATAAATTTAATTTTCAATCTATGTAATCTTGTTTTTCAATCTACCAACACCTTCTATAATGCACTCTACAGTATCTCCTGGCTTTAAGAATTTTGGAGGATTAAATCCCTTGCCTACACCTGCTGGAGTACCTGTTGATATTATATCTCCAGCTTCTAAAGTTATATGCTGGGATAGTTCAATCAATATATCTTCTATACTTCTTATCATATATTTAGTATTGGAATTTTGCCTTAATTCTCCATTTACTTTAGATTGAATCTTTAATTCTAGGGGAAAATTGACTTCATCCTTTGTTACTATACAAGGCCCCATTATAGAGTAATTATCAATACTCTTTCCTAAAAACCACTGCTTATGATCTGCCTGTATTTTTCTAGAAGACAAGTCATTAAAGATAGAGTATCCAAATATATAATCTACTAGCTCTTCTCTTTTTATATTTTTCCCTTCTTTTCCTATTATAACAGCTAGTTCAGATTCATAATCTACGCTTTCATCCAAATCAAAGTTAACCTCTATATCTTGTCCATCTCCAAGAATATTACTAGATCTTTTACTAAAATAGCTTAATTTGAAATTTTCAAATTCAACACTACCATCCATTTCTAATATATGATCTTTATAATTCTTGCCTACGCAGATAATATCATGAATTGGCTTTCTAATTGGGGATAATAACTTTATATCAGCCAGCTCTATCATATTGTTTTTATTTTCAAAAGCTTTTAAGTCAAAAGCTTCTGCATTTTTAATAAAATCTATCATATCTTTAAACTCTACTAATCTTATTATTCCCTCTTTTGTATATATGCCTATTTCTTCTTTTTCTCCAAATAAATAGTTGATTAATTTCATAAAGTCATCCTCCCAATTTAAAATTCTATACCTTTCCTAGCTTCTACGCCTTCTCTGTAGTAGTGTTTTCTTTCTTTCATCTCGGTTACTAAATCAGCTATTTCAATAAGTCCATCTGGTGCAGCCCTTCCTGTTATTATTACTTCTATATTGGATTTCCTCTTTTTTATTATACTTATTACTTCTTCTAGAGAAAACAACTTATAGTAAAGAGCTATAGTCAATTCATCCATTACAACTATATCATATTCTCCTTCTTCTAATATTTTTTCAAATTCTTTTAAACCTTCTCTTGCAGCTTTTATATCCTCTTCCTTAGGCTCTTTATAAATAAAACAATCTCTTCCAAATTGTTTTATAACTAGGTTTTCTACAAAGTCAACACATGATAGCTCACTATAATCCATACCCTTTATAAACTGCCCAAAGAATACCTTTTTACCAGCACATACAGCTCTTAGAGAAAGGCCTAAAGCCGCTGTAGTCTTACCTTTTCCGTCACCTGTGTACAGGTGAATATATCCTCTTCCCATTTTTTTCTCCTCCTATTAAACTCTTATAAGCTTAGAACTAGGCTGACACTTTATCTTATTCTATTTTTTAAACTTCTTAAGATATTCCCTAGCTGATCTACTCATTTCTAAAGAGAAATCTGACATATATTTGCGTTCACAAAATCGTTTTATATCTTCAGTAATATTTTTATTAATAATAGCTGACTTTTCATTTCTAGTCTTATGCATTTTATAATGTTCTTCTTCATTTAGCCTACGATATTGATTTTCATAAACTATATATTGCTTTTCAAAACGGAGAGGCTTTTTTCTTTCCCTTTGCTGTTTAGTAGGATACCCATATACCAGCATTCCAACAGGCATAACAAAGTCTGGAAGATTTAAAAGTTCTCTTACAAGTTCACAATTTTCTAAAATATCACCTATATAACATGAACCTATCCCTAAAGATTCCGCTGCTACTACAGTGTTTTGTGCAGCTATTAAAGCATCTGCAGCCGCTAGTAAAATATCTCCTTCTTCAGGAGTTCTAGGACTACAATTATTAAATGAAAAAGTATCATACCACCTTTGATAATCAGCTAAAAACACTAATACCAAAGGAGCTTTAGCTATAAAGGGTTGATTGTCGCAAGTTACAGCCAGTTTATCTTTTAGATCTTGATCCCTTATATCAAGTATAGTATAAAGCATCATATTTCCTGCAGTAGGTGCTTGAAAGGCGGCCTTAAGTATTTCTTCTTTTATATTGGCTTCTATAGGTCTATCTTCAAATACTCTTACAGATTTTCTTTCTTTTATTTGCCCTATAACTTCATTCATTTCTTCACTCCTAATCTTTTTGTAGTCTAATAACTAAGCCTTTACATAGCCCTTTGATTTAGCCATTACTTTCATAATATAATTGAGAAAATGGATTATCAGGGTGGATATTATAAGAAATAGTGCTTCTATATTATATATAACTGCTATTGAACCTATAACTATTATTATAAGAGCATTTATCACAGAAAAGATTAATTGAAGCTTAAAATATGCTTCTTCTTTTCCTTTGATTATTTTAATATTTGTAAAATAAAAATTTATTTCATCTTTATTTACAATAGAATATATTAAATAAGCAATTCCTAATAAGATAAAAAATATTCCAAACCAGTTCATACTAGTTCCTCCTTTCCATAATATTTTATATAAATTTCTTGATACGCTTATACATGATAGAGATCAAA
>CAZBAK010000019.1:13595-28191 GCA_964489715.1 uncultured Tissierella sp. | reverse complement strand
TGACTATGTACAGGGCTTTTACTAGTATAAACCTATGCCAGGGGAAGAGATGGAGAAAATATTAAGGGAAATAAAATCTGGAGATAAAGACATAAAAATAAGCTCCTACCAATAAAAGAATATAAAAAAATCTAGACAGCTTATGTCTAGATTTTTTTTAGCTATAATATTTTTCAAGATATTCTTCATAAGTAGAAGAAAGATCCCTAAAAGTGTCTCCATTTATTTCTATAATTCTATTTGCTATAGTGTCTATAAACTCATGGTCATGGGATGTAAAGAGAATATTGCTCTTATAGTCCTTAAGACCATTATTTACTGCAGTTATACTTTCAAGATCCAAGTGATTGGTAGGTTGATCCAGTATAAGTGTATTGGCTTCCTTAAGCATCATACGAGAAAGCATACATCTTACCTTTTCTCCTCCTGATAGTACCTTGACCTTTTTAAGAGTTTCTTCTCCAGAAAACAACATTCTTCCCAGAAAGCCTCTTAAATATATCTCAGATTGTTCTTCTGAAAACTGCCTTAACCAATCTATAAGGTTTAAATCTACATCATTAAAATACTCTGAGTTATCCTTTGGAAAGTAAGAGTTGGTAATGGTTTGACCCCATTTAAATTCTCCACTGTCCTGAGTATCTTCTCCATAGAGTATGTCAAATAAAGTAGATATGGCAATCTCATCTCCAATAAATGCTATCTTATCTCCCTTATTTACTCTAAAGGATATATTGTCTAGTATCTTTACTCCGTCAACTTGCTTTGTAAGTCCTTCTACATTTAATATTTCATTTCCAACTTCTCTCTCCATATTAAAGCCTACAAAAGGATATCTTCTAGAAGAAGGTTGTATATCGTCCAAGGTAATTTTTTCCAGCAATTTCTTTCTACTGGTAGCTTGCTTAGACTTAGAAGCATTGGCAGAGAATCTTCTTATAAAGGATTGAAGCTCCTTTACCTTTTCTTCTTTTTTCTTGTTTTGGTCCTTCATCATTCTTTGAGCCAACTGACTTGATTCATACCAGAAATCATAGTTTCCTGAAAACATCTTTATCTTACCAAAGTCAATGTCTACCATATGAGTACATACTTCATTTAAAAAGTATCTATCATGGGAAACAACTATTACAGTACCATGGAAATCAGCTAAAAAATGCTGTAACCATCTTATACTTTTAACATCCAGATTGTTAGTAGGCTCATCTAGTATAAGTATTTCAGGCTTTCCAAAAAGAGCCTGGGCTAGAAGAACCTTGATCTTTTCATTTCCTGTAAGTTCATTCATATACCTATTATGATAATCTACATCTATGCCAAGACCTTGAAGTATAGATGAAGCTTCTGACTCTGCACTCCAACCATCCATTTCAGCAAATTCTGCTTCCAGTTCAGAGGCCTTTATTCCATCTTCATCTGAAAAGTCTTCCTTACTATATATGGCATCCTTTTCTTCCATTACTTCAAAAAGTCTCTTATTCCCCATCATAACTGTTTCCAAGACCTTTACATCATCAAATTCAAAATGATCCTGCTTAAGCACACTCATACGAGCATCCTGGCTCATGGAAATATCTCCCGTATTAGGGTCTATGTCTCCTGAAAGTATCCTTAAAAAAGTACTCTTACCAGCACCGTTTGCACCAATTACTCCATAACAGTTGCCTGGAGTAAATATTAAATTAACATCCTCAAAAAGCTTTTGAGAACCAAATTGTAATCCTAAATTGTTTACACTAATCAAAATTAAAACTCCTTTTCTATGATAATATATCAAAATATTATACCATAGAGAGGAGTTTTAAGATAGAGAAATAAAGAAAAGAAATTTATTATTTCCCTTGTAAATCTTTTTTAAATTCCCTGTATTCCTTAAGAGTTGTTACATTTCTCTTATCGTCTACTACAAAGGTTGGAACACTTTCAACTTCATAAACAGATGCTAGACGCCTAGCTTCTTCCATCTCTTCTTCATAGCCACCTGCATCTATACATCTATTCATTTCTACAATATTTAAGCCTACTTTTAAGCCTATATCGTTTATAACTTCCTTTTGGCCTATATTTTTTCCCTCTTCAAAGACAGCTTGAAACACTTCTCTAGCAAAGTCATAAAACTTATCAGCATCTCTAGCAAAGAGGGCTGCTCTATGAACCCTGCTAGTATTAAAGGACATATTCTTATTGTTATAGACTAAGTTATACTCAGCACCTAGGCCTGTTATTCTTTCAAAGTTCTTATCTAGATCTTCCTGGGAAAATCTTTCTAAATTGTCCTTACCTTCCAGTGGAGTATCTCTATCTAGCTGATAGGGATACCATATATATTCCCAATCTCTTTCCTCATCCTTAAGCCTATCTAAGATAGCAAATCCTATATAGCAAAATGGGCAGGTAAAATCCATAAATGTTTTAATTGTTTTCATAAAATTCTCCTTTCAAAGCTATTTAAGAGCTAGTATATCTATACCCCTAAAGTCTATATTCAAATAAGCTTTTAAAAAATAAAAAATGTAAATTCCCTGGAGAATTTACATTTTCATTATTTTGAATTTAAAAAACTAGATCCCATATCTTTAAATACCTTTGAAAATACTCTAATAAACAAGAAGCTTACAACTACAGCAGCAAAGGCTTCTGATATAGGAAAGGCATACCAAACCAAATCCAGACCACCTATTTTACCCAATATATAAGCTGCTGGAAGAAGTACAACTATCTGTCTTAGGAAGGAACTTATAAGACTTATAACTCCTCTACCTACTGCCTGGAAGGTAGTAGATGCAACTATGGAAACCCCTATTATAGGAAAGGCCAAGCTTATTGTCTTTAAAGCCTTAACCCCAATAGCTATTAACTCAGGATCGTCATTGAATAGACGAACCAAGGGCTCAGGGAAAAGCTGAAAGGCTATAAATCCAAGCGTAGTTATAAAGCCTCCTGTCAATAGTCCATACTTTATGGTTTGCTTCATTCTATCAGGCTTATTAAAGCCGTAATTATAACCTACTATAGGCATATATCCTTGGTTTAAACCAAAGACTGGCATAAAGACAAAACTCTGTAGCCTAAAATAAATCCCTACAACAGCTATTGCGTCAGTATTGTATGAACCTACAATAAGATTTAGTCCTCCAACCATAAAGCTTCCTAAAAACTGCATTACCATAGCTGGAAGTCCAACATTGTAGATATCTCTTATAATGGCAAATTTAAATTTGAACTTCTTAAGATCTATCCTTATATCTTCATCATTGTTTAATAGCATGTATACAATATAGATACCACTGATCATCCTACTAAACACTGTGGCGTAGGCAGCTCCTGCTGCACCAAGCTCTGGAAATGGTCCTATTCCAAAGATTAAAAAAGGATCCAGAATTATATTTATAATGGCTCCTATAAGCATAGCTATCATAGGAACAAAAGTATTTCCCTCTCCTCTCAAGATATCACTTGAAAGCACAGGTAGGAACATAAAGATTGATCCTATAAATATTATACTTATGTATTCTGTAGCCATCTGAATAAGATTTGTACTATCGGTAAATATACTTATTAAAGATCTTGAAAAGAATATACCTATTAGAGCTATCAATATTCCATAAAATACTGACAATAAAAGTACATGTTCTGCAACTCTGGAAGCTTCTTCTTTTTCTCTCTTACCAAGCAATCTTGATATTAGGGAACTGGCCCCTACACCTGTACCTACAGATATAGCTATTAAAAACATCTGCAAGGGAAAGGCTAGAGAAAGAGCAGAAAGTCCATCTGCACTATATCTTCCTACAAAAATACTATCTACTACGTTATACATTGCTTGTATAGTCATCGAAAAAATGGATGGAATAGATAACTTTATAAGAAGAGGTAAGATTGGCTCTGTACCAAGCCTGTTTTCGTTTTCATTTGTGTTCAATCTATCACTCCTTATTTACTACTAATAATTAAATATAATTACTCCTATAGTAATTATACACTAAGACTACTATAATTACTCATATAAATCTATTTAAAAATATTTTTATCAACAAAAATCCATAGAAATTTTTGTCTATATTTTAATAAAAATTTAATAAGGTAACACAAGTTACCGATTTAAGCTTCATATATCTATATAATCTTAATTAGTCTTAAAATTAAAAAGCTTTAGGAGGACAAATATGAATAAATATTTTAATATAAAAGATAAGGTCTACCATGTAACAGAAAAATATCCTGAGACAATAGATGTTTTTGTAGAGGCAGGCTTTGATCAACTAAAAAACGAAGCCATGAGAAAGATAATGGGCAAGACCATAAGTGTTGAAATGGCCTGCAAGAGTAAAAAGATAAATGTGGAGCTATTTGAAGAAAAACTTATAGATATAATAGAGCAAAGCAGGACCGATGTAGATGGAAAACTATCCACGGGTAAAAATGTAAAAGATGGAGAAATAAAGATCAGCGGTATACTTCCATGTCCTGTAAGACTTCCACTCTTAGAAGGATTTGAATCCTTCCTAGAAAAAGAAGATCTGGACTTTGACGTAGAATATGACCTAAAGGTTGCAAGTGGAGGAGTAGACTGGATAAAGGACGAGATAAAGGGAGCTAGCAGTGAGAAACTTCCAGACTTATTTATGTCAGCAGGTTTTGACCTCTTCTTTGATAAAAACCTTATGGGAGGCTTTAAAGACCAGGGTCTATTTAAGGACTTAATCAGTCATAAAGAGATGAACAAGGACTTTCAAAATGAGAAGATAGATCTAAGAGATCCTCACGGCAACTACTCTATAATAGGTGTAGTTCCAGCAGTCTTTCTAGTAAATAAAAATGAAATAGGAGATAGGGAATTTCCAAGAACTTGGAAGGATTTATTTAAAGAAGAGTTTAGGGGGGAAGTTTCCCTTCCAGTAGGAGATTTTGATCTCTTCAATGCCATACTCTTAAATATATATAAAAACTATGGAGAAGAAGGAGTAAGGGATCTTGGTAAAAGCTTTATGAAGAACCTACATCCATCTGAAATGGTAAAGTCCTATAAAAAGAAGGACAAGCCTACCATAACCATAATGCCCTACTTCTTTACCAAGATGATAAGTGGAAAGGGACCTATGGTGCCTATTTGGCCAGAAGATGGAGCAGTTATAAGTCCAATATTTCTCTTGACCAAGGCTGAAAAAGAAGAAAAGTTACAGGGCTTTGTAGACTATTTTGCCTCCAAGGAAGTGGGAGAACTTCTTTCCCACAATGGTAAATTTCCATCTACTAACCCAGAAGTTGAAAACAATCTAGATCCTCATCAAGACTTTATGTGGATAGGTTGGGACTATATAAATGACAATGATATAGGAAGCTTAATAAAAAAATGTGAAGATATATTTAACCAAAGCATATAGGAGGTAAAAGATGAATTTAGTTATATTTTCTGGTCCTCCTTCTTCAGGAAAGACTAGTATAATATTAAAGGCTATAGAAGCTTTAAAGACAAGAGATATAGCTGTAGGAGTGGTAAAATTTGACTGTCTCTATACAGATGATGATATTTTATATGAAAAAATGGGAATACCAGTTAAGAAAGGTTTATCTGGCGCACTTTGTCCAGACCACTACTTTGCATCCAATATAGAAGAAGTTGTACAATGGGGTATAGGCAGAGGCTTAGATCTTCTTATTACAGAATCAGCAGGTCTTTGTAATAGATGTTCTCCCTATATAAAGGAGATAAAGGGCATATGTGTTATAGACAATCTTTCAGGTATAAATACACCTAAAAAGATAGGACCTATGCTTAAATCTTCAGATATAGTAGTTATAACCAAGGGAGATATAGTTTCCCAAGCTGAGAGAGAAGTATTTGCATCTCGTGTAAATTCAGTAAATCCCAAGGCCATAACCATGCATGTCAATGGACTTACAGGCCAAGGAGCCTATGAATTAAGTACTCTTCTCTATGACAAGAAAAAGGATATAGAAACAGTTAAGGGTATGGAGCTCAGATTTCCAATGCCTTCTGCACTTTGTTCCTACTGTCTTGGAGAAACCAGAATAGGTGAAGCCTATCAAATGGGAAATGTTAGAAAAATGGATCTAGGTGAAGATTATGAATAACTATAGTGAAGTAAAATTAAAAGAACTAATAGAAAAATATCCCTTTGTAGTGGACTATTTTTCATCAAATAAGCTGGAAATAGAAGAAGATGAAACTAGAAGCTTTAGGCAGTATCTAGATTCCTTCTCTTTAGAAACCTTAGAAGACTTTGCAATAGATAAAGGGGGCCTAATGGAAAACCTAGGAGAATATATAAAAAATATGAAGGACTTTCTAGGTATCCAAGAGGAAAATGTAGTTGAAAGCCTTACAATTCTTCCAGGCTTTGACAAGTCAAAGAAGAGAGAAGGCTTTGAAAAACTTACCCTGCACAAGTCTGAAATAATAGCCATAGTAGGCCCAACAGGTTCAGGTAAATCAAGACTCCTAGCTGATATAGAGTGGACAGCTCAAAATGATACTCCAACAGGTAGAGGAATTTTAATAGATGAAAAAGTCCCAGATATGAAGTGGAGATACTCTTCTAACAATAAGTTAGTAGCCCAGCTTTCACAAAATATGAACTTTGTAATGGACTTAACTGTAAGAGAATTTTTAGAACTTCATGCAGCCAGCAGACTGGTTGAAGACATAGAAGGAGTAACTAAAAGAATTATAGAAGAGGCTAACAAGTTGGCAGGGGAAAAATTCCAACTGGAAACACCTATAACCTCCCTAAGTGGTGGTCAATCTAGGGCACTTATGATAGCAGATACAGCCATCCTAAGTTCTTCGCCTATAGTTCTTATAGATGAAATAGAAAATGCAGGTATAGATAGAAGGCGAGCTCTAGACTTATTGATTGGAGAAGAAAAAATAGTACTAATGGCAACCCACGATCCAACCCTAGCTCTTATAGGAGATAGAAGGATAGTAATAAAAAATGGTGGAATAGAAAAGATAATAGAAACCTCAGAAAAAGAAAAAGAACTTCTCAAGGAATTAGAGAGAATGGACAATATAGTTCAAGAGATCAGAACTGATTTAAGACATGGAAAAGAATTAAGTCTAAAGATTTAGTTAAAAGACTATTTAAATTTAGATAGTTGGCAGGACTCAATTATAAAAAACGAGCCTCCGCTTAAAGAAGAAAATCTTTTGACTTTTGTTTGAGTGAGTGCAGTATTTTTCTTTTATATAGAAAATAGATTTATGAACATAAAAAACTAGAAGAATTAATTTGGAAAATAAGAGACGACTCTGGAGGATTTAACCAATTAATACATTGGAAAATCCGTAAGTGGAGGAACGTTTTTCCGAATTAATTCTGGTAATTTAAATCAAACTAATAAATATAGAAAAAATAAAAAGGAGCGATTGATATGCATGATGGTTGTACTGGTAGTTTTGAAGATGGTAAATTAGTAGTTGATAAGATAAGAATGATGGGTTTTAACACCAGACCTATGCCAATTCCATTTACTTTAGAATGTGTAGAATGTGGTAAGGATTTTGAAATGACTCATTTAGAATCAAAGTGTCCAAACTGTAACATGGTCTATGGCGTAACACCTTGTTCAGTGGATTATCCAGAAAGAATAAAGGCATCTGAAATAAATTATTAAAAAAAATGAAAGTTGTAACCTATGTTACCGTAACTTGTTTTAAATTGGGTTAATATGGGTATAGACGTTAAGGTAAGTATAAAAGTTTAGAGAAAATATATCTTTAATCTTTTAACTCAATATATAATATAGGAGGAAAGTAGATGAAAATGTTTTGTTATCAGTGTCAAGAAGCTTTAGGCAATAAGGCTTGTACAAAAGTAGGAGTATGCGGAAAAACTGCAGATGTTTCCAATCTTCAAGATCTTATGATTTATGCTCTTAAGGGTATATCAGTACTTGGAGTTAAGGCAGACGCGATAGATTATGATATGGATAAAGTAGATAGATTTATAGTTGAAGGATTATTTATGACTATAACAAATGCTAACTTTGATAAGGATAGATTCTTTGCAAAAATAAAAGAAGCTCTAGTACTTAGAGATGAACTTAAGGCTGATCTATTAGAAAAGGGTGTAGAACTTGGAAACTTAAAGGATCCAGCTCTATTTACTGTAAATTCTAATGATGATATAGTATTTAAGGCAAACAGTGAAGAAGTAGGAGTACTTGCTACAGAAAATGAAGATGTTCGTTCACTTCGTGAACTTATAACATATGGTCTAAAGGGTATGGCAGCATATGCAGAGCACGCTGACAATCTAGGCTATGAAGATAAGTCAATTGGACAATTTATTAGAAAGGCTCTAGCTGCAACTTTAGATGACTCTTTAACAGCAGATGATCTAGTAGCTTTAACACTTGAAACTGGAAATTACGGAGTAAAGACTATGGCTCTATTAGACCAAGCTAACACTAGTGCCTATGGTAATCCAGAAATAACAGAAGTAAATATAGGAGTTAGAGACAATCCAGCTATACTTGTTTCAGGTCATGACTTAAAGGACTTTGAAGAACTATTAATTCAAACAGAAGGAACAGGAGTAGACGTATATACTCATAGTGAAATGCTTCCAGCAAACTACTATCCAGAGTTTAAAAAGTTTGATCACTTTGTAGGAAACTACGGAAATGCTTGGTGGAAACAAAAAGAAGAATTTGAATCCTTCAATGGACCTATTCTCTTTACTACTAACTGTATAGTACCTCCTAAGGCAGAATATGCTGACAGAGTTTATACAACAGGTAGTTCAGGATATCCAGGCTTCCCTCATATAGCTGATAGAGTAAATGGACAGCCTAAAGATTTCTCAGAAATAATAGCACATGCTAAGAGACTAGCTGCACCAACTGAAATAGAAAGAGGAACTATAGTTGGAGGATTTGCCCATGCACAAGTATTTGCTTTGGCAGACAAGGTAGTAGACGCAGTTAAAACAGGAGCTATTAAAAAGTTCTTTGTTATGGCAGGTTGTGACGGTAGAATGAATTCAAGAAACTACTACACAGACTTTGCAGCAGCACTTCCAGAAGATACAGTTATCCTAACAGCAGGATGTGCTAAGTATAGATACAACAAGCTAAACCTAGGAGATATAGGTGGAATACCAAGAGTACTAGATGCAGGACAATGTAATGACTCTTATTCCCTAGCAGTTATAGCTATGAAACTTCAGGAAATATTTGAACTTAATGACATAAATGATCTACCAATAGCTTATAATATAGCTTGGTATGAGCAAAAGGCAGTAATAGTATTGTTGGCACTTCTTTCTTTAGGAGTTAAAGACATACACCTAGGACCAACACTTCCAGCCTTCCTTTCACCAAATGTTGCAAATGTATTAGTAGAGACATTTGGAATAGCGCCAATAGGAACAGTAGAAGACGATATGAAATTATTCCTAGGAGCTTAAATTAAATAGTCAAGCTAAACCCTTAAATCTTAGATGATTTAAGGGTTTATTTCTTTTCTCTTTATTGATACAATAAGAGTAGGTAAAATTGATCTTAAATTAGCTAAAATATCTCTATCCTCATGATAGGGATATTTTTTATAAATAAATAAAGAGGAGGAAAAGATGAACTTACAAGTTAAAGACCTATACAAGAGCTTTGGAAAGACTGAAGTTCTCCATGGAGTAAATCTTCATGTAGAAAGCGGAAGGCCCCTAGGACTATTGGGAAGAAATGGTGCAGGTAAGACCACCACCATAAGAATAATAATGGACCTATTCGCTGCCAATAGTGGGGAAATATTATTAAATGGTCAAAAATTTCAACCAAGGAAACATAGGGTAGGATACCTACCAGAAGAAAGAGGACTTTACCCTAAGAAAAAGACCTTGGAACAACTGATCTACCTAGGTGAGCTTAGAGGATTTAGTAAGAAAGAAGTAAGGGAAGATGCCCTATATTGGTTTAAGAGATTTGGAATAGAGGAGTACAAGGACAAGAAACTAGAAACTCTCTCCAAGGGAAATCAACAAAAAGTTCAACTTGCATCTGTCTTTTTAGGAAGCCCAGAAATCATAATACTAGATGAGCCATTTAGTGGCCTGGATCCTGTAAACTCACAAATTTTAAAGGATATAATATTTGAAGTAATACATGATGATAGAATACTTATATTTTCCAGCCATCAAATGAACTATGTAGAAGAATTTTGTGAAGAAATAGCCCTTATAGATAAGGGGGAGATAGTATTAAATGGAGATCTAAATAAGATAAAGGAAGAATACGGCAGGGACAGATTGACTCTCAGTTTAAATAACTATGAAGCTAGGGATTTGAAAGATCTATTTATGGAAAAATTAGGAGACATAGCCAATCTAGTAGAAACTAGAAAAGATTATTCCATAATAGAGCTCTTAAGTGGAGCCAGTAAAAATGATCTCTTAAAGAGAATAATAGAATTAAATTTAGATATAGATATGTTTGCCAACTATAAGCCTAATCTAAGTGATATATTTGTAGAAAGAGTAGGTGATAAATAATGAGAGAATTTTTCATAGTATTAAAATTTGAGTTTTTAAACTTTTTCAAAAACAAGGCCTTTATAGTTTCAACAGCTATACTTACAGCCATGATAATAATAGGCCTATCCTTTCCAACTATTCAAGATACTTTCTTTAGTGATGATAAGGGAGAAGAGTCAGGAGATGAAATTGTCTCAGGAGACATGGGTCAATATGGATATATTGACAATTCACAGGGAAAGGTTAATCTAGAGGCCCTAAAAGAAAGCTTTCTAGGAGGAAGTCTAAAAGAGTATTCATCTTCAGAAAGCTTGGAAAAGGATGTCAATGGAGACAAGATAGAAGCAGGATTTATATTGGAAGATTCTTTGAAATATAAATATGTGATTAAAAACAATGAAATGATGGACTTTTCCCAGGGAAGATTTGAAGAAGCCCTCTTGGAGAGTTATAGAGTAAGAGAGTTTGAAGAACTTGGTCTAGACTATGAGGAAGCCAGGGCTATAATAAATCCTGAGATCAGCTTTGACACAGTAATACTTGGAAAAGACAGTGCTAAAAATTATATGTATACCTATATACTGGTCTTTGGCCTCTACTTTATGCTTATAATGTATGGACAATTGATAGCTTCCTCTGTAGCCAGTGAAAAGAGCAATAGGGCTATGGAAGTTTTAGTTACAAGCACAGACTCTAAAAATCTTATATTTGGAAAAGTTATAGCAGGTGCTCTAGCTGGCTTTCTTCAATTTGCCATAATTATAGGAGTGGGCATGATAAGCTATAAGCTTAATAGAGCTGCTTGGGACAATAGCCTGGACTTTTTATTTGATATACCAGGCAATATACTTTTAAACTTTGCCATATTTGGAACCCTAGGCTATCTGCTCTATGCCTTTATATTTGGAGCCCTAGGAGCACTTGTATCTCGTACAGAAGATATAAGCGCCAGTGCAACTCCAGTTACAATTATATTTGTAGGAGTATTCTTTATATCCATAATGGGCATGCAAAACACAGAGGGTTTACTCTTAAAAGTAGCCTCCTTTGTACCTCTTAGCTCCTTTATGGCCATGTTTGTAAGACTATCCATGGGAAGCGTGGCAAACTGGGAAGTGGCAGTTTCTCTAGCTATCCTACTAGTAACTACAATTCTAATAGGCATACTAGCTTCTAAGATCTATAGAATGGGTACACTGAGATACGGAAATCCTATAAAGCTTAGAGATGCTTTAAAGGGACTAAAAGAAGATTAATATATAACAAAAAAATCTACTGCATTTGCAGTAGATTTTTAACATTTACTTATACTTGTAACTTTTCTCTGACTAGATCTTCAACTTCTTCCTTCTCAGGATACCTATCTAGTTCCTTTTTAGAAAAAAGAACTTCATCATTTAAGGATATTTCAAAAACTCCTCCATGTGATGGAACCAGCTTAAGTTCTGAAATCTTATCTTCATGTTCAGTTAAAATCTTTCTACTTAGAGCAACTGCTCTAGCTAAATAGGATCATGATGTACAATATTCGATTCTCATTAAATTTTTCATTATTGATTTCCCCCTAAACAGTTTTATAAAGTATATATACCCATCTTTTCCTATATTATATATAAAACTATTTAAAAATAATATATAATGGGTATAGTATATTTAACGCTGTAAATAATTCAAGTAAAAAAGGGGCTGGATGCTTTGAAGCATAAAAAACAAGTAGAAATTATAAAGGATTTTATTAAAAGTGGGGAAACAAAAAAGGAAGATTATAAATTAGGTGTTGAATTTGAACATTTTATAATAGATAAAGATACATTGAGAAGTATTTCCTACTATGAAGAAGATGGTGTAAGGGAGACTTTAGAGGACCTAGAAAAGATAGGATATGAGGGTGTTTATGAATATGGGAATATACTAGGCTTAAACAAGGGTCCTAAGCATATAACAACAGAACCTGGAAGCCAGTTAGAAATAAGTATAGATGCCAATATAGATATAAAAGTATTGGAAGAAGAATATTTGGACTTTTTAAATGACCTTATACCAATATTAAATAGAAAGAATCAATATTTAATAGCAGTAGGCTATCATCCATCTACTAAAATAGATGATTTGAAACTACTGCCAAAAAAGAGATATGATTTTATGTACAATTATTTTAAAACCAAGGGAACTCATGCTCATAATATGATGAAGGGAACTGCAGCTCTACAAGTAGCTATAGATTTTAGTTCAGAGGAAGACTATATAAAAAAGTTCAAGATAGTAAATGCACTTACACCAGTATTCTACTCTCTCTTTGAAAATGCCTACTACTTTGAAGGAGAAGGAACTTCTGTCCACAATATAAGATCCTTTATTTGGGAAAATTGTGATAAGGATAGATCGGGACTTGTTCCAACTTCTCTAGATAGTGACTTTAACTATGAAAAGTATGCAGAATATATACTGGAAGGAAGTCCAATATTTATATGGGAAGATGGTAAGGAAGTTTCAGCAGAGGGAAAGACTGTAGCAGAACTTCTAGATCCAGAATCCTATACAAGGGAAGAAATAGAACACTACTTAACAATGTTCTTTCCAGATGTTAGGACTAAAAGATATATAGAAATAAGAATGATGGACTCAGTCCCATATCCATTAAGTTTTTCTGTGGTAGCCTTGATAAAGGGTCTTTTATACGATGATGAGGCCTTGGATAAACTGGCAGAATTTACAAAATGTACAAGTGTTGAAGAAGTAGAGGAAACCAAGAGGGAAATGACCGAGATTGGATTAAAGGCTACACTTAATGGTATAAGCCTTCTTGAAATAGGTAGATTTTTATTAGAACTTGCAGAAGCTGGTTTAAGCCATGAAGAGAAGGAATATCTACTGCCTTTAAAGGAAATGCTAGAGATAGGCAAGAGTCCTTATGAAATGACAAAGGAACTTTCAAAAGAGGGTAAAAAAGAGTCTTTAGAGGGCTGCATATTAAATAATTTAGTGGAGGAGAAATAATTGAATAGCCATAAGATAAATAAAGAATATATAGATATGATAAAAGACAATGAAGCTAGATATGTGGATGACTATGAAAATACCATGGAAGAAGTGAAGAATTCTAATGCTAAATATAGGGGAAGACCTACTCCGACCCTATATCATCCTATGTTTGTAAGTAGGGAAGATTTAGAAAACTTAAAAAACATAGGAAATCAAATGATGAAGATTTCAAACAAGCTTACAGATAGATTTATAGAAGATAGGGAATTTAGAAAGAAATTTGGATTTCCAGATTTTATAGAAGAATTAATAGAAATAGATCATGGCTATGGCTTAAATATACCTATAGCTCGATTAGATATATTCTATAAGGATGGAGAAAATTTTAAGTTTTGTGAGATAAATACAGATGGATCTTCAGCTATGAATGAAGACAATACCCTAAGCAGGATAATGCTAGATTCTCTTGCCCTGAAGGACTTTTCTCAAGATAAGTCCCTAAGTTACTTTGAACTATTCCACTCCTGGGTAAGGGAAAGTATTGAAATCTATAAGAAGACTGTTGGGGCAAAGGATAAGCCAAATGTAGCCATAGTAGACTTTAAGGAAAGCGGAACATCTATGGAGTTTCTAGAGTTTCAAAAGGCCTATAGGCAAGAGGGCTATAATTGTGAAATAGTAGATCCTAGAGATGTAGAATATAGGGATGGACAACTCTTCTATGGAGACTATAGAATAGACCTGGTTTACAGAAGAATAGTAAGCTATGAGCTAATAGAGAAAAGAGAAGAGATAGAAGAATTCCTCCAAGCCTATAAAAATAAGGCCTTTGTATCCATAGGATCCATAAGATCTCAAGTTGTTCACAATAAGATCTTCTTCAAGATTCTTCATGATCAGGATACTCTAGACTATTTAACAGAGGAAGAAGCAGACTTTGTAAGAGAACATGTACCTTACACAGGATTGTTCGCAGGAGATAAAGAAGTTTTTGACAAGGTTTTAGAGAATAAAGATGACTATATAATGAAGCCTATGGATCTAAATGCATCCCAGGGAGTTTTTGTAGGTCGAGACTTTACTAGGGAAGAATGGAAGACAAGACTAGAAGAAGC
>CAZBAK010000019.1:0-13495 GCA_964489715.1 uncultured Tissierella sp. | reverse complement strand
GATATATTTACTCTATTAAGTAGCATAGGATAAATAAAAAAAAGTAAAAAGAAGGAAAAAATTATAGCTTATTTAAAGGTAACTCTTTTTTATGGTATTCCATAATCTTATCTTTAAATGCTTTAGCCTTTGTAATTTTTAAGCCAAACTTCTTTCTAATATTCTCTGCTCTACTAGACCTTAGATTATTAACATTTATAAAAAAATAACTAAAAAGCTTTTAATCTTTTTGGTTTTTAGCTTTTAATTTCTTTTAAAACACATAATTGTTAATATAAGCTAGATAGTATAGATAATTATTTTAAATATTCATCTAACATACTTTACTAAAGCTAGAAGTTTATATTTCAAATTAAAAGCTAAAAAGAAAAAACCTAGAGATAACTAAAAGAGGAAAGCTTGAAGATATAAAATATTAAATCACTTGATAGACTTTGAAAATTGAGTGCTTTAATCTTTTTTGTTTTAAATCTTCTATATAACTAAAAGATTTAAGAAGATTGTTTAAGTAGAGAGGAAATAGATTTTTAAAATAAGACTCGTATATTGCGTTAAATTTATAAGTTTTACGATCGTTTTTAAAAATCTTTTAAATATTTTCTTTGCATTCCTATACTATTTCAGCTTAAAATTTGATATAGTGGTTTAAGAGGTGAATTAGTATGAAAGTTTTAATTGTTGGCGTTGGAAAACTTGGTTATAAGCTGGCTCAACTTATGATAGATGAAGGAATAAATGTAACCCTTATAGACAACAATAGTAAGGTCCTTGAAAGTATAAATGAGCATATAGACGTATTGACCATAGAGGCTAACGGTATTGATATAAATGTTTTAAAGGAAATAGATATACAAGCCTATGATCTCCTAGTAGCATCCACAGACAGTGACGAAACAAACACAGTGGTCTGTCTCTTGGCTAAGAAACTAGGATGTAAAAAGACCATAGCTAGAATAAGAAATCCAGAATACCTTATGCAGCTTGACTTTATAAAAAAAGAGATGGGTATAGATCACATAGTAAATCCAGATCTTGATATTGCCAGAAGTATAGAAAAATATCTGCTTAAAAACTACTTATTTCACTCAGATGAGTTTGCAAGTGGTAAGGTACAGATGTTAGATTTTCATATAGGCTTCCATGAAGAATTTGTAGGAAGAAAGCTTAAAGAATTACAGGGCTTTGAAAAGCTTCTTATAACTGCAGTCCTAAGAAATGGACAGATAATAATTCCCCATGGGGACACTCTGCTTATAGAAAATGACACTATCTATATAATAGGTGAAAGCTGCGACATTGAAGACTTTAACCTGAGATATGACTTTAAGAAGACAAGCAAGCAAATAAAAAGAGTTATGATCCTAGGCGGAAGTAATAGTGCCTACTATCTAGCTAAAAATTTAACTAAGCACAATATATCAGTAAAGATAATAGAAAAAAACAGGGACAAGGCTGAAGCCCTCTCTAGAAACCTAGAAGATGTTTTAATAATCCATGGTGATGGAACAGATATCAACCTGCTGGAAGAAGAAATGCTAGATCAAATGGATGCCTTCGTAGGAGTTACAGGTTTAGATGAACAAAACCTACTTATGGCCCTTATGTGCAAGCAGGCAGGAGTTACCAAGACCATAGCCAAGGTAAGTAGACAAAACTATACCAAGATAATAGACAGACTGGGTATAGATGCAGCCTTAAATCCAGTCTATATAACAGCTAGTAATATACTTAAATTTATAAGGGGAGGAAAGGTTATTTCTGTTTCACTTCTTCTAGGTGGAGAAGCTGAAGTAACTGAAATAATAGTATCAAAGGATTCCCCCTTTATAGAAAAGACACTCCTGGAATTGGATCTACCAAAGGGAGTTATTATAGGAGCTATTATTAGGCATGGAGAAGTAAGCATACCAAAGGGTGACTCCATTATATATCCTAATGACAGAATAGTTATATTTTCTCTTAAGGAAGACTTGGATACACTTAAGAGATTTTTCAATCCACGAAAGGGAGGTTTAATGAGTGAATTATGGAATCGTGCTAAGAGTACTGGGAATACTTTTAATAATTGAATCTAGTCTTATGCTTCCCTCACTCTTGATCTCAATCTATGATAGAGGGGTAGATTTCTACCCCTTTTTAATTACCATAATTTTGACCTTGATAATCGGAATTATACTTTCTAGAAAAAAAGCAAAGGATGCTTCCATAAGTGCAAAGGACGGTTTGGCAATAGTAGCCCTAGGATGGCTTACTATATCAATACTTGGAGCCATTCCCCTATTTCTAGCCAAATCAACACCTACATATATAGATGCATTCTTTGAAATAGTATCAGGATTTACAACAACAGGTTCCTCAGTTATAGACAATGTAGAGATACTACCTCGTGGTATCTTATTTTGGCGTTCTTTTACCCATTGGATAGGTGGAATGGGTATACTTGTATTTACCATAGCCCTACTTCCAGCCCTAGGTATAGGAGGCTTTCAAATCTACAAGGCAGAAAGTCCAGGACCTATAGCAGGGAAAATGGCTCCCAGAATGAAGGATACAGCTAAGATACTCTATGTAACCTATCTTGGTATAACCCTCCTTGAAATACTACTCCTGCTCCTAGGTAAGATGACTATTTTTGAGGCCTTAGTCCATACATTTGGTACTGTAGGTACAGGAGGATTTGGAATAAAGGGGACCAGCATAGGAGGCTATAGCAGCTATGTCCATGTGGTCATATCCATATTTATGGTGCTTTCAGGTGTAAGTTTCTCCCTCTACTATTCCCTCTACAAGCGAAAACTAAGGGATATATGGAAAAACGAAGAGCTGAGACTCTATCTAGGCATAGTTTTAGTTGCCACAGTCTTTATAACCCTAAATCTCTTTCGAGAAAATTATGGTAACTTTTTCCTTTCCCTGAGAGATTCCTTCTTTCAGGTAAGCTCACTTATTACCACTACAGGATATTCAACAGCAGATTTCGATCTCTGGCCTAGTTTTAGCAAGGGAATCCTGGTAATGCTTATGCTAGTAGGAGGAAGTGCAGGTTCCACTGCAGGAGGAATAAAGGTTATAAGAATACTTGTAATGTTTAAATTGATAAAGAGAGAAATTTTAAAGATATTTCACCCAAGAGCTATTATACCTATTAAAAATGATGGACATGTCCTGTCCAATGAAGTTGTGGCAGGTATCTATAGCTTTATAGCCCTATATATTGTAATATTTGGCATCAGCACCCTGGCTGTAACCCTAGAGGGAGTAGACCTGATGACAGCTTCAACTTCAGTTATAGCTACCCTAAGCAATATAGGACCAGGTTTAAATCTAGTAGGGCCAAGCAATAGTTTCTCCTTCTACAGTGGAGCTACTAAGCTGCTCTTATCCTTCTTGATGCTGTTGGGAAGATTGGAACTCTTTACAATAATAGCGCTTTTAGCTCCTAAGACATGGAGACGTGAAATATAATAAGATGGAGAGAGATATAATGAATAAGAAGATAGGAAATGATTGGGATAACTTGCTAGAAGAAGAATTCCAAAAAGAATACTTTAGAGAAATGGAAGCTTTTTTAAAAAAAGAGTACAAAGAAAGAAATATATTCCCTGAAAAAGAGGATATATTTGCAGCCTTAAAACTTACTCCCTACAAAGATGTAAGGGTTGTAATCCTAGGTCAAGATCCCTATCATGGCAGGGGTCAATCCCATGGACTGGCCTTCTCTGTAAAAAAAGATATTAAAATACCACCTAGCCTTAGAAATATCTACAAGGAACTCTATAGTGATCTAGGTCTTCATATTCCAGACAATGGATATCTAGAAAGCTGGGCAATACAGGGAGTCTTGCTTTTAAACACAGCCCTTACAGTTAGGGAAAAGGAAGCCAACTCCCATAAAAAGATAGGATGGGAAATCTTTACAGATAGGATAATGGAATTATTAAATAAAAGAAAAGATCCTATAGTATTTATACTTTGGGGTAACAATGCTAAATCAAAGGAAAAATATATAAGTAATGACTGGCACAAGATAGTAAAATCAGTTCATCCCAGTCCTCTTTCAGCTTCCAGAGGATTCTTTGGCTCCAAGCCTTTTTCTAAGACAAATGACTTTTTAAGCTCCTTAGGGCAAGAAGAAATAGACTGGAAAATAGAAAATATTCACTCCTCCTAAATCTAGGGGGAGTTTTTGTTTAATAAATTCAAACTATATCCGATAATTATATTGTAGTATGCTTTAGATTTAATTTAAAATGAAAATTTAAATAAAATTAAGATATAAAGGAGAATAGCCATGAAACAATACATTATTTTTAAGACCAACTCTCAAAGTCTTGGAATAGAAATCGACAAGGTAGACAAGATCATAGAATTTGAAGAGGGAAAAAAGATGCCAGAATCTCTTTCCTACATGATAGGAGTAATAGAGTATAATGGTATAGTTCTGCCAGTGGTAGATCTTAGCAAGAGACTATACAATATAGACATCTCTAGAGACATAAATACCAAGATAATAGTTATAAATTGGAAGGAAAAGCTTCTAGGCCTTGCAGTAGAAGATATAACAGGCATAGAATCCTATGGAGATGAATATGAAGAGCCTATTGATGAGCTAGCGGTTTCCAAAGAGTATGTAGAAGGATTTATAAAGCTTGAAGATGACATTATAATTGTATTAAATGTAGATGAGTTATTTAACAAGGATCAGGAAATGCTTTTATTAGACGATTTAAACATGGGAAAAGCCATGGAGAGTAAAAAAGAAGAAAATATTATCTAGAATTGGTGGTAAAGACATGTCAAAAGAAATTAGAATAGGTATAGCAGACTATAAAGTATCTGACTCTCCAGATCAGCTTATTACGCTGGGCCTTGGTTCCTGTGTAGGTATAGCTATTTATGATGCTAGAACCAAAAGAGGCGGTTTAAGCCATATAATGCTTCCAGATAGTAGTTCTTTTACAAAGGATATAAAAGTAGCGAAATTTGCTGACCTTGCCATACCTGCAATGATAAAAGAAATTACATCGGGAAGTCATAGCCATCTTAAGGCTAAGATAGCTGGAGGAGCTAGTATGTTTAGTTTTTCAAGTGCTAGCAATAATATAGGCCAGAGAAATATAGAAGCCGTAGAAGAGGTTTTAAAGCTATTAAAAATACCAATAGTTTCCAGAGATACAGGTGGAAAGATTGGTAGAACTATGGTTGTGGACTTAAATGACTTTAGAGTTAGTATAAAAAATGGAACCAAAGAAATAAAGAGTTTATAGAGGAGGACGACTTATGACAGTTAAATTGATGATAGTAGACGATTCTGCATTTATGAGAAAGATAATAGCCGACTCTATAGAAGATATAGAAAGTATAGAGGTTGTTGGCATAGCTAGAAATGGCCTAGATGCTTTGGAAAAGATAGATACACTAAAGCCAGACATTATAACCCTAGACATAGAAATGCCCAAGCTGGATGGTATAGAAACTCTTAAAGAGATAAAAAAGTCCTGTTCCACTCCGGTTATAATGCTTAGTTCTGTAAAGAAACCTGAAGTAACCTTTGAAGCACTTGAACTAGGTGCCCTAGACTTTATAGAAAAACCAGAAAATCTAAATAAAAATCTGGAAGAATTTAAAAAAGACCTGGAATTAAAGATAACTAGTTTGGTTGGATCTAAGAATAATTTAAAGAAAAAGAAGAAGAGTAAAGTTCCAGCTAAAAGGGCTGTTAGAACGGATGCCATAGTTATAGGTTCATCTACAGGAGGACCTAAGGCCTTGGTACACTTAATAGAAAACCTTCCTTCGCCTATAGATATACCAATATTTATAGTTCAACACATGCCTAAGGGCTTTACAAAATCCTTTGCAGAAAGACTGGACAGACTTACTCCTATAAGGGTAGTTGAGGCAGAGGACAATATGAGAATAGAGAAAAATACAGTATATCTTGCACCAGGAGACTTTCACTTGAGACTGCAGGATGGAAGAATAAAACTTACAGATGGAGACAAGCTCCATGGAGTAAGACCAGCAGTAGACTATCTTTTTGAAGATGCTGCTAGGATTTACAAGGAAAAATTAGTTGGTATAATACTAACTGGTATGGGAAAAGATGGAACAACTGGCATGAGAGAAATAAAAAAACTTAAAGGTGCTACTATAGCCCAAGATGAAGAAACCAGTGTTGTATTTGGCATGCCAGGAAATGCAATTGCAGGAAGAGTAGTAGATGAGGTTTTAAGCTTAGATGATATATCTAAAACCTTAAATAAATTGTTGAGGTGAAGTAATTGGAAGAAAATTTTGATCAGTTTTATGATTGGACAAAGAAAAGACTTAATTTAGACCTACATGCCTACAAGCAAAAACAACTTCAAAGAAGAATAAATACAGTTATGAAAAGTTCTGGAGCAAAGGATCTGGGAGAATATTCCAAGCTTATGGAAAGGGACGAGGCCATAAAGCAGCGCTTTCTTGAATATATAACCATAAATGTGACAGAGTTCTTTAGAAATAAGGATATCTTCTCTGAATTTGAAAGAATAGTAAAGGAACACTTAAATCCAAAGTTTGGAGCCCTAAAGATATGGAGTGCAGCCTGTTCCATAGGAAGTGAGCCCTACTCCCTAGGTATTATCATGGATAAGAACAATCTAAGACTAAAGGGCAAGATACTTGCTACAGATATAGATGATGGGGTCTTAGCTAGGGCTAAAAAAGGCTGCTACAGGGAAAATGAAATAAAAAACATAGATTCCAATGATCTAAAGAAATACTTTAAGGAAGATGATAAAAACTACACAGTAGATAATAAGATAAAAAATATGATTGACTTTAAAAAACACGATCTGATCCTGGGAAGATATGAAAGTGGCTTTCATATAATAATATGTAGAAATGTTACCATATATTTTAAAAATGATGTAAAGGAAGAAATATATAGGAAGTTTAATGAATCCCTAGTTCCTGGAGGAGTTTTATTTACTGGAGCTACAGAAAGCATACACAATGCGGAAAAATTAGGATTCAAAAAGCTATCTACATTTATATATGAAAAAGTTTAAGCTAAAAGGAGCGATTAAAAAATGGATGATACTACTAAATATCGTGAGCTCTTCTTTGAAGAGACCGATGAATATTTACAAACCCTAAATGAAAGTGTGTTAGAATTAGAAGAACACCCAGAAGAAAAAGGTCTCCTGGATGAGATCTTTAGAGCAGCCCATACTCTAAAGGGAATGGCTGCCACTATGGGCTACAATACCATGACCCAGCTTACCCATAGCATGGAAAATGTCTTTGAGCAATTTAAGGACGGAAGTTTAAAGATAACAGGAGACAATATAACCCTGATCTTTTCTTGTTTGGACAAGCTATCAGAAATAGTAGAGGACCTAAGGGACAATATAGAAAAAGACTATGACATAAGTGATCTTCTAGCCAGCCTTGAAGCTGTTTCTTCTGGAGGAGAAGAAAAGACGGAGGAAAAAGCTGGAGAAGATTTTACAACCATAGCTCCAGGTCAACTGGACGATACTCTTAGAATGCTTATAAACAATGGAGAAGAAAGAGGCTACCAAGCCTACAATATAGCAGTAAAGCTAGATGAAAAGTGCACCCTTAAGGGAGCAAGATCCTATCTTATAATAAACAAGCTAGAGCAAAATGGAGATATAATACATCTGGATCCTCCAGCAGAAAAGTTAGAAGAGGGAAACTTTGACAGGGTATTTAGAATAATCTTCCTAAGCCAACTATCCCTAGAAGAAGTAAAGGAAAATGTAGATGACAATGTGGAAATAGAAGCTACCTTGGTTGAAACTCTAGACCTAAGCAAGGAAGAGATAGCTGTGGAAAGCTCTCAAGAAGAAAAGCAAGAAGAAGTTTCAAAAGAAGAAAAGTCTGAAGAAAAGCCGGATAAAAAAGCTGAAGAGCCAAAGGAAAACAAGGAGATGACAGCCAGCAAGCAGAACCACCACAATATGAACCAGTCCATAAGAGTAGACTTAAGCAGGCTAGATAGATTTATGAATCTGGTATCAGAGCTGGTAATATATAGGACAAGGCTGGAAGATTTAAGTACAAAATACAAGGCAACTGAAATCTATGAGCCTCTTGAAAATGTAGAGAGAATAACTTCAGAACTGCAAGATCTGGTCCTTAAGATCCGTATGCAGCCAGTAAATGTGGTTTTAAATAGATTCCCAAGGATGATAAGGGACCTTTCCAAGGAATTGGACAAGGATATAGAACTCCTAATAGAAGGTGAAGACACAGAGCTAGATAGAACTGTGGTTAGCGAACTGGCAGAGCCCCTGGTCCACCTTATAAGAAATGCAGCAGACCACGGTATAGAATCCCGTGAAAGAAGAAAAGAGTTGGACAAGCCAGAAAAGGGACTTATAAATTTAACAGCCTATCAAGAGGGTAACCGAGTTATACTCATTGTAAAAGATGACGGTAAGGGCCTAGACCCAGAGAAGATAGAAGAAAGTGCCCAAAGAAAGGGAATAGATACTCAAGGCTTAAATGAAAGAGAAATGGTCAATCTGATCTTCCACTCAGGCTTTTCCACAGTGGAAAATGTGACAAATGTTTCAGGCCGTGGAGTAGGTATGGATGTAGTAAGGCAAAAGATAACAAGTTTAGGTGGAACAATAGATGTAGACAGTGTTATAGATGAAGGAACCACCTTTACTATAAAATTACCACTTACCCTATCTATTATACAGGCACTTATGGTAAAAATTGGACAGGAGACATTTGCCCTTCCTCTTGGTATAATAGAAAAGATAGAAAAATTAGAAGAAGATGAAATAATACTTTCCCATGACAAGGAAATATATGTATATAGAGAAAAGATGGTACCTGTAATAAGATTAAATGAAAAACTAGGTATAGAGTCAGATGAAAAAAACAATCATATAATCCTTATAACACTTGGTCACAAATACTATGCCCTGCTTGTAGACGACCTAATAGGCCAACAGGAAATAGCCATAAAGAAACTAAGTGGTACTCTTGGAAATATGAAGGAATACCTAGGTGCAACTATACTTGGAAATGGTGATATAACCCTTATACTAGATGTAGGTAACCTGTGTAAGGAAGAAGGAGAAGGATAGACTATGATTGAAGACAAGTACACAGAACTGGAAATTGACTGTTTAAAAGAGGTGGCAAATATAGGTGGAGGCAATGCAGCAACCAGCCTTTCCCAGCTCTTAGACAAGAGAATAGACATGAGGGTTCCCATGATAGAAGTTTTAAGCTATGAGGAAGTCTATAATGATATAATGGCAGAAGATAAGGTAGTAAATTCTGTTATAATGAATATGTCTGGAGATGGGGAGGGTATATTTGTCTTTGTAGCTTCAGTAGAGGCCACAGACCTTCTAGCCAAGATGATGATGGGAAGTGAGGATGAGATCTCCGAAGAGTTAAAAAATTCAGCCCTGGTAGAGCTGGTAAATATAACGGTTTCATCCTACTTAAATGCCATAAGCAAGATGATGTCAGTAGAGCTTATGGTATCCATACCCCTGCAGATAACAGATATGTTTGGTGCAATCCTAAGTAGTGTCTATATGGAATCAGAACATTATGATGAAAATATAATGATCATAAAAAATGAATTCTCCTACAATGGAGAAAAGATTGAAACCTCACTTTACTTTGTACCAAGACCTGGAATATTAGAAAAACTATTTAAAAGATTAGGAATTTAGGAGGAAGAAAGAGATGACAAAGAAAGTATTAATAGTAGATGACGCAGTTTTTATGAGAATGAAGCTGAGAGATATATTGGAAAAAAACGGCTATGAAGTAGTAGGAGAAGCACAAAATGGACTAGAAGCTGTAGAAAAATACAAGCAAGAAAAGCCAGACCTGGTAACTATGGATATTACCATGCCAGAGATGGATGGAGTAGCAGCCCTAAAGGAAATAAAGGCTCAGGATCCAGATGCCAAAGTTGTAATGTGTAGTGCTATGGGACAGCAATCTATGGTAATGGAGGCTATACAGTCAGGAGCATTAGACTTTATAGTAAAGCCATTTGACACAGATAGAGTTCTTCAGTCACTAGAGCGAGTAATGAAATAGGAGGGAGCTTTATGCAGATAATTGTATTTACCTTAAATGATAAATATTATGCTATAGACACAGAAAATATAGATGAGATAACAAAGACCATATCCCTAACCAATGTTCCCAACTCTGAAGATTGGACAGAGGGCCTTATAAACCTAAGGGGAAATGTGGTAACATTAGTAAATATGAATAAATTATTATCCCAAGAGGAAGATTCATGTTACAATAATATTATAATAATAAATATAGATGAAGAAAAAATTGGAATCCTAGTAAAAGATGTAATGGAAGTTGTAAACATAGAAGAAGAAAAAATAGAAAGCTTTTCCAGTGAGGGAAAAGGTATAATGGGAATATATAGAATAGATAGTAGAGTAATAAACATATTAGATGTACATTCTTTACTTTACAAAAATGAGGGATAGATGTGAGCCAAGTATTATCACAACAAGAAATAGATAGTCTACTAAGTGCACTTGATACAGGAGAAATAGATGCTGAAGACTTAAAAGATGAAGAGGAAGAAGCCAAGGTAAGGATATATGACTTTAGAAGGCCTATAAAACTATCAAAAGAGTATACCAATACTCTACATATGATATTTGAAAACTTCTCTAAGGTTGCGTCTAATTTTCTAACAACACAATTAAGGCAAAGTGTAAGCCTAACTCTAGGAGCTGTAGAACAGATGAGTTACGATGAATTCATTCGTTCTATTCCTAAGTTTACACTTTTGACCTTATTTAATGCTGAAAACTTAAGTGGAACTCAGATGCTTGAAATAAATCCTCAGTTTTGCATACAGGCCATAGACCTTCTGTGTGGAGGCTCTAAGACAGATATAGATGCCATATCTAAAAAAGATAGATTTACAGATATAGAAATAGGTATGTTGGAAGAAGTAGTAGAAAAGATCCTCAAAGCCTTTGAACTGGCCTGGAGTGAAATAGTAGAGACCAAGACAAAGATAATTTCACTGGAGACCAATCCACAACTGGGACAGAGCATGTCTCCCAATGAGCCAGTGATCCTAGCCAGCTTTACAGTGGAAATATTTAAGCAAAAGAGCTTTATAAATATAGGTATACCCTATATATCCTTTGAAAATATCCTAGACAAGCTGAGCTTTAGAAATTGGTTTGACTTTGAAAAAGAAGTAAATGATGAAAGCCGTGACATAATAGCCAACAATGTTATGGGAGCTCCAGTAGATATAGAGGTAGAACTGGGATCTTCTCAAATAACAGTGAGAGACTTTTTAGATATAGAACTAGGAGATATTATTCAACTGGATACAAAATCCAAGGATCCTCTAAAGCTTTATGTAGAAGACAAGCTCCACTTCCTAGTAAAGCCAGGAAAAATAGAAGAAAAATTAGGAGTAGAGATACTTCAATTTATAGAAGAAGGTGAACAAAATGAGTAATGATTTTTTATCTCAAGAAGAAATAGATGCACTACTAAATAAAAATTCAGATGATGAGCCAGAGGAGGAAACTCCTTCAGAAGCTATGGCCCAGCTTGATAGCATACAGGAAGATATAATAGGAGAAGTAGGAAACATATCCATGTCCACAGCTGCAACAACCCTTTCTTCTATACTAAACCATAGAGTTATGATAACAACACCAAGAGTGTCTGTTATACCATTTAGGCAAATAATTGATGAATGCTCCATACCAAAGGTTGTAGCAAATATAAAGTTTAAAGAAGGTCTTGAGGGCAATAACTTCTTAATGGTAGATGAAAAAGATGCAGCTATAATAGCTGATCTGATGATGGGTGGAGATGGAACAGGGGCAAATGAAGAGCTTACTGAACTAGAGATCAGTGCTGTAGCAGAGGCCATGAACCAGATGATAGGATCTTCCTCAACATCCATGGCAACCATGCTAAACAGGGCCATAGATATCTTCCCACCAGATGTAAGTGTTTGGAAAGATGAAGAATCCGTAGACTCTACCATAGCAGAATCAAATGAAAATATATGTAAAATAGCTTTTAACCTGACAGTAGAAGGACTTATAGACAGTGAGATCATGCAGATATACAGCATGGAAACCGTAGAAAAGATTTCCAAGATAATGATGGGTGAAGAAGAGGAAGACACTCCTATAGAAGAGCCAATCCTAGAGGAAGAAGTAATCCAAGAAGAGACTAAAGTGGAAGAAGAAAGCCAGGAAGTTTACCAGGAAGAAGTTCTAGAAGAAAGTCCTAGACCAGCTCCAAAACAGAGAACAGTGGTACAAAAGCCTGTATTCCAAGATTTAAATGAAGATGGAGAAAGCAGAAAGGCCCCTAGAAACTTAGATCTAATAATGGACGTTCCCCTAGAATTTAGTGTGGTACTGGGTAAAAACCAAAAGACCATAAAGGAAATCCTGTCCCTTAACAATGGTTCTGTAGTTGAGTTAAACAAACTGGCAGACGAACCCTTAGAAATATATGTAAATGGCAAACTAATAGCTGAAGGAGAAGTTGTAATAATAAACGAAAACTTCGGAGTAAGGATCACAAATATACTGAGCAAGGAACAAAGATTGAGAAATTTAAATTAGGACTTAAGTATTTTCTTAAACTGCCGATATAATAAGTAGACCCACAAGAGGAGGAGTTTATATGAAAATCAATAAAGGTCAAAATAACTATAATAGATATGAAAACTATAATAAAAACATAAACAAGATAGAGAGAAAAGAGCTTTCTAAAGAAGAAATAAAACTTGCAAACGAAGCAAAGAAGCCTTCTAAAGAGAAAAATGTAAATGTCCAAATCTCAGACTCAACCAAGAGACTGGCTCAGTTTGTCAACCTATCTAAGGATGATGGTATAAGTGAAAGAGTAGAGACTATTAAAAGAGCCATCATGCAGGGAACATACAAGGTAAATGACAAGACCATAGCTAAAAAGATAATGGACAATATAGGGGTTCAAAAGGGAGAAAAACTCAATGACTAAAAAAGACTTGCAAAAGCATCTAGAATCCATAATAGAACTTTTAAAGATGGAAAAAGAAGTTCTAGTTAAAAATGATGGAGATGCTTTAATTGAAATTTTAAATAAAAAGAGTGAAAATATAGAGATGCTAGAAGAATTTAAGGGAGCAGACTTAGAGGATGGACAAATTATGGATCTGATAGGGGAGATTAATTCTTTACAAGAATTGAATCTCCTTTTGACTAGGCAGGCACTTTCCTTTGGAGACAATTTCTTAGAATCCCTGGCTAAGGTAGCAAAAACAGATAATACATACCAGAATACTGGAAGTTATGATAAAAGTACAAATGCTAATATCATAGAAAAAGAAGTATAGGAGGGTTAATATGTCAGGAATATTTTCTTCAATGAATACAGCAACAAAGGGACTTATGGCTTCACAGACAGCCCTTCATACAACAGGACACAATAT